>NZ_JAMYUQ010000019.1:0-102203 GCF_040323095.1 Mesorhizobium sp. M0058
CTGCCATCTTCTGCTGGAACAGACGGTGCTGCCCGATGGTCCCGGCCAGTGGCTGGCGGTGCTTGGTTTGGGGTTGATGCCGGTGGGCGCGGCCTTCTACGCCTGGGATATCGGCGTAAAGCGCGGCAACATCCAGGTGCTCGGCGCGGCAAGCTATGCGGCGCCACTGCTGTCGACATTGGTGCTGATCGCGGCGGGCGTTGCCGAGCCGTCGCTGCGTATCCTGGCGGCCTGCGTGCTGATCACCGGCGGCGCGGCACTGGCCGCGAAATCGTTGTTCCTGCGCAAGGCGGCAACGGGTGGGGCAAGCGCATGACGATGCCGTTTGCCGGCGGCATCGACGCCAACGCCAATGCAACATTGATTTTTTCGCTGGTGGCGGCAGTGATCTACGCCTTCACCCTGGATATGCGGCCGACGCTGGCCCGCTCGGCGGCAAAGACGCTGGCCGTGGCCATGCTTGCGGCACTCGCCTTCATGCAAGGTGGGCCGCTGTTGCTCGTCGTCGCACTGCTGCTCAGCGGCGTCGGCGATGCCTTCCTGTCGCGTGACGGCGAAAAGGCCTTCCTCGGCGGGCTGGCCAGCTTCCTTGCGGCGCATGTCCTCTATGTGCCGCTCTTCCTGCGCGGCGGCGGCGGGCTGGATGTGCTCAGCACCGAGACATGGCGCGGCGCCATCGCGCTGGCCATGGCGGCCTTCGCAGTCGTCATGCTGGCAGCACTCTGGCGCCGTGTCAGTCCCGGCCTGCGGGTGCCGATCGCCGTCTATATCGCGGCCATTCTGGCGATGGGCATCTCGGCGTTGACGCTCGACAATCCGTGGGTCATCGGCGGCGCTGTTATGTTCATGGCATCGGACGGGCTGCTTGCCGCGGAGAAATTCCTGGTTCCGGCAATAGCACCCTATCGCGCCGGCATCCGTTATGCGGTCTGGGTGCTGTACTACGCCGCCCAGCTCTGCATAACTCTTGGTTTTCTTCTGGCCTAAGGCTGCCAGCCCGGCTCGGCCATTTCAAACGCGGCGAAGTCGAAGCCCGGCGCCACGGTGCAGCCGACCAACGTCCATTCGCCGAGGCTGCGCGCCGATTGCCACCAGCCGGCCGGCACGACGATCTGCGGCCGCTCGCCCGCCGCAAGTTCAATGCCGAGCACCTGCTCGATCACCTGGTTAACCTTTGGACTGCCTTCCTCCCAGATTGACAGCGCCAGCGGTGCTCCGGCATGGAAGTGCCAGACCTCGGCCGCGTCCTTGACCCGGTGCCATTCCGAAATCTGGTCCTGTTCGAGGAGGAAATAGATCGCCGTCGAATGGCCGCGCGCGCCACCCGCGTCGTCGCGAAAGGTCTCGGCATACCAGCCGCCTTCCGGATGCGGCTTTAGGCCGAGCATGGCGATGATTTCAGCGGCGCTGGTCATGGCTGATCCCGGAACGATGCTCAGAAATTGTCCTTGCGCTTGCGGATTTCCGCGAACACTTCGGCGTCGGAGGCCTCCTCCATACGGAGATGCTTGCGGATCGCCGGGTCGTGCCAGCGCAGGAACGGATTGGTCGACAATTCCTCGCCGATCGTGGTCGGCAGCGTCGCCTTGTTGTCGGCGCGCAGGGTCTCGATCTTGGCGGCGCGTTCTTTCAGCGCCGAATTGGTCGGGTCGACGGTCAACGCAAAGCGGGCGTTCGAAAGCGTATACTCATGGCCGCAATAGATGACCGTGTCCGCCGGGAGTGCGGCGAGCTTCTTCAGCGACTCATACATCACCGGCGGCTTGCATTCGAACAGCCGGCCGCAGCCGAGCGCGAACAAAGTGTCGGCGGTGAACGCCACTTTCGAGGCCGGAAAATGATAGGAGACATGGCCCGCAGTGTGGCCGGGCGTGGCGATGACATCGATCCGCTCGCCGCCGAGATGGACGACCGAGCCTTGCCCGACGGTCTCGTCGATGCCGGGGATCTTTTCCTTTTCAGCCTCCGGTCCGACGATGCGCAGCTTGAAGCGCTCCTTCAGCGCCAGATTGGCCTCGACATGGTCGACATGGTGGTGGGTGGTCAGGATCATCGTCGGCTTCCAGCCGGTACGCTCGATCGCGGCAATGATCGGCGCTTCTTCGGGCGCGTCGATAATGGCGGTCTCGCCGCTTTTCGGGTCATGCACCAGCACGCCGAAATTGTCGCTGCGGCACATGAACTGTTCGATTTCGACGGGCATTGGCATCTCTCCATCTGTTGGCGCAGACATAGGGCGCTTGGCCGCCGATGTCACTCTAGCTTTGCAGAACGTGCCGGCTTTGTTGAACTTGGGCGGCATCGCAGCTACCGTCCCGCGCATGCATTCCGATATCGTCGATCTCCGCTCCTTCTATTCGACCACGCTCGGCCGCCTGGCTGAACGCTCGATCACCATGGCGCTGTCCTCAATATGGGCAACAGTGCCCAATGAGCGGCTGGTCGGGCTCGGCTATACCTTGCCGTGGCTGGAGCGGTTCGGCACCGATGCCGAGCGGGTGTTTGCCTTCATGCCTGCTACGCAAGGCGCCGTCGTCTGGCCGGCGAACGGGCCGACGGCTACGGCGCTGGTCTTCGACGAGGAATTGCCGCTGGTCGATTCCTGCATCGACCGCATGCTGCTCGTGCATTCGCTCGAACATGTCGAAAACCCGCGCGAGACGCTGAACGAGATCTGGCGGGTGCTGTCGCCGGCAGGGCGCGTCGTCATCGTCGTGCCCAACCGGCGCGGTGTCTGGGCGCGGTTCGAGCACACGCCGTTCGGCAATGGCCGGCCGTTCTCGCGCGGCCAGCTGACAGAATTGCTGCGCGAGGCGAATTTCACACCGGCTTCCTGGTCCGACGCGCTGTTCTTCCCGCCATCGCCGCGGCGCTTCATGATGCGGTTCCACAATGTGCTGGAGCGCGCCGGCCGGCGGTTCTGGCCGATCTTTTCCGGCGTCATCGTGGTCGAGGCGCAGAAGCGGCTCTATCAGGGCGTGCCGGTCGCGCAGCGCGCCTCGCGCCGTGTCTTCGTGCCGGTACTGTCACCGCACGGTGCGACGCGGCTTGGCCGCCGGGCGGAAGGGGTGACATCGACGACGCGTCAGGTGACACCTTCGTGATCATCATGAAAACTGGTGTTGCGTGGGTTTTTCCCACCTATCTGTCGCAGATGCATTCGCGGTCCGTTTGAGCGGCGGATGCCTTCAAGTCTCTCCATCTGGTTTCAGCAACGCTTCTGAACGCAAGGACCTCGTGCATGGCTGATCAACCGGACAAGTCCGCCACCGCTCAGCCGGTAACCGTCGAAGCCAGCAGCCTGCGCGATCAGGTGGCGACGATAAAACGGGCGCTGATAGGCTCACCGGTGCGCAAGTGGCTGGTCTGGACGTCGGTCGGCATTATGGCGGTCATCGTCGCGACGTCGATCGGCCAGGTTCTGCTCAACCGCTGGAACCAGCCTTTCTACGATGCGCTGGCGCGTCGCGACATGGCGGCCTTCCTGCATCAGCTGATGATCTTTGCCGTGATTGCCGGCACGCTGCTGCTGCTCAACATCGCTCAGACCTGGCTCAACCAGATGATCCGGCTGAAGCTGCGCGAGGCGCTGACGCTCGACCTGATCGACCAATGGATGCGGCCGGCGCGGGCCTTCCGGCTCGCCAATGCCGGCGCCATCGGCGTCAATCCCGACCAGCGCATGCAGCAGGATGCTGCGCATCTGTCCGATCTGTCGACGGACCTCGGCGTCGGCCTGCTGCAATCCTTCATCCTGCTGGTGTCGTTCGTCGGCGTGCTTTGGCAACTCTCGTCGGGCTTCGTCTTCCACATCAACGGCTGGTCGCTGGCGATACCGGGCTACATGGTCTGGGCCGCGTTCCTCTATGCCGGCATCGCCTCCTGGCTGAGCTGGCTGGTCGGGCGGCCGCTGATCCGCCTCAACAGCGACCGCTACACCCGCGAGGCCGAGCTGCGTTCCGGGATGGTGCGCGTCAACGAGAATGTCGACGCCATCGCGCTCTATCGCGGCGAAGCCGATGCCAAGAGACGGCTCGAAATCGACCTTGGCACGGTGCTGGGCGCGATGCGAAACATCTACAAAGCGCAGATCAACCTGTCCTGGGTGACCGATACCTATGGCTGGATCACCGTGGTGGCGCCGATCCTTGTGGCATCGCCGGTCTATTTTTCAGGCGATATCAGCTTTGGCGGGTTGATGATGGCGGTCGGCGCCTTCAACCAGGTGCACTCGTCGCTGCGCTGGTTCATCAACAATATCGGCGGCATCGCCGACTGGCGCGCCACGCTGATGCGCGTTGCCGACTTCCGCATTGCGCTCGATGAAACCGATGTGTTGCACGACAAGGAAAAGCGCATCGAATTCGGCGATAACGCCAATGGCAGCCTGACCTTCGAGAAGCTCCAAGTGGCCTCGCCGGAGGGCTGCACCAAACTTTCAGACAGCCATGTCGAGATCCATCCCGGTGAGCGCGTCATGATCACCGGCGACCCAGGCGCCGGCAAGACATTGTTCTTCCGCGCCATTGCCGGCCTTTGGCCCTGGGGCAGCGGGCGGATCGGCTTGCCGGCCGGAGAAACGCCGATTTTCGTGCCGCGTGTTCCGTATTTTCCTGCCGGCACGTTACGCGAAGTGCTGCATCCGAATGGCTCGGCGCCGGCTGGCGATGCTGATTTTGGGGCGGTGCTGGCCGAGGTCGGCCTCGAGCGGCTGTCATCCTCGCTCGACCGTTCCGCACGCTGGGAGCGTGAACTCAACGATGACGAACAGCGCTCGCTGGCCTTCGCCAGGCTCGCCTTGCGGCAGCCGAAATGGGTGATCATCGACGAAGCGATGGACGCGTTCGATGGTCCTTCGCTGCGAAGGGTGCTGTCCATGCTGGAGAAACGCCTGCCGGAAACCGCGATCCTCAACATCGGGCGCGGACTGCACAATGATCATTTCTTTCCACGCGCATTGAACATCGTGAAGGATACGGGTGCTGCGCCACTGAAACCCGCCCGAGTCAGGACCGGCGCCATCGACCCGCCGCCGAAAGCGGCCGTGCGGCGAAAGAAGTAGAAGGGGCTTTATTTCGCCGCGATCGCGGCGAAGATCACGGATCGAAATATCGGTGGTGCGGCCATGCTCGACGCGTTCAGTCTGTTAGCTTGCCTTGCCTGCACCACGCCCGTGGCTGCCCCGGCCGTTGCCGTGGATGTCGAACTGGTGCTGGCCGTCGACATCTCACAGTCGATGGACGAGAGGGAGTTCGCGCTGCAGCGCGCTGGCTATGTCGAGGCGCTCAGGCATCCCGATTTCATCAAGGCCGTGCGCTCGGGAACCACCGGGCGCATCGCGCTTGCCTATTTCGAATGGGCGGGCGTCGTGCGCGAGGATGGCGTCATCGCCTGGCAGGTGATCGACAGCGCAGAGAGCGCCAACGCCTTCGCCGACAGAATAGAAGCGCGGCCGTTCCGCAGCTTTCGCGGCACCTCGATTTCCGGTGCGCTTGCCTTCGGCGCCGGGCTGTTCGAGGGCACGGGGTTCGATGCGCCACGCAGCGTCATCGACATTTCCGGCGACGGTCCCAACAACACCGGGCTGCCCGTCGCCACGACACGCGATGCGGCGGTGGCCAAGGGCATCGTCATCAACGGCCTGCCGATCCTGATCAGCCCGTCGCCGACCTTCAGCCATCTCGACCAGTATTATGACGACTGCGTCACCGGTGGGCCCGGCTCCTTCGTGTTGCCGATCTATGCGGCCTCGGAATTCGCCACCGCCATACGCCGCAAGTTGATCCTGGAGGTGAGCGGCATCGCCGATGCGACCGTGGTCCCGATCGATGCCGCCGCACCCATGGACTGCCTGCAGGGCGAACGCGACCGGCGGCTATATTCCGATCCATATCTGCCGGAACTCGACAAATGAGGTTTGAGGCAGTTCGGAGGGGAAAGCCGCTGCGCGGCTTGTCGGCAAACTTCAGGCCGGCCGTGCACCGTATTTGTCGCGAAATTCGGCATAGAGATCGCGGCGCCAGCGCCGGCCGCCGACATAGCCACGCAACAGCTGCGGCAGCGAATAGCCAAGCGCCTTCGACGACCGGTTGGCCATATAGCCGGAGAACGCCTGCGAAACCCTGCCCTTGAGTGCATCGGCGATGAGCTGCCGGGCGATCATGTAAGGCGGAATGTAGGGGTAGCGGTCGGCGATATAGGGGTGCTTGTCGATCAAGCTCGCATAGGCTTCGACATAGCCGTCCCGGCGACCGGAGATCGAATTCTCCGAGTTGTACTTTTTCCAGTCGATCACTTCGGACAGCTGCGCGCCGCTGCGACGGGCAAAGCGCAGCAACAATTCGCGATCCTGCATGCGCGTGACGTCACTGTCGTAGCCGCCGATGGCCAGCAGCGACTCGCGCCGGGCGGTGATTGCCGACCCGGCAATGAAGATGGTCTGCGCGACAAGGGCCCGCTCCAGCGAGTCGCGGCTCAGCAGCGCTTCGCGGTTGACGCAGTTGGTGCGGCGATTGCCCTTCAGCGACACGAAGGAACTGATCAGCACTTCGAGCGAGGGATTGTTGTCGAACTGCTCCAGCGTCCGCGCCAGGCGATCCGGCAAATAGACGTCGTCGGAATCGAGGAATGTCACCACCGGCGCCTGCGCCCGCTCGATGCCGGCATTGCGGGCGGCATTGGCGCCGCGCCATTTCGAGCCAACATAGATCAGCCGTGGATCGCGGATTTCGGCAAGTGCGGCTGCCGTACCGTCGGTCGAGCCGTCATCGACGACAATGTGTTCGAACCGGGGAAAATTCTGCGCCAGCACGCTCTCCACGGCGCGCACCACCTTGCTGCGGCGATTGTGCGTCGGTGTGATCACCGAGATCAGCGGAGCGAGGTCGGTTGCCTTGGACATGTTGCTTCGATTGTGCCCCGAAATGCCTGGAGGCCGGAGGTGTTGATGGTCGCCGTCCAAGCCTTACCCCGGGATGGAATTCGATTCGACGCTACAAAAAACCAGCGGCAATGTCATCACAAACTGTTGAGCCAGGACGCCGGTAAGCCGGCCGATTACTCCAGACGTAATCGACCGATGGCCATCATGTCTGCAGATTGCGCCAACGAAGCCGGTCGTCGGGCTTCGATCTCACAGGGAGTTCAGCCGTGGCCGCCTACGCCGTCGCCCATATGCGTCAAGTCACAATGGGCCCGCAGATTGTCGAGTGTCTGCAGAGGATCGATGCCACATTGGAGCCGTTCGGCGGCCGCTTCCTTGTCCACGGCGGCGACATGGACGTGGCCGAAAACGAATGGCCCGGGCATCTGATCGTCATCGAATTTCCGGACAGGGGGAATGCGTGGGGCTGGTACGATTCATCAGCCTATCGGGAGATTCTGGCCTTGCGAACCGACAACTCCCACGCCGATGTGATCATCGCCGATGGCGTTCAGCACCCGCACAAGGCGACGGACGTGCTGGAATAGGGGCAAACTACCGCTTCAGCAAGAACACCGCTTGCTGGCCGAAGAAATTCCAGAACCACCATGGCATCGACAGGCCGATCTTCTGGCCGTTGCCGTCGAGCGCGGTGGCTTTCTCGACCGAAGCGCCGAGTTCCTCGACCAGATTGACGAAGTCGCGGATGGTGCAGAAATGGATGTTGGGCGTGTCGTACCAGGAATAGGGCAGGTCCGCGGTCACCGGCATCCGGCCCTTGACGAACAGCGACAGCCGCACCCGCCAGTGGCCGAAATTGGGGAAGGAGACGATGGCGCGGTTGCCGATTCGCAGCAGCTCGTCGAGCACCAGCTTCGGGTTGCGGGTCGCCTGCAGCGTCTGTGACAGGACGACGAAGTCAAAACCCTTGTCCGGATAGAATTCGAGGTCGGTGTCGGCATCGCCCTGGATGACCGAGAGGCCGCGCGCCACGCATTCATTGACGCCTCGCTGTGACAGCTCCAGCCCGCGGCCGTCGACCTGCTTGGTCTCCTGCAGGAGTTCGAGCAGCAGGCCGTCGCCGGAGCCGACATCGAGCACCCGCGACTGCGGCGGTATCAGGTTGGCCACGACTTCGAGGTCGACGCGCTGGCTGCCATTGACGCTCATGAGGCGAGCCCCCTTGCGCGGGCCGCCGAGCCGATGAAGCCCTTGATGGCGGCAAACAGTTCGGGTTCATCGAGCAGGAAGGCATCATGGCCGCGGTCGGTGTCGATCTCGACAAAGGAGACGGAGGCGCCGGCGGCGTTGAGCGCATGCACGATCGAGCGGCTCTCCTCGGTCGGGAACAACCAGTCCGAGGTGAAGGACACCAGGCAGAAGCGGGTCTTGGTCCCGGCAAAGGCATCGGCCAACCGGCCGCCATGGTCGGCGGCGAGGTCGAAATAATCCATCGAACGGGTCATGTAGAGGTAGGAGTTGGCGTCGAAGCGGTCGACGAATGTCATGCCCTGGTGGCGCAGATAGCTTTCGATCTGGAAGTCGGCGTCGAAACCGAAGGTCAGCGCTTCGCGGTCCTGCAGATTGCGGCCGAATTTCCGATGCAGGGCGGCTTCCGACAGATAGGTGATGTGGGCGGCCATGCGCGCCACGGCGAGCCCCTTTTCCGGGCGCTTGCCGTGCTCGAAATATTTGCCGCCATGCCAGTCCGGATCGGCCATGACGGCCTGCCGGCCGACCTCGTGGAAGGCGATGTTCTGCGAGGAATGGCGTGCGCCTGTGGCGATCGGCAGGGCCGAGAAGACGCGCTCGGAATAGCACGATGCCCATTCCAGCACCTGCATGCCGCCCATCGAGCCGCCGAGCACGCAAAACAGCTTTTCGATGCCGAAATGGTCGACCAGCATCAATTGCGCCCGCACCATGTCGCGGATGGTGATGATTGGCAGGTCGAGGCCGTAGGGCTTGCCGGTGGCGGGATTGGTCGAGGCCGGACCGGTGGAGCCGAGGCACCCGCCGATGACGTTGGAGCAGATGACGAAGAAGCGGTTGGTGTCGATGATCTTGCCGGGACCGATCAGCACTTCCCACCAGCCGGGCTTGCCGGTCACCGGATTGGTGCTGGCGACATGCTGGTCGCCGGTCAGCGCGTGGCAGACCAGGATGGCGTTGGTGCGGGCATCGTTGAGGGCGCCATATGTCTGGTAGGCGATCTGGAACGGCGACAAAAGCGTGCCGGCGTCGAGCTTCAGCGGCTTGTCAGGGCCAAAACGCAACACAGGGCTCGACGGGTTGTCGGCCTCGTTGTTGGTTTTTGTAGCGCGGAGCGCGGCCATGTGACTCTCCTTGCACGCCGTCAGGCAATAAAAAACCGGCAATGCGATCGCAAAGCCGGTTACGTCACGCAAACGGCCCTTTAGCGAGTTGTTTAACGTGGCTGCAAGCCGACCGGCCAAATCACCACGGAACTGTTGCGTTCTTCTAGAACTCGTGCGGCCCGGCGTCAACGGCCAGCTATTGCCCGCCTCTCGACATTCGCGGCTACGGCTTGTATTTCCGCTGCGGCCTCCGGACGGAGGCGTTCTCAACGGGTTTGCGACATGGACAAGACAGCGGACAAGGCACGGCCGACGCCCCGCGCGGGCATTATGGACATCGACGCCTATGTGCCGGGCAAGAGCACGGCACCTGCCGGCGTCGCCAAGGTCCATAAATTGTCGTCGAACGAGAACCCGCTCGGCCCGTCGCCGAAGGCGATCGAGGCCGCGCGCGAAGTGGCCAGCAAGCTCGATGTCTATCCCGACGGCACCGCCCGCCGGCTGCGCGAGGCGATTGCCGAGGTGCATGGCCTCAACCCGGCAAACATCATCTGCTCCAACGGTTCCGACGAGATTTTGGGCCTGCTGGCGCAGACCTATCTGGCGGCCGGCGATGAGGCCATCATCACCGAACACGCCTTCATGATCTACAAGATCTACATCCAGTCGGCCGGCGGGACACCGGTGACGATCAAGGAAACCGAGGAACGCGCCGACGTCGACGCGATCCTGGCCGCGGTGACACCGCGGACCAAAATCATCTTCCTCGCCAATCCCAACAATCCGACCGGAACCTATCTGCCGTTCCAGGAGGTCCGCCGCCTGCATTCCGCTCTCCCGGGCAACGTGCTTCTGGTGCTCGACGCGGCCTATGCCGAATATGTCAGGCGCAATGACTATGAGGCCGGCATCGAGCTGGCGGGCAGCGCACAGAATGTGGTCATGACCCGCACCTTCTCCAAGCTTGGCCTTGGCGGCGCGCGCATCGGCTGGATGTATGGCCCACTGCACATCGTCGATGCCATCAACCGCATCCGCGGCCCTTTCAACGTTAACGCAACAGCGATCGAGGCCGGCATTGCCGCCATCCGCGACCGCGCCCATGTCGAGCGCAGTTCGTTGCACAACGAGACCTGGCTTACCTGGTTGAATGAAGAACTGACGAAGCTTGGGCTGCGCGTGACGCCCAGCGTCGGCAATTTCGTTCTCATCCACTTTCCCGACGACAAGAAGCATTCGGCTGAGGCGGCGGACGACTACCTCACCCAGCGCGGCTATATATTGCGGCGCGTTACCGGCTATGGCTTTCCCAATGCGCTGCGCATGAGCGTCGGCACCGAAGAAGCCAATCGCGGCGTCATCGATGCCCTCACGACATTCCTGAAAAGCTGAAACAATGACTTCACCGATGTTTGAAAAGATCGCGCTGGTCGGCATCGGCCTGATCGGCTCGTCGCTGGCCCGCATCATCCGCCGCGAGGGCCTGGCCCGCCATGTCGCCATCGCGACGCGCAGCCCGGCCACGCTGGCGCGGGCGAAGGAGCTCGGTCTTGGCGAGAGCTACACCACCGACGCCAGGGAAGCGGTCCTCGACGCCGACCTGATCATCGTCTCGGTGCCAGTGGGGTCGTCGGGCGAGGTGGCGCAAGAGATCGCAGCGGCGCTGAAAAAAGGCGCCATCCTCACCGATGTCGGTTCGACCAAGGCCTCCGTCATTGCGCAAATGCAGCCCTATGTGCCGGACGGCGTGCACTTCATTCCGGGACACCCGCTGGCGGGTACGGAGAAATCGGGCCCGGATGCGGGTTTCGCCGAGCTGTTCGAAAACCGCTGGTGCATCTTCACGCCGCTGCCGGGAACCGATCCGGCCGCGCTGGAAAAGCTGTCGGAATTCTGGCGGCGCTGCGGCTCCAACATCGACACGATGGACCCGCAGCATCATGACATGACGCTGGCCATCGTTTCGCATCTTCCGCACATCATTGCCTACAACATCGTCGGCACGGCCGACGATCTGGAATCGGTGACCAAGTCGGAAGTGATCAAATATTCGGCTTCCGGTTTCCGCGACTTCACCCGTCTGGCCGCCTCCGACCCGACCATGTGGCGCGACGTGTGCCTGCACAACAAGGATGCCATCCTGGAAATGCTGGCGCGCTTTTCGGAGGACCTCGCCTCGCTGCAGCGGGCGATCCGCTGGGGCGACGGCGACAAGCTGTTCGACCTGTTCACCCGCACCCGGGCCGTTCGCCGTTCGATCATCGAGGCCGGCCAGGATATCGACGTGCCGGATTTCGGCCGCCAGGCGGTCGAGCACCCGGTGAAAAGTTAAATCTGTTTCAGACGGGCCAGGTCGCCGCGACCATGGCCATTGTCTCGGCCCGGTCCGGCGCGCCCAGCCGGCCGCCGAAGCGCTGGCATTTGAGCGCGGCCGCCGCGCTGGCAAAGCGCAAGGCCTGCTCGATAGGCATGGCTTCGGCAAGCCCGACGGCAAAGGCACCGTGAAACACGTCGCCGGCGGCAAGCGTGTCGACCGCCTTGATCTTCGGCGCCGCGATGTGGCGCACGCATCCGGCGGACCGGTCATGCCACCAGCTTCCCACGGCGCCGCCGGTAACCGCGACAAAGGCGTCTGTGCGGCTGGCGAGGTCGGCGCAGGCGGTTTCGGGATCCAGCGCGTGGCCGCAGACAATGCGTGCAGCCGTCTCCGAAGCGACGATGTGCGACGCCAGCGGCAACAGATGCTCCAGCACCTCCAGCGGCGCCGTGTCGGCGTCGAGGATTGCCGGGCAACCGGCGTCGCGCGCGGCGGTCAAGGCAAGAGCGGCGGCGCCCGGCCAGCGCACATCGACCAGCACGGCATCGAAGCCGGAAAGATCGGCGACAGGCACCGCCTCGGGGTCGGCCTGCGCCTTTGGGTCGTAGAAGGGCACGATGATGCGCTCGCCATGAGCGTCGACCAGGATCGCGGCCAGCGCCGAGCGGGCGCCTTCGACGCGGCGGACAAAGCCGCAATCGACGCCCTCGGCCTCGATGCCGGCCAGCAATTGGTCGCCGACGGCATCGTCACCTGCACTTGCCCACAGGAACACCTCGGCGCCGAGACGGCGGGCGGCGCAGGCAGCACTTGTCGCCATGCCCGAGGCGATCTGGATGCCGTTCGAGGCGATGAACTTGCCCTGATGCGTGGGCAGGGTTTCGACGCGCAGGATGGTATCCAGCGTCAGCGCGCCAACGCTCAGCAGTTTCACCGGTCGGTTCATGCGTCGGCTTGCTCGAGCATGATCTCTCCCCAAAAGCCGTTGCCGCTCTTTGCGATCATGCTCTATCTCTTTGTTTTAACGGAATTCCGGACGGAAAACCGCTCACACTTTTCTTGGAATTGCTCTAATCGAGCGGCTTGATCTTGCCCAGCGGAATGAAGCCGAGCGAGACCTTGCCCTTCACCACCTTGAGCGGCATCGACGGTTCGTTGCCGAGCAGCGCCAGACCGGCAAAGCCTTGCTCGATCTGGCTCTTCTGCTCGGGGATTGCGGTGGCGAGGATTGCCGCCACGGCTTTGGGATCCTGCAGCTTGATCGTCAGGTCGGCATTGACCAGGCCGTTGGCGTCGACCGACACCGGGCCGGAGACGGTGATGCGCGCGGTTCCCGACGACAGATCGAGCTTGTGGATGTCGGCCGCCTGGCCGCGCAGGCTCCTGGCCTGCGTCTTCATCAGCGCGACGCCGTTCTTCAGCGTCGCGTCGCCGCTGCCGTCGAGCGGCGGCAGCACGCGCCCGCCGATCGCGTCGGCGTCGATCTCAAGATCGGTGAAGCTGCCGACGTAGCCGATGTCCTGGCCGTCGGGCCGCAACTCGCCCGCCGCGGTTCCGGCGCTGAACAGTGAAACCGGATCAGTGTCGTCGGCCGGATCCGTCTGGCCGGACAAGCTCTCCGCCTGCAGCGAAATGCTCCGGGGCAGGGGCCAGAAGAGCTTGGCATTGGCCTGCAGATTGTCCCAGTCGATCCATAGCGGCGCCATCCCCGGCACCGAGGTGCGCAGCGGCCCACGCAACTCGGCGGCAGGCGACAAAGGCCGGATGAGCTCTGCAACGAAGTTGAAGCTGCCTGCCGAGGCGGCAACGTTCCTGGCGTCGTCCTCGTAAGCCAGATTGTCACAGGAGATGGCAAAACGCAGGGGGTAGCCGCTGACGGTGAGGTTGGCGCAGCCGGCCTCGATGCCTTTGTCCTTGAGCGAGGCCACCGCCTTGTCGGCTTCGCTGCTGACGCGACCGGCGACATAGAACCAGACCGCGCTGTAGGCGCCGAACAGCATAACGACCAAGGCAGCGAGCCACATCAGCCGGTGGCGAAACTTCGACGGACGCTCGTCACTTGACGTCATGCTGCGGCTTTCATTAACGCGGGCGTGTTGCGGGTGGACTGTGGCTTACGCAACAAGCAAAAAGAACAGAAGAGCACCGATTCCGATGCGGCGGCGTCACTCTCGTGCAATCAGGCTTGGCGATATGGGCGATTTTTGGGTTTTTGGCTATGGCTCGCTGATCTGGCGACCGGGATTCGCCCATGTCGAGACACGGCGCGCGCGGCTTTACGGCTACCGCCGGTCGCTGTGCGTCTATTCCTTCGTGCATCGCGGCACGCGCCAGCGGCCGGGCCTGGTGCTAGGCCTCGACCGTGGCGGCTCCTGCATCGGGCTGGCCTTTCGCGTGCCCGGCGAGCTGCGCGATGAGGTGCTGACCTATCTGCGCGAGCGCGAATTGGTGACCAGCGTCTACCTCGAGCGTGTGCTCGATGTCAGCCTCGACGGGAATGGGGCGGCCGCGGGAGAGAGAGTGAAAGCGGTCGCCTATATCGTCGACCGCCAGCATGAGCAGTATGCCGGCGGGCTCGACCCCGCGCATGCGGCAGGTGTTATCCGTGGCGCCGTCGGCCAGTCCGGAAACAACGAGGACTATGTGCTCAACACGCTGCAGCATCTCGCGGCGCTGGGTATCAGCGACCACTGGCTGGAAGAGGTGGCGAAGCGGATCGCCTCGTGAGCCAGTAGACCACGGCGAGCCTGCAGGCGAAGCTCTCGCGCCTTTGTGAAGCGCTGGCCCGCTGGAAAAATTGGCTGAGGCCTTTGACCTCGGCGCGGCGAGACCTAGCTTAGCTGCGGCCCGAAGCATTCGGGTCGCCCGCCGCCAGCCCCACGGAGCCCCGTCTTGCAAAAACGCCGTCTCGGTCAAACCGACCTTTCCATCGCGCCGCTGGTCCTGGGCGGCAATGTCTTCGGCTGGACCGCGGACGAGAAGACCTCCTTCGACCTGCTCGACCGGTTCGGCGACGCCGGCCTCAACGCTATCGATACCGCCGATGCCTATTCGCGCTGGGTGCCCGGCCACGCGGGCGGCGAGTCCGAGACCATCATCGGCAAATGGATGAAAAGCCGCGGCAACCGTGACAAGATCATCGTCATCACCAAAGTCGGCTCGGATATGGGACAAGGCAAGAAGGATCTGTCCGCTGCCCATATCGAAAGGGCAGTCGAGGCGTCGCTCAAGCGACTGCAGACCGACGTGATCGACCTTTATCTCTCGCATTGGCCGGACCCGACAACCCCTTATGAGGAGACGCTCGGCGCCTACCAGAAGCTGCTCGCTGCCGGCAAGGTCCGCCATATCGGCGCCTCGAATCTTGACGCCGGCCAGCTGCGCGCCGCGCTCGATGTTGCCAGCCTGCGCGGGCTGCCGCGCTACAGCGTGCTGCAGCCGGAATACAATCTCTACGACCGCTCATCCTTCGACGGGCCGCTGCATGATCTGTGCGTGGCCGAGGATATCGGCGTCATCACCTATTTCAGCCTCGCCAAGGGGTTTTTGAGCGGCAAATACCGTAGCGAGGCCGATCTCGGCAAAAGTGAACGCGGCGGCGGCGTGAAGGCTTATCTCAATGCGCGCGGCATGCGTATTCTGGCAGCACTCGACACCGTGGCGGCGCGCCATTCGGCCAAGCAGGCGGAAGTAGCACTCGCCTGGGTGATGGCGCAGCCCGGCATCACCGCGCCGATCGCCAGCGCCACGACGCTGGACCAGGTCGACAGCCTGGTGCGCGCCGCATCGCTGAAGCTCAGCGCGGAGGATCTCGTGGCGCTGGACAAGGCCAGCGCCTAGCCGCGCAGGTTCGGCACGATCGTTCAAGACGACGGCTGTCCGCCTTGCCACACTGTTCTCCATTATTGTGGAGAAGAGGCAGCATGGCCGCAGACCTTCTTTCGCAGGCGCAGCCCTGGCAGCAATTGCTGGCGCTGGTGCTGGCGGCAACCGTCGTCATGGGCAGTCCTGGCCCGGCGACGATCAGCGTCACGGCGATAGGGGCCGCCTTCGGCCTGCGCAATTCGCTTCACTACACATCGGGGATCATTTTAGGCACGGTCGCGGTGCTGCTGGTCGTGGCCACCGGCATCAAGGCTATCCTCACCTCGATGCCGGGCGTAGCGCCAGTGCTGGCGGTCGCTTCCGCCGCCTATATTCTCTACCTCGCCTACAGAATAGCGACAGCGCCGCCGCTGGCCGCGCGTGACAGCAGCGCGGTTCTGCCGACCTTCCTCGGCGGCTTCCTGCTCGCCGTTGCCAACCCGAAAGCCTATGTGGCGATTGCTGCGGTCCTTGCTGGCTCCGCGACCGCAGCCGGCGCCGATGCTCTCGGCATCCCGGCCAGGCTGGCGGTTCTCACCCTGCTGATCGTAGCCATCCATATGCTATGGCTGCTGGCCGGCGCGGCCTTCGCCCGCACCCTGCGCCAGCCGCTGGCGTCGCGGATCATCAATCTGGCCTTCGCGGCGACGCTGGTGCTGACCACGGCGCTGGCGGCGTGGCCTTGAGCCGGCCCGCAGAAGAGATCAAGCTTTGGTCTTTTTTGTTTTGGCGCGATTCAGGACGGAAAAAACCGCTCACACTTTTCCTGGAATTGCTTTGGCGGCCGCGGCGAGTTCGGCCAGCCGCTTGACCGCCGTCGGCGGCATTTGCGGCGGGTTAGGAGCCTGCGATGCCTCGATTAGCAGCTGGTCGCAGGCGGCTTCCGTATCGCCGATCAGCCGGTCCATGAATTCGTCCTTGCCGAGCCCGGGCGGAATCGGCGGCAGGAAGCGGGCCTTGATGGTACCGGGAAAGCGCAGGAATTTGCGGCGCGGCCAGTAGAGGCCGGCGACATGGGCGACCGGCACCACCGGGACGCCAAGCTGCGTATAGAGCTCGACAATGCCGTATTTGTAAGCCGGCTCGTCGCCTGGCGCTCGGCGCGTGCCTTCGGGGTAGATAATCAGCTGGCGCGGATTGCGCCCCATCTCCTGCTTTGTCGATGCAACGACCTGCTTCAACGCCTTGGAGCGGCTGCCGCGGTGAACCGGGATCATCCGCATCTTCAGGATGTACCAGCCGAAGAAGGGGATCCAGGTCAGCTCGCGCTTCAGGATATAAAGCGGGTCGTGGAGGAACGGAAAGAAAGCGATCGCGTCCCAAAACGACTGGTGTTTCGGCGCCAGGATGAAAGAGCCCTCCGGCAGGTTCTCGACGCCGGTGATGTCGCTCCTGGTGCCGGCGATCTTGTCGTAG
The DNA here is from genome assembly GCF_040323095.1 of Mesorhizobium sp. M0058. Lineage (NCBI taxonomy): Bacteria > Pseudomonadati > Pseudomonadota > Alphaproteobacteria > Hyphomicrobiales > Phyllobacteriaceae > Mesorhizobium > Mesorhizobium sp. M0058. The sequence goes on from NZ_JAMYUQ010000019.1 coordinate 16,838, forward strand.
AGCCACAGGCTGGTGCGCGACCAGAATTTCGGCACGAACCAGGCGCGATGGCGTGGCGAGAGGAAGTAGTAAGGGGTCCAGAGGACCATCTGGACGATCAGATTGACATAGAAGACGAAGTTGAACGCCAGCGAGCGGATATAGAGCATGCGGGGAGGGGCCCGTTGAGGAGGTGTGCGTTGGTTACACCAAGCGCGGGCAAAAAGGAAACGCCGCAATGGCCTGACATAGGCCGGCTCGCCACTGACTCAAGCCAGTCTCAACTCACCACGTCGCCTGCAATAGCCGTCGCTTCAGTCGCGGAGCGGCGAAATCGAGGAATGCCCTTAGTTTTACCGCCAACAGGCCTTGGCCGGCATGGACGAGGCTCACCGGCCATGGCTGCGGCTCGAAGGGTCGCAAGACCGGGACGAGCACGCCGGAACGTACTGCGTCCGCGATCTGGTAGGAGAGCACCCGCGTCATCCCGGCGCCTGCAATCGCGGCATCGATTGCAGCTTCCGCCGTGTTGACGCGCAGCCGTGAGCGGATCGGCACGATCAGTTCGCCCTTGTCGCCGGCAAAGCTCCAGCTGGCGAGAGCGGAAGGCCCCTCGAAACTGATGCATTCATGCGCGGCCATATCGTCCGGCGTCCGCGGCATGCCATGCGCGGCGATATAGGCGGGGCTGGCGCACACGACGCGACGGATCGCGCCGACGCGGATGGCAATGAGGCTCGAAGGCGCAAGCTCGCCGATGCGGATGGCAAGGTCGAGATGTTCCTCCGCCAGTTGGGTTATCCGGTCAGCCAGCGTCAGGCGAATGTTGACTTGAGGATAAGCCGCCAGGAATTCGGTGACGACAGGCAGCACGTGCAGGCGACCAAAGACGACCGGCGCGGTGATAAACAGGTCGCCGGTCGGCGTGCTGTATTCGCCGGCAGCGGTGCGTTCGGCTTCGCCGACCTCGCCGAGGATGCGGCGGCAGGCGGCGAGATAGGCTTGGCCGGCATCGGTCAGCGTGAGCTGCCGGGTCGAACGGTTCAGCAGGCGCGCCTGAAGGTGCTTTTCGAGGTCGGAAACCTTGCGGCTGACCGTTGCCAGTGGAATGCCGAAATGGCGGCCGGCAGCGGAAAGGCTGCCCGCTTCCACTGCGGCGACGAACAGCGACATGGCTTCGAGACGATCCATAGTGTCTTCCGGAAATTGGAAGGATGGCTTGCAACTATGCCATCTACATCCAAAACATGGAAGGACCTACCTCTTCGCGTACAATGGCCGTGTTTCGACCTCGCGGAGGCTTCCATGAATGCTCATACTTTCACCAGCGATGTCGCCTTCACGCCGACGGTCAAGGCAATCCAGACCCGCAAAGGTTCGCGCAAGGGCTATGCCAGCGCCGAGGAGCGCGGCGGATGGCGCGCCCATATCACGCCCGACCTCGCCGACTTCATCGCGGCGCAGACCAGCGTCTTCCTGTCGACGGCAAATGGCGAGGGTCAGCCCTATATCCAGCATCGCGGCGGGCCAGCCGGCTTCCTCAAGGTGCTGGACGAAAAGACCATCGGCTTTGCCGATTTCTCCGGGAACAGGCAGTTCATCACGCAAGGGAATCTCGCCGACAACAACCAGGCATTCCTGTTCCTGATCGCCTATGCGCATCGCCAGCGCGTCAAGATCTGGGGCACGGCGCGGGTCGTCGAGGACGATGCCGAGCTTCTGGCAAGGCTGATGCCGCAGGACTACAAGGCGCGCCCCGAGCAGGTCATCCTGTTCACCGTCTCGGCCTGGGATGCCAATTGCCCGCAACACATTCCGCAGCGATTCGAGGCCGCCGATGTCGCGGCCGCACTCGCCGAACGCGACAAGCGGATTGAGAGCCTCGAACGGGAGATTGCGCGGCTGCATGGCGCAGCGGTCGGTACGGCCAAGGGGTAATCGACTCAGTCCTTGGCGGTCGAAACCTCGGCCAGTGCGACGCTGTCGGCGGTCTGGCGGACCGGGACGACGCCGCGCGCCAGCGCCAGCAGGTATTTGCTGTATTCGGTCAGAAGCACGCGTAGCGCTTCCGGCTTGGTCAGCCAGTCGCCATTGTCCAGATTGGTGTTGACCACCGGATAGGGTTCAAGCCTGGCGCCATGCAGCAGGCGGCCCATCTCGAGCAGGCTGCGCGGCATGTGGTAATTGTTGGTGACGAGGATGACGCTGCCATAGGCGTGGCTCTCCACCCATTTAGCGCTTTCCTCGGCATTGCCGATCGTGTCGAGCGCGGCGCGGTCGATGTCGACACAGCAGGAAAACAGCGCCTTGTCGCCGCCGGTAGCAGCCTGCAATTGGCGGCGGCTGGCAGAGGGATGCACGCCTGAGATCAGCAGCCGCTCGCCCTTGCCGGAGGCAAGCAGATCGAGTGCTGCGTCGAGGCGGGCCTGACCGCCGGTCAAGACGATGATCGCATCGGCCTTGGCCGGGTTGGTCGGGGTCGTCATGCGGCTGACCTTGCTGGCGAACCAGCCGAAGCCACCGGCAAACAGGGCCACCAGCAGCAGTAGACAGAGGGAGGCGAGACGCAGGGCGGTGCGCAAACGGCCCAGCCCGGTACGCACACGCAAACGCACCACTGGCATCTGTCCAGCCGTTCCGGTCGACTCCCGCGCGTTCATCATCCTATGGTTAATCCTGAAATGCCTTTTTGGTAAGGAAAAAAGCGCACATTGCGTTACGTCGGTTTTCGATCCGTGATCGTCCCTTCCATTCCTGTCCTTGCCCCCGAACTGTTTTCGCTTCTGCCCTCACGGGTCACCCCGCATCCGGCTGGCGGACATCGATGTCGCTGAGATAGGCGACGACGGTGGCGTGCGAGGTCGCCGCCGTCAGTCCGCCGATCACCAGCACCATCAGGCCGACGCCGAGATAGCCTGCCGATCCGATGGCGAAATTGCCGAACAAAGCGGTGGCCTGGTCGGCCTGCGGCGTTGCCATGTTGCGCGACGACCACCAGGAAAAGACGATGAAAACCAGGATCGCGGCTGCGCCGCCGGCGGCTGCGCCCTTCATCCCGGTGACCAGGAAATGCCAGCGGAATTCGCGCGCGATGAAGCGCGCCTCGGCGCCGACGAAATGCAGCACTTCGATGATATGGCCGTTACCCGCCATGGCGCCGCGCGTCGCAAACACTACGGTCAGCACCGTCGCCGACAGCATCAGGACCAGCACGGCGATGCCGATGGTGACCGTGGTGCGGGCCATGGCGACCAGCCGGTCGACCCATGTACGGTGATCGTCGAGCGAAGCACTCGGCAGCTTGGGCGTGAGCGCCGCACGGATGGCGCTGAAGTCGGGCGGGCTGGTCTCGTCGATGGTGACGATGATCAGGCGCGGCACCGGCAATTCGTCGATATTCAGGCCCGAGCCCAGCCATGGCTCCAAAAGGCGCGCGGTGGCGTCGCGATCGATGATCCGGGTTTCCTTTACGCCGGGGAATTCGCCGACGATCTGCGAGGCCTGGGCAAGGGCTGCCTCCATGTCGAGGCCGTCGACCGGCTTGATCTGAATCGTCGCCTCGCGCGAGATCTGGTTTTCCCAGACCGAGGCAGTGTCGCGCACCAGCGTGACGGCGCCGAAAGTCAGGCAGGACAGGAAGGTCATGATGGCGATGACCAGCACCAAGGCGCGGCCGGCAATATTCTGCGCCGGCACGATCGGCGCCATGCGGCGCTGGACGCGCTGCGTCGTCGTTGCGGGCTCGGCGGCGTCTTCATGCAGCTGTTCGGCCGATAGTTCAGTCATAAATATCCAGCCTTCCGCCGGCCAGGATCATGCGGCGCGCGTCGACCTGCTCCATCAGGCCGAGATCGTGAGTGGCGATCACCACCGCGGTGCCGAGCCGGTTGAGCTCAATGAACAGCCTGAGCAACCGGCGCGCCAGCGGCGGGTCGACATTGCCGGTCGGCTCGTCGGCAAGCAGGATTTCGGGCTGTTCGATCAAGGCCCGAGCGATTGCCGCGCGCTGCTTTTCGCCGCCCGAAAGGACCGGCGGCAGCACATGCATGCGCTCGCCCAGGCCGACCCATTTCAAAAGTTCGGTGACGTCGGTGCGGTAGCTCGCTTCCTCGCGGCCGCGCACGCGCAGCGGCAGAGCGACATTCTCATAGGTGGTCATGTGGTCGAGCAGGCGGAAATCCTGGAACACCACGCCGATGCGGCGCCTGAGATGCGGCAGTTCAGCGCGCGAGATGCGCGAGCGGTCCTTGCCGAAGATGGTGATCAGCCCGCGTGTCGGCTTCAGCGACATGAACAGAAGGCGCAGCAGCGTCGTCTTGCCGGCGCCCGAGGGCCCGCTCAGGAACTGGAAGGAGCTCTCCGGAATGTGCAGGGAGATGTCGCGGAGGATTTCCGGACCCATGCCATAGCGAAGGCCGACATTTTCGAAGCGGATCACGTGCGACGACCTGAGGTGTGTGGCGGCGGCGTGCCAACCCTTTCTGTCCAACGACCATCGGCCGCCATGGTTAACCGTCGGTTAATTTTCGCTGTTTTTGAATGCGTCACAAGGGTTCCGGTGGGGAAGCGTTAACCATTTCCATTTACGCAAAAGAAACGAAAAGGCAACAGCGGGGCCATGATGGCTGAGCAACGAACCGCGCGCCCGGTTTCCGGCGAAATCATGACCGGGACAAGTGTCGCACCGGAATCGCGTCCTGTGGCGACCGACATCGTCGATGCGGATTATGAGGTGCTGCCGCAGCTGATCCCACTGATAGAAGCCATGCCGACGCCGGCGCGCGACATCGCGACGCCGTCGATGGAAGGCATGGAGATGCTGCGCAAATCAGATGCGTCAGCCGGGCGGCCGGCATCGCGTGGCGGGCCGATCTTCTGGATTGCCGGCATCGGTGCGGCGCTTGCCGCCTTCTGGGTCTCGGGTGGCCACGCGCTGGTGCGCCAGACGCCGTTCTGGTCAGTCGAACAGCCGGAGGGCGCCGTACTCAGCATTGCCGGCGTCACGTCGCGTGTCGACGCCTCAGGACCCGCCCCGGTGCTGTTCGTGGATGGCGAGGCCGTCAATGACGGTTTGAAGGCGGGACAATTGCCGCCGCTGGAGATACGTGTCACCGGCAATGACAGCCGCATCACCCGTTATACTCTGGGGACATCCAACCGTTCTCTGGCGCCCGGCGAAAGATTCGGCTTTTCCAGCCGCCTCGATGTGCCTAGAAACGGCGTCAAGGCCGTGGCGGTCACCTTCGCCGGCTAGTCGGTTCTCTGGAAAGGTTGTTGATGCCAGTTGTGCGCGGCAAGGACATCGAGGTCCTGTTTTCGGCGTCCGCGATCGCGCGGCGCAATCTCGAACTCGCCAAGGAGATCGCCGAGCACGACTATCACGACCTGCTGGTGATTTCGGTGCTGAAGGGCTCGTTCATCTTCGCCGCCGATCTGATCCGCGCCATGCACGATGTCGGGCTGTCGCCGGAGGTCGAGTTCATCTTCATTTCCAGCTATGGCGCCGGCACCACCAGCGGCGAGGTGAGGGTGCTGCGCGACATCGACAATGAGGTCGCCGGCCGCGACGTGCTGCTGATCGACGATATCCTGGAGTCGGGCAAGACGCTCTCCTTCACCCGCAACCTGATGCTGTCGCGCGGCGCCAAAAGCTGCGCCATCGCGGTGCTGTTGGACAAGCGCATGCGCCGGCAGACGGAGCTGAACGCCGACTATGTCGGCTTCGACTGTCCCGATTACTTCGTCGTCGGCTACGGCATGGACGTCGCTCACGCTTTTCGCGAACTGCCGTTTGTCGGTGTGGTCAAAGGCGATGCCTGAGAAAAGGGCCCGACGCTTCAAATTTTCAGAAAAAGTCAACTTTTGCCCGCCAAATTCCGGCCCATGGCAAAGCTTCTGATCGTCGAGGACGATGAGTCCGTCCGCACCCTCGCCGCCCGCGCGCTCGAACGCGCCGGGCACTCGATCGATATCGCCGCCGACGGCGCGCAGGGGCTGGCGATGGTCAGTGCTGCAGGCGGCGGTTACGACCTCGTCGTCTCCGATATCCGCATGCCGGAAATGGATGGCATCGAGATGGCGATCGCCGCAGCCAGGCTTTTCCCTGACATGAAGATCCTGCTGATGACCGGCTATGCCGACCAGCGCGAGCGCGCCGAGGAATTGAACGGCATCATTATCGACGTCGTGCAAAAGCCTTTCACGCTGGCCGAAATCCGCTCGCGGGTCGACCAGGCGCTCGCCTGCTTCGCCTGACACGCTTCAGGCGGCATCCTGAGACGCGGCGAGGACAGGCGCAGCGCTCCGGCGCCGTTCGGTGTTGAGCGCCAGCAGACCGGCGCCGATGATCAGCGCCGCACCGATGGCGGTGGTCGAGCGCGGCACCTCGTCGAAGAACAGGAAGCCCCACAGCGGCGACCAGATAATCCCGGTGTATTCGAAGGTGGCGACGCGGTTGGCGGGCGCCAGCCTGTAGGCCTGCGACAGCAGAATCATGCCGGCCGAAGCGACGAAGCCGCAGGCCGCCATCTTGAGGAAATCCGGGGTCGTCGGCCAGACCCACGGCCGCACCAGGAATTCGAGGCTGGGGTGGACAGCATGGGTTATGCCGGCAAGCCAGAATGTGCCGGCAACCGCAGCGGCGCCGACCAGATAGGCGCCGTTCTGGTAGAAGGCCATGACGGTGGAGGATTCGGTGTCGCCGATCTTGCGCGCCATCAGCTGTGAAAAGCCGTAGAGCAAAGCCGAGCCCAACGAAAGCAGCGCCGCCCAGTCGAACAGGCCGGCGCCCGGGCGCAGCATCACGACCACGCCCAGCATGCCGATCAGCACGGTGGCGAGAGCCTGCCAGGATACCCGCTCGCCGAGATAGGGCCCGGCTATCGCCATGATGAACAGGGGCGCCATGAAATAGAGCGCCACCGCGTCGGCGAGCGGCAAGGCAGCGATCGCCAGATAGTAGACCGTATAGGAGGAGAACTGGATGAAGGCGCGTATCGTCAGCAGGCCGAACCGCTTCGAGGCGATGGCCCGCAGGCCGACATCGGCGCGAACGAGAACGACCAGGATCGGCAAAGCGACGATCGAGCGGATCCACATCACCTCGGTCACGGGATAGCCGGCTGACACCGCCTTGACCAGCGGGTCCTGGAGCGAGAACACCAGCACGCCAAGGCACAGGCTGATGATGCCGAGAACGATCCGGTTGCGCATATTGTTCTGCCGGCCCTTGCCTTAACTGCCCGCAGCCGCCCGGCCATGGGGTAAAAAGAACCCGCCACCGTTTTGGGCAGCGGGTATGAGTGAGGACTCTTTGATTGGTCCGCAGCCGGTTTCGCGGCGGCATATCCAATGGGTGAGCGGACTATGCTGCGGCGTTTGACATGTTGCAAACGAATTGGAATGATACCAGAGATCAAATTTGCTTATGACGGATTCGATGCGGCCGACTCTCGACAGCGATCTCCTGCGCACCTTCGTCGCCATTGCCGAAGCGGGCAATTTCACCCGGGCGGCGGAGCAGGCCGGGCGCACCCAGTCGGCGGTGTCGATGCAGATGAAGAAGCTCGAGGAGCTGGTCGGCGACAGCCTGTTCGAACGCGGCTCGCGCGGCGTGGCGCTGACGCGCCGTGGCGGCGAGCTGATCGTCAATGCCCGCCGCATCGTCTCGCTGCTCGACGAGACGGCGGCATCGATGGCGGCGGCACCGCTTGGCGGGCCGGTGCGCATCGGCATTCCCGAGGAATATGGTCACGCCATCCTGTCGCGCGCGCTCGGCGCCTTCTCGAAGCGTCACACCAAGGTCGAGGTCACCGTGCGCTATGCACATTCCGGCGCCCAGCTGGCGGCGCTAGCCGCCGGTGAACTCGACCTCGCCGTGGTGTTCGAATGGCAGGATCCTTCCGGCGGCGAGGTGCTGATGCACGATCCGACAGTGTGGGTGACATCGAGCCTGCATCACATGCATGAGGAGCGGCCGGTGCCGATCGCGCTCTACAACCGGGCCGGCTGGTGCAAGGACTTTGCCATCAAATCGCTTGAGCAGCGTGGGCTGGCCTACCGTGTCGCCTATACCAGCGACACCACCGGCGGCCTGAAGCTCGCCGTCACCTCTGGCCTGGCGATCGCGCCGATCTCGCACAGCAATATTCCGGATGGCTGCCGCGAGCTCACCGCCGCGGACGGGTTCGGCCACATCGATTCCTCGAATGTGGTGATGCATCGCAACCCCAATGCCTCAGGCGAGGCGATCGACGGCATGCAGGAAGCAATACGCGAGGCGTTCGTCAACCGGCCGGCTTAGTCTATTGCATCCTCGTAGAAATGCAGCCGATTGCCGAAGGGGTCGCCGACCGACACTTCACGGGTCTGCCACGACGTGGTTTCGAGGCCCGGCCGGGCGTAGCGGTATCTCTTGCCGATCAGTTCGCGGTGCAATGCCGCGATGTCCTCGACCTTGATGCGCATGGCTATACCCGGCGCGCCGTCGCCATGATGTTCGCTCAGATGCAGGACACAGCCGTCGCGGATTACACCCATGTAGAGCGGCGCATTGTCGTCGAAGCGGTGCTCGAACTCGACCTTGAAGCCGAGAAAGTCGACATAGAATTCGCGTGCCTTGGCGATGTCGAAGATGCGCAGGATGGGCGTGACGGCACCGAGTTTCGGCATGGCGCTGATACCATTCAGTTCGACGGATGTTGCCTTGGAGGCTACTTCAGCTCCAGCAGCCGCTCGAGGTAGCTGCGCTCGATGTCGGGGCTGAGCGCGTTGCCGAGCCGCTTGCGAATCGCCTCGAGAATCTGGCGGGCGCGCTGCACGTCGATCTCGTCGGGCACCTTCACCGAATCGCCGAAATCGGGTCCGCGGCTGGCGCGTGGTCGGCCCAGCGGATCGCGGCCGGCGTCCTGTTGGCGGCCGCCTTCCTGGCTGCCGCCCTGGTCGCCCTGCATCGCCTGCAGCTGCTTCATCATCTCCTTGGCGCCCTTGCGCAGCGCTTCCAGCGCGCGACCCTGGTGGCCGACTGCCTGGTCGCCTTCGCCTTCGCCAAGCGACTTTTCGGCATTGCCCATGGATTTGCCAGCGTCGCCAAACCCCTCATTGGGTTGCATGCCCATGCCTTCCAGGCCCTTCTTCAGCTTGTCGAGTTCGCTCTGCAACTGGCCCTGGCCTTCCTGCAGCTGCTTCATCGCATCGGCGAATTCCTGCGGTGTCATCGACTTCGGCCGGGCGAGAGGATCGCGATCCTTGCCGACGCCCGGCTGGTCCGGGTCGTCGCCATTGCCTTCGCCGGGCTGCTGATTATCTCCGCGCTGCATCTGGTCCATGCGGTAGGTGTCGTTCATCATCTCCTGCTGGCGGCGCATGATCTCGCCCAGCTTGTCCATCTGCTGGCGCATCTCGCTGTCCTGCTCGCCGCCCTGCTGCTGACGGCCGGCCTGCAGGTTGTTCATCATGTTTTCCAGCTGCGACAGCAGCTCCTGCGCCTTGTCGCGGTCGCCCGACTTCGCCAGGTTCTCGATCTGGTCCATCATGCGGTCGATATCACTCTGACGCAGCTCGCGACCATTCTGCTGCATCTGCGGCGCGTTCGGGTTCTGCTTGGCGCGCTCGGCGAATTCCTGCAGGAATTCGTTCATCGCCTCGCGCAGTTCCTTCATCGCCTTTTCGATCTCTTCGTCGCTGGCGCCGCGCTTGATGGCGTCCTGCAGCGCCTGCTGGGCCTGGCGGAGCCGCTTTTCGGCGGACGAGAGATTGCCTTCCTCGATGCCGAGCGCGATTTCCCAGAGATAGGCAACCTCGTTGCGCAACTGATCGTCGCTGTCCGACATCTTCAGCCGGCTGCGGGCGCTCATGATGGCGAGGTAATGCGACATGTTGTCGAACGTGTCCTCGGGCCGCAGCGTGATGGCGTCCATCAGGTCGAGCACGCGCGGCTTGGCATTGGCGTCGAGCGCCAGCAGGCGGCGCTGCTCGACCACCGCCCGCGCCAGCGGGTTGGCGAAGGGCCGCTCCGGCATCACAATAGTCTTGGTTTCGCTGGTCGCGGTGTGTCCGGCATCGTCGGTGGCCACAAGCGACAGCTTGATGCTGGCGCCGGCCCAGACATGCTCGGTGAGGTCCTTAGTGGTCTTGGCGGCGTTCGCCTTGCCGCCGCGGCGCGGCAGCGCCAGCGGCAGGTCAGGCGGACCGTAGAGCGGATGCGCATCGGGCGCCGCCGGATCGGCCAGCGCGAAAACCGCCTTGGCGGTGGCCGCGCCATAGTCGTCCTCGATCTGGTAGTTGAGCTCGAAGGCGCCGTTGACGGCGCGCTTGGGCTCGCCGACGAAGCGGATCGTCGGCGGCTTGTCGGGGATCACCGCGAAGGCCCAGCGACCGAGATCGGCTTCGCCCGACTTCAGCGTCAGCGTGCCGTCGGCGGTCAGCTTGCCGGTGAACTGGCGCAGCTTGGGGGTCGCGGGGTTGACCGCCGCTGCCTTGACGGCCGCCACCTGTGGTCCCGACGGGTCGATGGCGCGAGCATTGCCGCCCTTGTCGGCAAAGCTTAGCGTTTCCTCGCCGGAGCCGCCGGTCACGCGCAGCGAGACGTCGCTGCCTTGCGGCACGGTGAAGGTGGCAACCGCCTGCTTGGCGTTGCCATCGATGACTGGCGCGGTCAAGAAGATGGGCGGCTTGCCGGTATAGGCCGGCGGGGTCACCCAGGCATCGATGCGCGGCGGTACGATGTCGCGCGCCGCATGGGCACTGAAACCATCGGACAGCCTGCCGCCGGACGGTCCGAAGGAGAAGGCAAAAGCGGTGACCAACAGCAGCGCCGCCACGGCACGCAATGCCCACGGATCGCGCTCCGGCACGCGCGTACGCGGCAGGTCGGCGCCAAGGCTGCCGAGCTTGTCGGCCATGCGCTTTTGGTGTTCGCGCCACAACGCCTGGGAAAAGATGCTTTCCTTGCCGCTGGGACGGTCGGTCTGCACCAGCACCGGGCTGTGCTGCAGCTGGTTGGCGGCCTCGATACGGCGGTCGATTTCAGCGGCGGATGGAAGCTTGAAGAAACGCAGCGGATAGAGCGCCGCCAGCGTGGCAATACCGAACGCCGTGACCAGGATAACGCGCGCAATGTCAGGCAGCCGGGGGAAAAGGCCGAGCCAGGAGAGGCTGAGAAACAGGCTGGCGATGATGAGCAGCGGCAGAAGCAGCGGCCAGCCGCGCTCGACCGTCATCGAGACCCGTGTCGCCAGCCGGCTCAGGGCAAGCCGCCCGGCCAGGCTGCGATCGCCACTGGAAATGGGGCGTTCCGTCATCGGCCCTTCCTGCCCGGGCGGGATGGCCCGGACTCAACAAGCAGAAGTTTACCAGCAAACACGGCAAAGGCGAGGCGGTTCCGGAAAACTTGAAAAGCTTTGACGGGTTTGCGTCCCACTTCAGTCGAAGCAAGGTTTAGAATTTCGCCGGATCGGTATTCGAGCCGCAGACAAGGACGGCGATCCGCTCGCCCGGCGCCGGCGTGTAGCGGCCGGACAGCAGCGCTGCGAAGGCCGCTGCGCCGCCCGGCTCGGCGATGATCCGCACCCGCTCCCACAGCGCCTTCTGCGCGGCAATGATGGCGTCGTCGGTGACCAGAATGGAGCGCTCGACAAAAGCCTCGGCGATCGGGAACATCATCTCGCCGACGCGTTTGGGCGCCAGCGAATCGGCGGCAACGCCTTCGGCGGGCGCATCGACGGGGTGGCCGGCTTCGAAGGCGTGATGCAGCGTCGGCGCGCCTTCGGGCTCGATGGCGATGATCCTGATGCCGCCGGCAAACCAGGCGGCGATGCCGCCGATCAGGCCGCCGCCGCCGACAGCGACCAGCAGCGTGTCGATGTCGGGCAGATCGTTTTCGATTTCGAGGCCGAGCGTGCCTTGGCCGACCAATGTTTCCTCCTGGTTGAAGGCATGGATCTGCAGCGCGCCGGTCTTTTCAGCAAAAGCCTCGCTGGCGGCCAGCGCCTCGGCATAGCGGGCGCCGCCGACGATCAGTTCGGCGCCGTAGCCGCGGATGCGCTGCAGCTTGGCCGGTGGGCTGACTTCGGGAACGAAGATCGTCGCCTTGTGGCCAAGCCGCATGGCGGCATAGGCGACCGCGGCGCCATGATTGCCGCCCGATGCGGCGACGACGCCGGCCGCAGGCACCGGCCGTTCGAGCAGATTGGTGAAGGCGCCGCGCGCTTTGAACGAACCGGAATGCTGCAGGCATTCGAGCTTGAGGTCGACCGCCAGCGGCGGCCGGTCGAAATCGGCCATGTCGACGCGCAGCACCGGCGTGTGCCTGATATAGCGGCGGATGCGCGGTTCCATCGCGGCAATGCGTTCGCGCGTGACGGTGTTGCCGTTCGTCATGACCATCTCCTTGGGATTGACAGCAATTAGTAACTTGGCAAAATGGCTAAATGCAAGAGGTTGATGTCTTCAAGGCGATCGCCAACGAACGCAGGCTGCAGATCCTCGACTGGCTGAAGGATCCGCAGGCGCATTTCCCGGCCCAGGCAGACGGCGATCTGGTCGAGGACGGCGTTTGCGCGCTGCTGATCGCGGAGAAGCTCGGCATTACGCAGGCGACGCTCTCCGAACATATGCGCGTGCTTACCCAGGCCGGCCTGCTGCGCCCCAAGCGCATCAAGCAATGGACGTTCTACCGCCGCGACGAGGACAGGATCGCCGACACAAGGATGCTCATCCAGAACCGGCTGTAGCGCAGCCGGCGCTGCGGCTTCTATTTCAGCCAGTCGGGCACCGAATCCAGGCCGATCAGCTCGTCATAGGTCTGGCGCCGGCGCACGACGTGGAAACGGTCGCCGTCGACCAGAACCTCAGGCACAAGTAGGCGGGTGTTGTAGGTGCCGGATTGCACCGCGCCATAGGCGCCGGCGGAGGTGACGGCAATTAGGTCGCCAGACTTGAGCCGGGGCAGGTCACGGTCGAGGCCGAGATAGTCGCCTGTCTCGCAGACCGGGCCGACGACATCGACCGCCATGCGCGGCGTGTCGGCCGGCGGCTGCACCACCGGCTTGATGTCGTGGAAGGCATCGTAGAGCGTCGGCCGGATCAGATCGTTCATGGCGGCGTCGACGACGAGGAAGTTCTTGGCGTCGCCTTCCTTCACGAAGATCACTTCCGAGACCAGGATGCCGGCATTGCCGACGATCAGCCGGCCCGGCTCGAACATCACCTTCACTCCAAGCTTTGTCAGATGCTTCCTGACGATCTCGGCATAGGCATCGGGCAAAGGCGGCGGGCTGTTGTCGGTGCGGTAGGGGATGCCGAGGCCGCCGCCGAGATCGACATGCTCGACGGCATGGCCATCGGCGCGCAGCGCGCCGACCAGTTCCGCCAGAAGCGCGAAAGCATCGTCAAAGGGCTGCAACTCGGTGATCTGGCTGCCGATATGGGTATCGATGCCGATGGGCTTGGTGCCCGGCAGCCCGGCCGCGCGGGCATAGACCTGGCGCGCCCGTTGCCAGGGAATGCCGAACTTGTTCTCGGCCTTGCCGGTGGAGATCTTCCTGTGCGTCCTGGCGTCGACATCCGGGTTGATGCGCAGCGAGACCGGCGCCACCTTGCCGAGCGCGGTGGCGCGGGCCGACAGCAATTCAAGCTCCGGCTCGGATTCGACATTGAAGCAGAGAATGCCGGCCTCGAGCGCAAAATCCATCTCGCGCGCGGTCTTGCCGACGCCCGAGAATACGATCTTGCTGGCCGGGATGCCGGCGGCGAGCGCGCGGCGCATTTCGCCTTCCGAGACGGTGTCGGCGCCGGCGCCGAGCTTTGCCAGCGTTCGCAGCACCGCCTGGTTGGAATTCGCCTTCAAGGCGTAACAGACCAGCGTGTCGAGCCCGGCAAAGGCCCCGGCGAACACCCGGTAGTGCCTGGTCAAGGTTGCCGTCGAATAACAATAGAACGGCGTGCCGACGCTTGCGGCGATGTCTGGTATCGCCACGTCCTCGGCATGGAGCACGCCGTCGCGGTAATCGAAATGGTTCACGAGAGTGTTTCCGGAAGTTGAAGCACGAGACCTGGTTAGCACGAGACCTGGTCAGAAAGACCAAGCCGGTCTCATCGGCTCTAGATCAGCGGGTCGAGGATGAACTTCTTGTCCACGACCGGTTTTTCCGGCTCCGGCGGTACCGGCTGTTTGGCGCGCTCGGCGTCCTTGCGGGCCTGGACGGCCGCTTCATAGGGCGTGTCGAGACCGGCCTTACGGCCGCAAGCGGTCACGGCAGCCATCGCCGTCAGCAGCGTCAGCGTCACCAAAATCCTGCTTGCGGTCATCGATCCATCCGTCCGAAACTTTATGTGCTGCGCTTTTAACCGAGTTTTAGGCGCATTGCACCCCGGCATCATGCCTTGGCGATGCGCTTTTTCCAGCTGCGGATCTGCTTCCTGACTTCCGACGGCGCGGTGCCGCCGAAGCTGGTGCGGCTCTTGACCGAATTCTGCACGGCCAGAACCGAGAAGATGTCCTGGGTGATGCCGGGATTGATCGACTGCAGATCCTCCAGCGCCAGCTTTTCAAGGCTCACCTTCTTCTCTTCGGCCAACGCCACCGCGCGGCCTGTGACATGGTGTGCCTCACGGAAGGGCAGGCCCAGCGTGCGCACCAGCCAGTCGGCGAGGTCGGTCGCGGTCGCGTGGCCCGAGCCGGCGGCTTTTTTCATGGCGGCGGCATTGACCGTCATGTCGCGCACCATGCCGGTCATCGCCGCCAGCATCAGATCGAGCGTCTCGGCGGCGTCGAAGACCGATTCCTTGTCTTCCTGCATGTCCTTGCCGTAGGTCAGCGGCATGCCCTTCATCACCGTCAAAAGGCCGACCAGATGGCCGGTGACGCGGCCGGTCTTGCCGCGCACCAGTTCGGCGGCGTCCGGGTTCTTCTTCTGCGGCATGATCGAGGAGCCGGTGGAGAAGGAATCCGACAGCCTGACAAAGCCGAATTGCGGCGTCGACCAGATGATGATTTCTTCGGCGAGCCGTGACAGATGCGTGGCGCAGATCGCGGCCAGGCTCAAGAACTCCAGCGCGAAATCGCGGTCGGAGACGCTGTCGAGCGAATTGCGCATCGGCTCGCGAAAGCCGAGCGCCTTCGCGGTCTTGTGGCGGTCGATCGGAAAACTGGTGCCGGCAAGCGCTGCCGCGCCGAGCGGGCTTTCATCCATCCGCTCGATGGCATCGTGGGTCCGCGACAGGTCGCGCGAAAACATCTCGACATAGGCCATGCAATGATGGCCGAAGGTCACCGGCTGCGCCGCCTGCATGTGGGTGAAGCCGGGCATCACGGTCGCCGCATGCTCCTCGGCGCGGTCGAGCAAGGCTGAGATCAGCCCCTTCAGCGCCTCGGCGACGCGAAAGCACTCGTCCTTGACCCAGAGCCGGAGATCCACCGCCACCTGGTCGTTGCGTGACCGCGCCGTGTGCAGGCGGCCGGCGGCCGGGCCGATCAGATCGGCGAGGCGGGCCTCGATGTTCATGTGAATGTCTTCCAGCCGGGTCGAGAACTCGAACGTGCCGGCCTCGATCTCTTTCAGGATCGTGTTCAGCCCGTGAGCGATTTTTTCTTGATCGGCCGCCGAAATAATGCCCGTTTCAGCCAACATCTCGCTGTGGGCGACCGAACCTCTTATGTCTTGGGCATAGAGTTTGCGGTCGAACGAAATCGACGCGTTGATCGCTTCCATGATCGCGGCCGGACCCGAGGCAAAACGTCCGCCCCACATCTGGTTGCTGGCCTTCTTGTCGCTCATCGCTATAACCCGTGCTCCGGAGCAGTCTTAGAAAAATGGCAGACGGTAACAGATACTTCCCGGCCCCGCGCCTGATCCTCGCCGCTTTGCTGGCGGGCGTGCTGGCCGGCGCGGTCGCGGTATATGTCAGCGAGAGCGGGTCTGGCAACAACGCAGCCACCGGCAGCGCACCTGCGGCCGGCGCGGGCAACAGCAAGGACGACGTCGCCTGCGCCGCCAAGAGCGACCGCGCCAAAAAAGTTGCCGCCGCGGCCACCGGCCAGGTTGCGGCATTGCTGCCCGCCGATCCGCCGCAATCGCTGGAAAGTCTCGCCTTCAACGGTCCCGACGGCAAGCCGATGACGCTCGCCGATCATGCCGGCAAGACCGTGCTGCTCAATCTGTGGGCAACGTGGTGCGCGCCCTGCCGCGCCGAAATGCCGGCGCTCGACGCCTTGCAGAAGGAAAAGGGCAGCGATGCCTTCGAAGTGGTCGCGGTCAATGTCGATGCCGGCGACGATGTGAAGCCCAAGAAGTTCCTCGCCGATATCGGCATCGGGTCGCTCGGCTACTACCGCGATTCGACGCTGGCGCTGTTCAACGACGTCAAGACGCGTGGCTTGGCGCTAGGCCTCCCCGTCACCATGCTGATCGATGGCGAAGGCTGCCTGATCGCGCATATGAACGGACCGGCCGAATGGTCAGGACCGGATGCCAAGCGCCTGGTCGAGGCCGCACTCGCCCCTTAGAGCGGTTCACCGTTTCGTCGAAACGGCTACCCGCGCTAACTTTTTTGTTTCGACGCAATTTCGGACGGAAAACCGTTTCACACTAATTGCTCTAGGCTGAGCGCAGGGCCGCCGCCGGCGGCAGCATCAAGATGCTGCCGCCGCGTTGTTTGACGCCGGCGTCGTCTTGTGCCGCCGGTGCCGCTACGCCGGTCAGTTCGCTGAACGCCTCGATCGGGCTGGGCCGGCCTAGATAGTAGCCCTGGCCGATCTCGCAGGCCTCGGCGTCGAGGAATTTCAGCTCGCCCAGCGTCTCGACGCCCTCGGCCAGAACCGGCAGGCCGAGACCGCGGCCAAGCCCCAGAACGGCGCG
The DNA here is from genome assembly GCF_040323095.1 of Mesorhizobium sp. M0058. Taxonomy (NCBI): domain Bacteria; kingdom Pseudomonadati; phylum Pseudomonadota; class Alphaproteobacteria; order Hyphomicrobiales; family Phyllobacteriaceae; genus Mesorhizobium; species Mesorhizobium sp. M0058. Next base: position 33,673 of record NZ_JAMYUQ010000019.1, read on the forward strand.
CACGATGGCTGCCACCTGGCCGTTGCTGTCGACTGATTTGATGAATGAGCCGTCGATCTTGATCTTGTCGAAGGGGAAGGCGCGGAGATTGGACAGCGAGGAGTAGCCGGTGCCGAAATCGTCCATCGCCACACGCACGCCAAGCGCCTTCACCTGGCGCAAGGTCGCCAGCGCGCGCGGCATGTCCTTGACCAGCGCCGTTTCGGTGATCTCGAGTTCGAGCCTGCCGGGCGTCAGGCCGGAGCCGAGCAGGACTTCATGCACCTTGCGGCTGAAAGTCGGATTGTGGAGCTGCACCGCCGAGACATTGACCGCGACGGTGAGAGGGTTCTTCCAGCGCGCTGCCTCGGCGCAGGCCGTCGCCAGCACCCATTCGCCGATCTGGATGATGACGCCGCTGTCTTCGGCCACCGGGATGAAGGTCGCCGGCGACACGTCGCCGCGCTGTGGATGGCGCCAGCGGATCAGCGCTTCGAACCCGACCATCCGACCGCTGCTGATCTCCTTTTGTGGCTGGTAGACGAGGCGAAACTCATCGCGCGCCATGGCCTGGCGCAGTTCGTGCTCCATCACGCGCCGGTCTCGCGCCTCGGCGCCCATCGAGGCCTCGAAGTAACGGTAGGTGTCCTTGCCCTCGGCCTTGGCGCGGTAGAGCGCGGTGTCGGCGTGGCTGACCAGGATTGTCGGCTCATCGGCGTCGAGCGGATAAAGTGCAATGCCGATGCTGGCCGACACCAGCCCGCCACCGACCGACAGCCGGTTTTCCTCGCGCATGGCCGCCAGCACCGCCTCGGCGATGCGGCCGGCCGCCTGCGGGTCGGGAAGGTTCGGGGCGATGATGGCGAACTCGTCGCCGCCGAGACGCGCCAGCATCTGTTCATGGCGGAGCACGGCGGAGGCGCATAGCGCCACCTTCTGCAGCATGGCATCGCCGGCGCCGTGCCCGAACAGGTCGTTCACTTCCTTGAAGCGGTCGAGGTCGAGCAGCAGCAGCGCAAGATGCCCACCCTTGCCGCCGCGGTCCATTACGGCAATTTCGGCCTCAAGCCGGCCGGAGAAACTGCGGCGGTTGGGGAGCCCGGTCAGCGGGTCGAAATGGGCGAGGCGCAGGATCTCCTGCTCGGCCTTCCTGCGTTCGCGGATGTCGCGCACGGCGACAACGCTGTGCCGCTTGCCGCAATAGTCGATGCTCCTGGCGATAAGTTCGACGGGGATGGTGGCGCCGTCATGGGCTCTGAGTTCGGCTTCCTGTGCCTGTCCGCTGCAGTCGGACATGCCGGCCGCGGTGCGTTCGCCGAAGAGGTCGCCAAGCAGCATCGCGTTCAGCACTTCCGGCGCAATGCCGGTTAGCGCGGCGATGCTGTCATTGGCGCTGACGATGCGGGCGCCGTCGCATACGATCAGGCCCTCGACGGCGGCGTTGGCGAGGCCGTGCATGCGCTCGGCCTCGATCTTGTGACGACGGAAGCGCAGGTCGATCCACAATGCTGCGGCTGAAAGCACCAGGATAGCCAGGCTGACAGCAGCGGCGGCGAAGGCCTGCGACATCGGTTCGACCGTGAACTGCGATATCTCGATGGAGGAGTCCGGGAAGATCGACACCGCGCCCATCGCGATGAAGTGCAGGCTGCAGATCGCCAGCGTCAACAGGATGGCGGCGGCGATTGTGGCCTGCATGGACGGCCGTCGCAACACGACCAGCAGCGCCAGCGCGGCGAGGGTGACGCCTGTCAGCACCGAGACGCCTACCAGCAGCGGGTTCCAGACGATGCGCCCTTCGACCTCGAAGGCGGCCATGCCGATATAGTGCATGGCGGCGATACCGGCGCCGAGGACCGCGCCCCCGACCAGAGGGTAGTCGATGCCCCGGCGCAAGGTGGCGATCCACATGCCCGCGGCGGTCAGGGCGACGGAACCGGCGAGCGAAAGCGCCGACATTTCCGTATTGTAGGCGTTGGGGATTCCGGGAGAAAAGGCAAGCATTGCGATGAAATGCGTCGCCCAGATACCGAAGCCGGTGGAAGTGGCTGCTATCATCAGCCAGGTATAGCGGTTGCGCTCGCTCGAGCGGTCGACATGGCGAAGCAGGTTGACCGCCGAGAAGGAAGAAATACCGCAAATGAGCGCTGCCAGTGCGACCAGTCTCAGATCGTGCTCATGCACGATACAATTATAGACCGTCAGCATCTCGCCCCACCTGCTCTCCCACAGCAATCAAGCCGTCCACTTGATTAGTATGCCACGCTTGACGAAGAATCGGTTATGCGAACTACAACTACAGCGGGTTTTTCGGGTTGTACGTTGCGGCGATCCTGTTCTCATTCCAGACGCACGGTTACAGCAGCGCCTGGCGCGATGCCGCTCGGCCGATCTCGATCTGGCCGAGCGCCGGTTTGGCGGCCGCACGGTGCAGGTGCGTGGCGCTGTCACGCGGGCCCTTCACGCATCGCTGGGCGGTCGGCGATCCTTGCAGGCCCACCATGCCCCATTCTATCGCTGAGCCGGCTTGGCATTTCTCTCTGTCCTCGTTGCAAGGCGAGGGGGCGCGAAGTTAGCCGGGTATGAAATTCACGAAACAGCAACAAATCCGTTGTCCGATTGTCATCAGCGACACATATTGCGTTCGCGGGAGCGCCCCTTTCGCCAATGACAAACGGGAGATGAAACATGAAGTTGTTCGGCTTTGCGGCCGGTGTTGCCGCCACCTTGACCCTGCTTTCCACCACCTCCGCCTTCACCGCCACCCAGATCAGTTGGTGGCATGCAATGACCGGCGCCAATGCCGAGGTGGTCGACAAGATCGCCAAGGATTTCAATGCCAGCCAGAGCGACTATGAAATTCTCCCTGTTTTCAAGGGCACCTATCCCGAAACGCTGAATGCCGGCATCGCTGCCTTTCGTGCGGGGCAAGCGCCCGACATCATCCAGGTGTTCGACGTGGGTACCGGCGTCATGATGGCCGCCGAAGGTGCGATCAAGCCGGTGGCCGATGTGCTGACCAGCGCCGGCGTGACCTTCGACAAGAGCCAGTATTTGCCCGGCATCGTCGGCTACTATTCGAAGCCGGACGGGACCATGCTGTCCTTCCCCTATAATTCCTCGTCGCCCATCCTCTACTACAACAAGGATATCTTCCAGAAGGCCGGGCTTGATGTGAACAATCCGCCAAAGACCTGGAACGAGGTGTGGGAAGCCGCCAAGAAGATCAAGGCGAGCGGCGCCGCTTCCTGCGGCTATACCTCGACCTGGTTGACCTGGATCCACCTTGAGGCCTTCGCTGCCTGGAATGACGTTTCCTATGGCACCAACCAGAACGGACTTGCCGGAACCGACGTCGAGCTCAAGATCAATGCGCCGATCTTCGTCAATCATTTCCAGGCGCTCGCCGACCTGGCCAAGGACGGCACCTTCAAATATGGCGGCCGTACATCCGAAGCCAAGCAGATCTTTCTTGCCGGAGAATGCGGCATCTTCACCGAATCGTCGGGGGGTCTCGGTGACATCGTCAAGTCGGGCATGAACTACGGCATCGGCCAGCTTCCCTATGATAGTGACGCCAAGGGCGCGCCCCAGAACACCACGCCGGGCGGCGCCAGCCTGTGGGTGTTCGGCAACAAATCGGACGAGGAATACAAGGGCGTCGCGGCGTTCTTCTCCCACCTGTCCAAGACCGAAGTGCAGGAGTATCTGCATCAGAAGTCGGGTTATCTGCCGGTGACGCTCGCTGCCTATGAGGCGACCAAGAAGTCCGGCTTCTATGACAAGAACCCGGGCCGTGAGACGCCGATCCTGCAGATGCTGGGCAAGGCGCCGACCGAGAACTCGAAGGGCGTGCGCCTCGTCAACCTGCCGCAGGTGCGCGACATCGAGAATGAGGAGTTCGAGAAGATGCTGGCCGGCCAGCAGACTGCGCAGCAGGCGCTCGACAACGCGGTCGCACGCGGCAACAAGGCGATTCAGGAAGCGATCGGAAACTGAAGCGATTTGTCAGTTGAACCTCGTCCACGCGGACCCGCGTGGACGATTTCCCGAACAGCGAGGGAATCACCCTGTCTCCACGCGTCGTCTTCCCCAACAAGACCCTGCCTTACCTGCTGGTGGCGCCGCAACTCGCCATTACGCTGATCTTTTTCTACTGGCCGACCGGGCAGGCGCTCTACCAGTCGATGCTTAGGGAAGACCCGTTCGGGCTGAAGAGCAAGTTCGTCGGGCTCGCCAACTTTCGCAAGGTGCTGGCCGACCCGGCCTACCTCAACTCGATCAAAGTCACGCTGGTGTTCTCTCTGGCGACCGCGATCGTCGCCATGGGTGTGGCCCTGTTGCTTGCCGTCATGGCCGAGAAGGTGGTGCGCGGCAGAGGCCTTTATCGCACGCTGCTGATCTGGCCGTATGCGGTGGCGCCGGCGATTGCCGGCATGTTGTGGCTGTTTCTGTTCAACCCCTCGATCGGTTCGCTGGCCTACGCCTTGAGAGGTCTCGGCATCGCCTGGGATCCCTTGCTTAACGGAAACCAAGCCATGATCCTGCTGGTATCTGCGGCTGCCTGGAAGCAGATCAGCTACAATTTCCTGTTCTTCGTCGCCGGGCTGCAGGCGGTGCCGAAGACGTTGATAGAGGCGGCGGCCATGGACGGCGCCGGGGAGACGAAGCGCTTCTGGACCATCGTCTTCCCGCTGCTCGCACCGACGACCTTCTTCCTGCTGGTCGTCAACACTGTCTATGCGCTGTTCGACACTTTCGGTATCGTTCATGCCGTCACCGGCGGCGGGCCAGGCAAGGCCACCGAGACGCTGGTCTACAAGGTCTACAATGACGGTTTCGTCAATTTGATCCTCGGCGATTCGGCCGCGCAGTCGGTCATCCTGATGGTCATCGTCATCTCACTCACGGCCATCCAGTTCCGCTATGTGGAACGCAAAGTCCACTACGGTTGAGCGCGAGCGATGATTGGTCAGTCCCCGCTTCGCGCCCCCATCGCCCACGCCGTGCTCATCCTGGGCATCCTGATCGTCGCTTTCCCGATCTACTACACCTTCGTTGCCTCCACGCAGACGCTGCAGACCATCCTCAAGCCGCCATTGCCTCTTTTGCCCGGCGACCAGGTCTGGAACAATTACAGCGAGGCGCTGTTCGGCGGTGTCGGCCGCATCGGCGGCGTCAGTGTCGGCCGATTGCTGCTCAACACCACGATCATGGCGCTCGGCATCGCGGTGGGGAAGATTTTCATCTCGATCCTTTCGGCCTATGCGATCGTGTTCTTCCGTTTTCCGCTTCGGATGGTCTTCTTCTGGCTGATCTTCATCACACTGATGCTTCCCGTCGAGGTGCGCATCCTGCCGACCTACAAGGTGATGGTCGATCTCGGCATGATCGACACCTATGCCGGCCTGATCATTCCGCTGATCGCCTCGGCCACCGCCACGCTTCTGTTTCGCCAGTTCTTTATGACCATCCCAGGTGAGTTGGTGGAAGCGGCGCGTGTCGACGGCGCCGGACCATGGCGCTTCTTTTTCGACATCCTGCTGCCGCTGTCGCGCACCAACATCGCAGCACTGTTCGTCATCCTCTTCATCTATGGCTGGACGCAGTACCTGTGGCCGCTGCTCGTCACCAACAGCAACGACATGAACACCATCGTCATCGCACTTAGAAAGATGGTTTCCTTCGCCGATGCCGATACCCAATGGCATCTGGTCATGGTCACCGCGATGCTGGCCATACTGCCGCCGATCCTGATCGTGGTGCTGATGCAACGCTGGTTCGTGCGCGGACTTGTCGATTCCGAAAAGTGAGAAGCCGATGGCGACCGTCGATCTGAAGGATGTGAAGAAGGTCTATCCCAGCGGCGTCGAGGCGGTGAGGGGTGTCTCCATCGCCATTCCCGACAAGGAGCTTTGCGTGCTGGTTGGGCCGTCCGGCTGCGGCAAGTCCACGCTGCTGCGGATGATCGCCGGGCTTGAGACCATTTCTTCCGGCACCGTCGCCATCGACGGCAAGATCGTCAACACGATCGGTCCGACCGAGCGCGACATCGCCATGGTGTTCCAGAACTATGCGCTCTATCCACATATGAAGGTCTACGACAACATGGCCTACGGGTTGCGCAACCGGGGTACTCCCAAGGACGAGATCGACAGCAGGGTTCGCTCGACCGCCAAGGTGCTGGAGCTCACGGCGCTGCTCGACCGGCGCCCGCGCGAGCTTTCCGGCGGCCAGCGCCAGCGCGTGGCCATGGGTCGCGCAATCGTGCGCAATCCAAAAGTCTTCCTGTTCGACGAACCGCTTTCCAACCTCGACGCCAAACTGCGCGGCCAGATGCGGGTTGAAATCAAGAATTTGCAGCGCTCGCTCGGTGTCACCTCGGTCTACGTCACCCACGATCAGCTTGAGGCGATGACGCTGGCCGATATTCTCGTCGTCATGAATGGCGGATTGGTCGAGCAGACGGGCGCGCCGCTTGACATTTACGAGAAGCCGGCCTCGACCTTCGTCGCCTCCTTCATCGGCGCGCCGCCGATGAACCTTTTGCCTCTTTTGCAAGCATCGGCTGGTCCAGCGCTGATTGATGGCAAGACGATTGACTTTGCGCCCACGAACGCCGCCACGCTTGGCTTCCGCCCTGAGGATGCCGACGTCACCTTCAGTGCCGAGGCATCATCCGGCGCGCTTATTCTGCCTGCGGCGGTCGAGGCGGTCGAACCTGTGGGAGCCGAAAGCTTTCTTCACTGTGCCGCCGGCGGCAACCGCATCGTCGTGCGTGTGGCCGGCCGCGCCACGGCCAAACCCGGCGATCAACTGCGCGTCGTGGCCAGGGCCGAGAAGCTGCATTGGTTCGACAATGCTGGGAAACGAGTCGATTGACGCAGCCGCTCGCGCCAATCCGACGCATCGGCAGTTCAGGCGAAGACATGCGCCTTGCCGGAGACGGTCAGGCGCACGATCTCGCCGACGGAAGGCGCGTCGATACCCGGTTTGCGCAGGATCAGCGGCGTGCTGCCTATTGCCGCGGCGTCCGGCGGATCGGGGTTGTTCAACAGCCGCACGGCAATGGTGCACATCGAGCCTGCGAATTCCGAGTCCGTCACCTCGGCGAATATCGTGCCCGCAGGACCCGACATGCCTTCGCGCGACGTGCGCTTTACCTGCACCTGCTCCGGTCGCAGCATGATGCGGGCGATGTCGCGCCGCTCCTTCGAGTCGACGGCTATGCGACCAAGCGAGGAGGTGGCGAAGCCGCCTGAAATCTTTGCCGGCAAGATGATGGCGTCGCCAAGAAACTCGGCAACCATGCGGTCTTTCGGCTGCAGATAGAGTTCTCGCGGTGTGCCGATCTGAGAGAACTTTCCGTCGCGCATGACCGCCACCTGGCTGGCGAAGGACAGCGCCTCGGCCTGGTCGTGGGTGACCAGGATGGTGGTGATGCCGGCGGCTTCGAGTAGTTCGGCCACCGCCTTGCGCATCGAGGCGCGCAGACCGGTGTCGAGCGCCGAGAACGGTTCGTCGAGAAGCATCAGCCTGGGCTTCATCGCCATGGCGCGGGCCAGCGCCACGCGCTGCTGCTGGCCGCCGGAGAGCTGGTGCGGGCGGCGCTTGAGGATCGCCTTGTCCAGCCCGACGGTATAGGCGAGCTCGGCGATGCGCTCGGCGCGCTGGTCCTCGCCGCGGGCCATGCCAAAGCCGATATTGTCGCCGATGCTGAGATGCGGGAACAGGGCGCCATCCTGCGCCACCAGGCCGATGCCGCGGCGGTGCGCCGGCACCGCATGGCCGCCATTGGCCAGCACTTCGCCGTCGAGCACGACGCGGCCCTGGTCGGGCGCCTCGAAGCCGGCGATCAGCCGCAGCAAGGTGGTCTTGCCGCAGCCGGACGGGCCGACGATGGCGGTGCGACTGCCGCTGGCGGCGCTGAGGTCGACCCCGGCAAGGGCTGCGACCGGGCCGTAGTGCTTGGTGAGGCCACTGATTTCGAGAAAGCTCATCGCCCGGCCATCCGTTTCGACTGGACATAGAGCAGCCAGGTCAGCGGCAGCGACATCGCCACCATGATGAAGGCGTAAGGGGCGGCGGAGGCATAGTCGATCTCGCCGCTATAGGACCAGAACGCCATGGCCAGCGTGCGCGTGCCGTTGGGCGCCAGCATCTGGGTGGCGGTCAGCTCGTTCATGATGCCGAGCGCGACCAGCGCCATGCCGGCCGCAGCCCCCGGCGCCGACAGGCGAATCGTTGTCGACCAAAGCGCCTTCAGCGGCGGCCGGCCAAGGCTGGCGGCGGCGCGTTCGAGCTCGACCGGCGCCTGTGCGATCGAGGCTCTGAGGCTGATCAAGGCGCGCGGCAGGAACATCAGGGCATAGGCGACCAGGATTGTGAACAGCGTCTGGTAGAGCGGCATGGCGATGCGCACGGTAATGGTGACCAAGGCCAGCGCGATGACCACGCCGGGCAGCGAACCGACAATGTAGTTGCAGCCTTCGAGCAGCCGCTGCAGCGGTCCCGGCGCGCGGATCGAGATCCAGGCCATCGGCATGGCGGCGATGGTCGCAAGCAAGGCGCCGGCCAGCGCCAGGAACAGCGTCTGGCCAAGCGCCAGGCCGATCTCGTCCAAACGCCAGACGTCGGCGCCGCCGGCGACCAGCCAGCGGCCGATGGTGACGAAGGGCACGCCGATGGCGAGAAGCGTGGCGATGGCAGGCAGAGCCAGGCAGGGCAGGGTGGCGCGACCGAGCCTGGTGCGCTGCTGGCGGCGCGCGGCACCCGAGCCTACGCGGGCATAGCGTTCCTCGCCGCGCACCAGCACCTCCAGCGCGAGCAGCACGAAGCAGCAAGTCACCAGGACGCCGGCCAGCATGTTGGCGGCGGGACCGTTGAAGGTCGACTGGAACTGGTCGACGATCGCCGTGGTGAAAGTGTCGAAGCGGATGAAGACGTAGAGGCCGTATTCGGCCAGCAGATGCAGGCCGACCAGCAGCGCGCCGCCGCAAATGGCCAGTCTCAGCTGCGGCAGCACGACACGCCAAAACACCCGCCATGGTCCAAGGCCGAGTGCTGCGGCTGCGTCCTCCAAAGCAGGATCGAGCCGGCGCAGAGCCGCCGCCAGCGGCAGATAGAGGAACGGGAAATAGGCGAGAACCGAGACCAGCACGCCGGCCCACAGGCCGTGCAAGGTCGGCACCATGGTGATCCAGGCGTAGGAATGCACGAAGGCGGGGATGGCGAGCGGCGCCACCGACAGCCAAGCCCACAGGCGGGCGCCGGGCAGGTCGCTGCGCTCGGTCAGCCATGCCAGCGTCACCGACAGCACGGTGGCGATCGGCACGGTGAGCGCCACCAGAAGCACGGTGTTGACCAGAAGTTCGCCGACGCGCGGCCGGAAGACCAGGGCCGAAGCAGTGTCCCAGCCGATCTGCACACCGATCCAGATGATGAACGCCAGCGGCAGCAGCGACAGCAGCGAGACAATTATGGCGGCAAGCGCGATCCAGGACATGGGCTTCCGGCGGGACCGCTTGGCTGCCTGGCCTGAACGTGCGAGATCGACGACAGACTGCATCACCTCACCCGCGCCACTGCCGCCGGGGCGGGGGCGCCGCAGGCGCGGCCGGAAACGCAATGTGTCGTCATGGACAATGCCATCTCGAAAACAGAGCGCTCCTGCGGAAAGTCCGGCAGGAGCGCAATCGTTGCCCTTTTAGGACGAACCCAGCCTAAAGCAAGCCGGCTGCCGTCATCAGTTCCGTCACCTTTTTGGAGTTCAGTGTCGCCGGATCGACCTTCGGCGCCTGCAGGTCGGCCAGCGGCACCAGCCTGGGATTGGACTGCGCGTCCTTGCCGATAGCGTATTCGAAGGACGTGCCGGTCTTCAGCACGTCCTGGCCGCCTTTCCCGGTCACCCATTTGAGGAACGCCTGGGCTTCCTTCGGGTGTTTGCTCGAGGCGAGCACGCCGCCGCCGGAGATCGAGACGAAAGCGCCGGGATCCTGGTTCTTGAAATAATGCAGTTCGACGTTCTTGCTGTTTTCGCCGGTCTTTGCCTGATCGCCGAAATAGTAATAGTGGTAGATGATTCCGCCTTCGATCTCGCCGGCATTGACCGCCTTCATCACCGTGCCGTTGCCCTTGTAGGCGGTGAAATTCTCCTTCATGGCCTTCAGCCAGTCGGCGGTTGCGGCTTCGCCCTTGAGCTCGAGCAACGCGCTGACGATGGCCTGAAAATCGGCGCCGGAAGGCGAGGCTGCCCAGCGGCCTTTCCAGGCGGGATCGGCGAGATCGAGCATCGATTTGGGCAGCTTTTCGGCCGTGAGCTTGGTCTTGTTGTAGGCAAAGACGGTGCTGCGCGCCGCGACACCCACCCATTTGCCGCTGCTCGGCTGGAATTCGGCCGGGACTTGCGCCAGCGTGTCGGCGTCGACCGGCGCGAAAAGGCCCGCCGCTTCGACCAGGGTCATCGCCGGCGAGTTTTCGGTCAGGAACACGTCGGCCGGCGAAGAAGCGCCCTCGGCGACGATCTGGTTGGAGAAATCGCTGTCGCCGCCATTGCGCAGCGTGACCTTGATGCCGGTTTCCTTGGTGAAACCTTCGACCCATTCCTTGGCCAGGCTCTCATGCTGGGCGTTGTAGACGATGATGCCGGCATCCGCGGCCATTGCCGGCCCGGCGATCATGCTCACGGCCAGCGCTGTGGCCCCCGCTAGGGTGGAGAGCGTGTATCTCATGGCGTCATCCTTAATCTCGGTGGTTCTGGTTTCGCAGGCTGCACCTATCGATACCTGACAGCAGTAGTCAACATTGCTCGGCTGCTTCAATCGGTCGCCGCTCCCGCAAACTTTCGTGATTTTGCGGCACTTTGGCTTGGACATCATTTCGCCGGACACGTAACAAATCGGTGCCGAGGCGCGAAGATCGGGGAGTGAACTCTTGTGAGCGGCAAGGATGAGGCCGAGCTTTCCCGGCTGATGCGGGCCGCGATCGCGGGAGATGAAAGGGCCTACGCCGACTTTTTGCACCGGATCGCCGCGCTGGTTCGCGGCTTTGCGAGGCGCAAGATCGTACAGGGCGGGGTCGATCCCGAGGATGTCGTGCAGGAAACCTTGCTGGCCATTCATGTGAAACGGCATACCTGGCGCCAGGACGCGCCGGTGTTGCCATGGATCTATGCGATAGCCCGCTTCAAGCTGATCGATGCTTTCCGGCGGCGCGGACGGCGCATCGAAATCGAGATCGACGAGATCGCCGAGACCTTTGCCGAGCCGGAAACCGAGACCGTCAGCGAACGCGACATCAACCGGGCGCTGGACGGACTGCCGGCTGCGCAGCGTTCCGTCGTTTCTTCGATCTCGGTCGACGGCCGCTCCATCGGCGAGACGGCGGCCAGGCTCGGCGTCAGCGAGACGGCGGTGCGGGTGTCGCTGCATCGCGGGCTTGCCGCGATCGCCAAGCGATTTGGGCAGGGGCGCTTCGGGCGGCAGTGACATGAGGACGGAGGATCTCATCAAGGCACTCGACGCCGACACAAGCAGCAAGGCGATGCCGCTGCGCTCGGCCTGGTTGATGGCGGCGGCAGCCGCGGCGGTGATCGCGGCTCTGGTCTTCTTTCTCACCATCGGCCCGCGTCCCGACATCATGACCGCCATGCACACGATGCGGTTCCTGGCGAAGTTCGTGTTCACCATCGTGCTCGCCGTCACCGCCTTTGGCCTGGTCCGGGCGTTGTCGACGCCGGGAGCTTCGACGGCAAGAGCCGCGGCCTGGATGCTGGCGGCGCCGCTGCTGGTGGCCGTGGCGGTGGCTCTCGAACTGTTCATGGTGCCGGAGCCGATGTGGAGCACGCGCATGGTCGGCTCCAACATGATGATCTGCATGGGCTTCATCCCGCTGATCGGAATCGGCCCGCTTGCCGTCTTCCTGTGGATGCTGCGCTATGGAGCGCCGACGCGGCCGGTGTTGGCCGGGGCGGTCGCGGGACTGCTCGCCGGCGGCCTGGCGGCGACCTTCTACGCCGCGCACTGCTTCGACGATTCTCCGCTTTTCGTCGCCACCTGGTACACGCTCGCCATCGCCGTCCTCGCCGGTCTGGGCGCGCTCGGGGGACGGTTCTTCGTGCGCTGGTGACCGGGCCGTCCAAGATCGCCCAATAATCACCGATCCTTAATCATGCCGGGAATTGTTTGCGGGTTCACCGTGTTGCCGGTGGCTCCGGCGCAACCTTTCCTTAAAATCGATCATCCAGTGTTTTTTGCAGAAATGTGTTGCGCATGGGGTGGCATGCACAGTGATGCGACGAGAGCGAAAAAGCCTGCGGGCTGACAGTCACGTGGCTTTGGTGCTTGCGGCCGGAGGGCTTTGCGCTGCCGTGGTCGCGCTCCTGCTGTCGCGGCTCGATGTCAGCGCCGAAGTGCTGAAACTCTGCCTGCAGATATCGGTGCCGGTCGCCGCCGTTGCGCTGATTCTCGCCGCCCTGTTCATTTACCGGATACTGGACGACCGCCGGCAGATCGCCGAAAGCGAGCAGCGTTTCCGCCGCGCCATGGAGGATTCGGCGATCGGCATCGCCATTGTCGGCCTCGACGGCCGCATCCATGAAACCAACCCGGCCTTCGCCGCCATGCTCGGCTATAGCAAGCAGGAGATCGAGGCGCTGACCTTCTTCCAGATCACCCATCCCGACGATGTGCAGATCGGCCGTGAGACGATGGAAGGCATGCGGGCGGGCACCGTCAACGCCTTCCACTTCGAAAAGCGCTACCTCAGGAAGGACGGCACGCCGGTATGGGCCCATCTTGCCGGTTCCGTCATTCGCGACGAGAAGAGCGGGAGCCCGCTCTACCTGGTCTCCCAGATCGAGGATATCGATGCGCGCAAGCAATCCGAGGCGCGCATAGCCGAAGCCGAAACGCGCTGGAATTTTGCCTTGGCCAGCGCCGGACAAGGCGTCTGGGATCTTGATATGCGGAAGGGCGGCACCACCTACTCCGCCACCTGGGTGAAGATGCTGGGCTATGCCGATGGCGAACTGGACGGCGACCCCGACCGCTGGCTGGCGATGATCCACCCCGACGATCGCGAAAACGTCGCCGAAGCCGATCGTGCCCATCTGGAGGGCAGGACACCGTTCTTCGAAGCCGAGTTCCGGATGCGCCACAAGGATGGCCACTGGGTCTGGATCCTCGACCGCGGCAAGACGCTCGAACGCGACAAGGACGGACGGCTGGTCAGGGCCATCGGCAGCCTGACCGACATCACCCAGCGCAAGCAAACCGAGGAAAGCCTCATCGTATCGGCGGCAATGCTGGCCGACGAGAAGGAGCGGCTGAGGGTGACGCTGCAGTCGATCGGCGACGCCGTCATCTGCACCGATGCCGCCAACCGCATCACCTTCATGAACCCGGTCGCCGAAAAGCTCACCGGCGTTGTTGGCGCGGAGGCGCTCGGCAAGACGCTTGGCCATGTCTACTGGGCGGTGGACGAAGAAACCGGGCAAAGGATCGGCATGACGCGGCCGGCGCTCGGCAGCGCCAGCCCTGCCGACCAAAACAGTCGCGCCGTCCTCATCCGTCGCGACGACACGCGCTGCAGCATCCGCCAGGTGGTGTCGCCGATCATGAACGACCGCCAGGAGTTCTGCGGCCTGGTCATCGTCTTCCAGGACTTCACAGATGCGCGCGCCTTGCAGCGCCAACTCGCCTATGCCGCCGCGCATGATGCGCTGACCGGCCTTGCCAACCGTTCGAGCTTTATCCGCACCATGGAGGAACTGGTCGACCGGAGCCGCAAGGCCGGCACGGCCAGGCCGGCGGGCGAGCATCATTTCATGTTCATCGATCTAGACCATTTCAAGCTGGTCAACGACACTGGCGGGCACGCCGCCGGCGACGCCTTGCTGAAGCGGGTTGCCGAGGCCATTCGCGGTGCGCTTGGGCCGGAGGATATCGTGGCCCGCCTCGGCGGTGACGAATTCGCGGTCATCCTGAAAGCCGGGTCGAGCGCCGGCGCCAGGATTGCCGCACGCTCGGTCATCGACGCCATCCGCGGCCTGCAGTTCAGCTGGGACGGCCGGCCGCATGCGATCGATGCCAGCATCGGGCTGGCGCCGATCCACAGCAACAGCGGTGAAGTCGACGAGATCATCGCCCGGGCCGATGCTGCCTGCTATGCGGCCAAGGCCGCCGGCCGCGGCTGTGTTTCCGTGGCGCCTGACGATACCGGGTCAAGAGGCCAAGCAGAGCCGCCGCTTGCAGCGGCGTCCTGAGGTAGCACGGAACTTTCGGTCTGGTGGTTAGCGCGTCGGAACCGGATGCTCGCCGCGATAATCGTAGAAGCCGCGCCCGGTCTTGCGGCCGAGCCAGCCGGCCTCGACATATTTCACCAGCAGCGGGCAGGGGCGATATTTCGAATCCGACAGGCCGTCATGCAGCACCTGCATGATCGACAGGCAGGTGTCGAGGCCGATGAAATCGGCGAGCTGCAGCGGTCCCATCGGATGGTTGGCGCCGAGCCGCATGGCGGTGTCGATGGCATCGACCGAGCCGACCCCCTCATAGAGCGTGTAGATCGCCTCGTTGATCATCGGCAATAGAATGCGGTTGACGATGAAGGCCGGAAAATCTTCAGAGACGGTGATCGTCTTGTCGAGCTGTTTCACATAGGCCTTGGCCGCCTCGAAGGTCTGATCCTCGGTAGCGATGCCGCGCACCAGTTCGACCAGCTTCATCAGCGGCACGGGGTTCATGAAATGTATGCCGATGAAACGCTCGGGACGGTCGGTCTGCGCCGCAAGCCGGGTGATCGAAATCGACGAGGTGTTGGTCGCCAGAATGGCTTCCGGGTTGAGCTGGGGACAGAGCTGCGCGTAAATCTTGCGCTTGACCGTCTCGTCCTCGGTCGCCGCCTCGATAACCAGATCGGCACCGGCGAGATCAGCCATGGTGGGGGCTGCGGAAATGCGCGCCATCGCTTCGTTACGCAGCTTTTCCTCAAGCTTGCCGGAGCCGACCTGACGGGCCATGTTGCCGCTGACCGTGGCAATGCCCTTCTCGATACGGTCGGGCGAGACGTCGTAGATCAGCACCTTGAAACCCGAAAGTGCTGATACATGCGCGATGCCGCCGCCCATCTGGCCGGCGCCGATGATGCCGATCGTCTCGATCTTGGCCATTTGCAGCGATCCCGTCGAAAAGGCCTTTGCGGCCTGCTTTTTGTGCAGTGCAAACTAAAAGGGTGGGGTAGCTTCGTCTACCCCACCCTTTCACAATTTAATACGCTTTGGCAGAGAGCGTCAAAGCGCCTTTTGCAGTTCCGGCAGGATGACGAACAGGTCGCCGACGAGGCCATAATCGGCAACCTGGAAGATCGGCGCCTCCTCGTCCTTGTTGATGGCGACGATGACCTTCGAATCCTTCATGCCGGCAAGGTGCTGGATGGCGCCGGAAATGCCGACGGCAATATAGAGGTCCGGCGCCACGACCTTGCCGGTTTGGCCGACCTGCCAGTCATTCGGGGCGTAGCCGGCGTCGACGGCAGCGCGCGAGGCGCCGACGGCTGCACCGAGCTTGTCGGCGACCGGCAGAATGACTTCCTGGAACTTTTCCGAGGAGCCGAGCGCGCGGCCGCCCGAAATGATGATCTTGGCCGAGGTCAGTTCCGGACGGTCGGTTTCCGACAGCCTGTTCTCGACGAAGGTGGACAGGCCCGGATTGGACGCGGCCTTGACCGTCTCGACAGCTGCCGAGCCGCCCTCGGGGGCAGCCTGGAAGGAGGCGGTGCGCACGGTGATGACCTTCTTGGCGTCGCTCGACTGCACCGTCTGGATGGCGTTGCCGGCATAGATCGGCCGTTTGAACGTGTCTGGTGAAACCACTTCGATGATCTCGGAGACTTGCGCGACATCGAGCAGGGCCGCCACGCGCGGCGCGACATTCTTGCCCGACGAGGTCGCCGGCGCGATTATGGTGTCGTAGGCGCCGGCCAGCGAGACAACGAGTGCGGCGAGCGGTTCGGCGAGGCGCTCGGCCAGTTCGTCGGCCTCGGCCAGCAGCACCTTGCTCACGCCCTCGAGCTTGGCGGCGGCGTCGGCCGCGCCCTTGGCGCCTTTGCCGGCGACCAGCACATGCACGTCCGAACCGATCTGCAGCGCCGCCGAGAGCGCCTTGGCGGTCTGGTCGGAAAGAGTTGCGTTGTCGTGTTCTGCGATGAGGAGAATGGTCATTTTATCTGTTCCTTCCAGTCTCAGAGCACGCCGGCTTCGTTCTTCAGCTTGTCGACCAGTTCGGCGACGCTCTTGACCTTCACGCCCGCCTTGCGGCCGCTGGGCTCCTCGGTCTTGAGCACCTTCAGGCGCGGCTTGACGTCGGCGCCGTAATCGGCCGGGCTCTTTTCGTCGAGCGGCTTCTTCTTGGCCTTCATGATGTTGGGCAGCGAGGCATAGCGCGGCTGGTTGAGACGAAGGTCGGCGGTGATGATCGCCGGCATTTTCAGCTCTACCGTCTGCAGGCCGCCGTCGACTTCGCGCGTCACCTTGGCCTTGTCGCCGTCGATCACGACCTTGGAGGCGAAAGTGCCCTGTGCCCAGCCGAGCAGGGCGGCCAGCATCTGGCCGGTCTGGTTCGAGTCATCATCGATCGCCTGCTTGCCCAGGATCACGAGACCGGGCTGCTCGGCGTCGACGACGCCCTTCAGCACCTTGGCGACGCCGAGCGGCTCGGTCTGTTCGTCTGTCTTGACCAGGATGGCGCGGTCGGCGCCCATGGCGAGCGCGGTGCGGAGCGTTTCCTGCGCCTGCTGCGGGCCGATCGACACGACGATGATCTCTTCGGCCTTGCCGGCTTCCTTCAGCCGGAGCGCCTCTTCCACCGCGATCTCGTCGAACGGGTTCATCGCCATCTTGACGTTGGCGAGTTCAACCGCCGAACCATCAGCCTTGACGCGAACCTTGACGTTCGCATCCACAACCCGCTTCACGGGCACAAGGATCTTCATTTGCCTGTCACCTCTCCTGAGATATCCGGGCGCGCTATAGCAGCGTGCGCCTCCGCAGAGTTGTCGAAAGCCGACATTCCTGACTGAATTGCGGCCAAACGGAATTCTGGCCGGACGGAATTCTTGTCTTCTGCCGCCTAGCGGTGGCGCTCTCCGTAGTTGTGGAGACGCAACACGTCAATATGCCACGGCAGCGGCCAAACCGCTCAAATCGGTTCAGTTGTGACCGGAAGCGCCACCTCGGCCCCAACGCGTCTCAGGTTGCACGGGAGCGGGACCGGCTGGCGCCGGCCCAGTAGAAGCGGCTGGCTGATCGGCGGGTTCCGGCTCGCCGTCGTCACCGGCGAGCAGCGGCACGCCGCGGCTGCGCATGATGAGCACCAGCACGCCACCGGCAATGATGCCGCCAATATGGCAGGCCCAGGATATCTGGTTTTCGCCGCCGGCGGCAAACATCACCACTTGGAAGCCGATCCACAGGATCAGCGGGATGAAGGCCGGGATACGCAGCGGAATGCGGGCAAAGACCAGCACCCACACTTTCACCCGGGGGTAGAGGACCAGATAGGCGGCGACGACGCCGGCAATGGCGCCGGAGGCGCCGATCAGCGGCACCTCCGAACTCCAGGCGACGAGCCCTTGGAAGAAGGCGCCGGCGATGGCGCAAAGCAGGTAGAAGATAAGGTAGCGGATGTGGCCGAGTGCGTCCTCGACATTATCGCCGAACACCCACAGGAACAGCATGTTGCCGCCGAGATGAAAGATATCGGCATGCAGGAAGGCATAGGTGAGGTAACTCAGGCTCTCCGGAATGACGACGAATTGGGGCGAGAGTTCTGCCGTGTCGTGGACAACCGAAGGGATGAAGCCGAGGCCGAGCACGGCGGCGTTGTTGAAATTTTCGCCGCCGATCGTGGTGATGAGAAAGACCAACACGTTGGCCGCGATCAGGCCGATCGTCACATATTGCAGCCGGATGTGGCGCAACCTGTTGGAGTCGTAAAGCGGGATGAACATGCCCCAAGCCCTTTCCCGCCTTCGAAAATTCAGCGGTTCTTGCCGGGCACCCATAACACGTCGGCATTTCCGTTGTCATTGACCGCACGAGCGGCGACGAACAGAAAGTCCGAGACGCGGTTTATGTATTTCAGCCCCTCGCGATTGACATGTTCGGCCGGGTCCTGCGCCAGTGCCACCATGATCCGCTCGGCCCGTCGCGCCACGGTGCGGGCAAGATGAAGTGCTGCCGCCGCCGGCGTGCCGCCATTGAGCACGAAGGATTTGAGCGGCTGCAGATCCTTGTTGAGAAGGTCGATATCCTTTTCGACGCGGTCGGTCTGCGAGGCGATGATGCGCAGCGGTTCGTAGCCAAGCGGCTTGCCGTCGTCGGGCACGGCGAGATCGGCGCCGAGGTCGAACAAATCGTTCTGGATGCGGGACAGCATGGCGTCGATGGCGGGATAACTTGCCGCTGTGTGCAGGCGGGCGATGCCGATGCAGGCATTGGCTTCATCGACGGTGCCGTAGGCATCGACGCGCAGGTCGGATTTCAGCCTGCGTTCACCGGTGCCGAGGCCAGTGGTGCCGTCATCGCCGGTGCGGGTGTAGATCTTGTTGAGCTTGACCACGTCGCCTCCCGAACGGCCGTCACTTGCGGGTGAAGTACACCACCAGCAGGATCAGTGCCAACGCCAGCGCCTGCAACAGCACGCGCGCCTGCATCAGCTTGTTCGAGCTCACACCGGAGCCGCCGCGCATCATGTTGATGAGGCCGCGGACAAGCACGATCACCACGGCGACCATGACGAGGACGAGGAGGACTTTGATGACGGTTGCCATGATCTGTTCCCAGTTCTGTTGCGGTCAGGCGCGTCTGGCCAGAACGCGGTAGAGCATCGATGCCGGCAGGATGCGCTTGAGCATCACGCCGATCCTGGCCGGCACTGTTACCACATAGTGCGGGCGCGGGCGCCGCGACAGAAGTGCATGGCGCAAGGCCGCATAGACCACCTCCGGCCCCTTTTTCAGCCGTGATGAGCTGCCGCCGGCCCGAAGCCGCGCCAGCTGCGTGGCATAGGCGAGGTGGTGGACGGAATTCTCGTGGTCGATGTTTTTCAGGAACCAGAACAGCCCGTTGCTGGCGATTTTCGAGGTCACCGGCCCCGGTTCGATCAGCGAGACATGGATGCCGCTGCCCCTGAGTTCCTGCTGCATGCACAGCATCAGGCCTTCGAGCGCGTGCTTGGAGGCTGAGTAGGCGCCGCGAAAAGGCACCGGCGCTAGCCCAAGGATCGAGGAACAATGAACGAGGCGGCCATGTCCCTGGCGACGCATTACCGGTACGATGCGTCGGGTGAGGTCGTGCCAGCCGAAGAAATTGGCCTCGAACTGCTCGCGCAATGCCGCAACCGGCAGGTCTTCCACGGCGCCGGGCTGTGCATGGGCGCCGTTGTTGAACAGGGCGTCGAGGCGTCCGCCTGTCCGCTCCAGCACCGAGCCCACAAGGGCTTCGATAGAGTCCGGCTCACGGTAATCGAGGTAAAACGCCTCGATGCCGTCTGCTTCGAGTGAGGCTATGTCTTCAGGCTTGCGCGCCGTTGCAAGCACCCGCCAGCCATCCGCCTTCAGCGCACGGGCGCAGTGGGCGCCTATCCCGGACGAGGCGCCGGTGACGATGATGGTGCGCAACTCTTTGGCAGGCGGCGTCGTGGTTTGAGCAAGGGTTGCCATTTGCCACAATCCCTTCCCATATTCGCGGCGTCGAGACAATCGAAGGGAACGCGGCTCTTGATGCGGAATATCGTCGTGCTGCGCCGCGTGCTCTATGACGCGCTTGGCCATTTCAACACCGATGACGGCTGGGCCATGGCCAGCCATCTGGCGATCACTTCGCTGATGGCGCTGTTCCCGTTCCTGATCTTCGCCACCACGCTGGCGAGCTTCCTCGGCGCGCAGGCGTTCGCCGATACTGCCGTGCACCTGGTCTTCGACACCTGGCCCGAACAGATCGCGAAGCCTATCGCGCGCGAAGTGCTCAACGTGCTGACCGTGCGGCGCACCGATCTTTTGACCTACGGCGTGCTGCTGGCGGCCTATTTCGCCTCCAACGGCATCGAGGCGCTGCGCACCTCGCTCAACCGCGCCTACCGCGTCGCCGAAACGCGCGGCATCATCTACCGCCGGGTGCAGAGCATTTTCTTCGTGCTGATCGCGACGGCCGGTTTCCTGGCGATCAGCGTGCTCCTGGTCTTTGCGCCCTTGCTGGCGCGGCTGGCGGAAGCTCATTTCGAGTGGATCAAACCCTATACGGGCACGATCACGCTGTGGCGTTACGTCATCGCCTCAACCGTCATCATTGGTGGCTTGTTTGCCGTCCACTATTGGCTGCCGGCGGGCAAGCGCCGCTTTGTCTCGCTGGTGCCTGGCATCATTTTCACTCTGGCTGCGTGGCTTGTCGGCTCGACGATGTTCGCGACCTACCTCGACCATTTCTCGTCCTATGTGACGACCTATGCCGGCCTCGCCTCGATCATGATCGCCGTGGTTTTCCTCTATATGCTGTCGGCGATCTTCATCCTCGGCGGCGAACTCAATGCAGCGATCAGCCGCTTTCTCGAAGCGCGCGCGCGTGTCGGCAGCTAGGTTTTGGCTGGCCGAGCCGTGGCCAGCCCGACGCCGAGCGTCGCGATTGCCATGCCGACGATCTGCACGAGGCTGAGCCGTTCGCCGAACAGCGCCCAGGCGATGACAGCGGTGACGGCCGGCACCAGGTAGAACAGCGACGCGACCTTCGACATCTCGCCGTCGCGGATCATCACCATCAGCAAGAAGATGGCGCCGATCGACAGCACCAGGACCAGCCAGGCCATGGCGAAGATCAGTTCGCCGTTGATGATCACCGTGTGGGTCTCAAGGGCCAGCGAAGCCAGGATCATCAGCGAGCCGCCGCCGATATATTGCCACATCGTCGCCGCCACCAGGTCGCCACCCGAGGCATAGCGCTTCTGCCAGATGGTCCCGGCGCTCATGCCCAGCACCGAGACCAGCGACGCCGCCAGCGTTTCGGGCGTAACGCCGCCGCCGAGAGCGCCGAGCTTTGGCCACAGCACGATGATCACCCCCACAAGGCCGACGGCAAGGCCGGCCCAGTGGCGCGGCAGGATGGCCTCGCCGAGGAACCGGCCGGCAAGCACGGCCGTGATCAGTGGCTGCAGGCCGACGATCAGCGCCGAAAGCCCGGCGGGCATGCCCCTGTGGATCGCCCAGAACACCGCGCCGAGATAGATGCCATGCATGAGGATGCCGGAGACCGTGGCGTGAAGCGCTTCTGCCCTTGTGGCTCGCTTCGAGCCAAGCACGAGCATCAGGCCGGCGAGCAGCAAGGCGGCGATGACAAAGCGGGCCGCCAGAAAGGTGAAGGGCTCGGCCCAGGGCATGGCGTAGCGCGCGCCGATGAAACCTGTCGCCCACAGGACGACAAACGAGGCGGGGATGAACCGCTTGAGACTGTGCATTTTCGGGGAAGCCGTTTCCGGTGGAGAGGTCCGATTCGGTGAAGAGACAAATACGGCAATTGCTCTAATGCGGTTCAATCCGGCAAGCAAAGCGAAACAATTGGTACATAAGCTCATCCTGATGTAGGAGGTGGCCGAATTCAAAGGGCGGCGTCAGGGCAATCGACTTCTGTCGATGGATCCGGCGACATGGCGTTTTGGCTTCGACAGGGAGCGCGCATGCTGTTGCATCTCGACACAAGCTGGCTTTTGATGACGGTGGCCAGTGTGGCCGTGTTCGGCTTCTTCTTCGGTTCAGCGCTCGACGCCATCATGCAGGAGGACGGTTTTGGGTCGACCGGCAACACATTGCTGTTCACGCTCGGCTTTTTCGCCGCGGTCATGGCCGCGAACGAACATGGCATCGTCCTGAGAGATCTGAAGCTCGCGGTTGCCTGGGGACTGGGCGGCGCCTTCGCGTTTATAGGCGCGTTGGCGCTGCTCAAGGCGGGGCTGGCCCGGCTTTAGTCAGAGCCCGACCAGCCGCCTGACATCGTCCGGCGACATGCCTGCCTGCCTCAGCGCGGCAAGGCCGGTATCAGCAAAACTCTTCGACAGTTTGCGCCCATCCGGTCCGAGTATGAGACGGTGGTGGAAATACTGCGGCTGGCCGAGGCCGAGCAGTTCCTGCAGCAGGCGCTGGATGCCGGTCGCGGAATAAAGGTCGCGGCCACGCACGACATGGCTGACGCCTTGCAGAGCGTCGTCGACGACGACGGCCAGGTGATAGCTGGTCGGGATGTCGCGGCGCGCCAGAATGACGTCGCCCCAGTCCTGCGGACGCGCCTCGACTCGCTGCGTCGCCGAAAGCGTCTCGTTGGTGAATTCGCGCCAGGACAAATCCGTGCCGACGCGCGCCAGCGCTGCATCGATGTCGAGGCGCCAGGCGAAGGGCGCATTTTCGGCGATGCGGCGGTTGCGTTCGCTGACCGGCAGCGCCTTGTCGGCGGCGGGATAAAGCGGCACGCCGTCCGGGTCGCGCGGCCAGCCGCGGCCGCGCTTTTCGCTGTCGGCGATGAAGGCCCTGATCTCGCCACGGCTCATGAAGGCAGGGTAGACGAGTTCTTCGCGGACCAGCCGGTCGAGCACGGCCTGATAGTCGGAGAAATGCTCGGCCTGGCGCCGCACCGGCTGTTCCCATTCGAGACCTAACCATTCGAGGTCGCGAAAGATGCCGGCCTCGAATTCAGGCGTGCAGCGGATCGTGTCGATGTCCTCGATGCGCAGCAGCAGGCGGCCGCCGGCCGCACGCGCCAGTTGCTGGTTGAGCAGTGCCGAATAGGCATGGCCGAGATGCAGTTCGCCATTCGGGCTCGGCGCGAAGCGGAATGTCAGGAGCGTCATCTCACAAGCGGCAATCGGGTTGTGCAGCGGTTTTGCCAATTGCTACCGTGAGGTCGGTTCAGGAACAAGAAAACATGCAACGCATCGCGACACTGGACGATATTGCGCGCGGGCTGGATGCGCTTTGCGCAATCGATCCGCGCCTGGAAAAGGTGCGCGGCATGGCCGGCGAGGTGCCGCTGCGGCTGTCGGAGCCCGGCTTTCGAAGCCTGGCCTCCATTATCGTTTCGCAACAAGTATCCCGTGCGAGCGCCGATTCCATTTTCGGCCGGCTGGTGAAACTGGTCGATCCGCTAACGCCGCAGGCGATCCTTGCCGCCGGCGAGGACATGTTTCGTGAGGCTGGGCTGTCGCGGCCGAAGCAGCGCGGTCTGATCGCGGTTGCGCAGGCCGTGGTTGAGGGGCTCGACCTGCATCACCTCTGTTCGCTCGACGCCGAAGAGGCGATCGCGGCTATGATCGCGGTGCCGGGCATCGGCCCGTGGACGGCGGAAGTCTATCTCCTGTTTGCCGCCGGCCACCCCGATATTTTCCCCGCGCGCGACGTCGCGCTGCAGAGCGCGGTTGGCCACGCGCTCGGCATAGAGCCGCGTCCGCCGGAGAAAACGCTGATCGCCCTGGCCGAATCATGGAGCCCGTGGCGAGGCGTCGCATCGCGGCTTTTCTGGTCCTATTATCGCGAAACCAGGGGCCGGGACGCAGCACCTCCGGCCTGAAACCGTAAAAAAGCATGAAAATCCTGCATTTTTGCCGCGTTTGGCTGATGACAATCCGCTTCACATCCCTGTCATGTCGGGCTTACAGTATCCGCGCCGATCGGTTCTAGAACGAGGAGGTCAACAAGGTGACGGTTGCCGTATCTCCGGATGGGCTTCCTGCGCTGGTGCTGAATGCGGATTACCGTCCGCTCAGCTATTACCCCTTGTCGCTCTGGTCCTGGCAGGACGCCATCAAGGCGGTGTTCCTCGACCGGGTCAACATCGTCGCCGAATACGAGCATGCGGTGTCTTCGCCGACCTTTTCGATGAAGCTGCCCAGCGTCGTCAGCCTGAAGGCCTATGTGAAGCCGTCGAGGCACCCGGCATTCACCCGCTTCAACGTGTTCCTGCGCGACCGCTTCCAGTGCCAGTATTGCGGCACGCCCGAGGATCTGACCTTCGACCACGTCATCCCGCGCCATCGCGGCGGGGCCACGACGTGGGAGAATGTCGTGGCCGCCTGTTCACCCTGCAATCTGAGGAAGGGCGGCATGATGCCGGCGCACGCCAAGATGTGGCCGCTGCAGAAGCCATACCAGCCGACCGTGCACGACCTGCACAACAATGGCCGGCTGTTCCCGCCCAACCATCTGCATGAAAGCTGGATGGATTATCTCTACTGGGATGTGGAGTTGGAGCCGTAGGGATTGGCGCGATCGGCCTTGCCAGGGCAATCGCCGATGTCAGGTGCTGCCCCTCATCCGGCTGCCGCCACCTTCTCCCCCTATAGTGACGGGGAAAAGGGAATTGGCTGCAACCTCGGCGCTCGTTCTGCAACGTTGAAAATTGGCGAAAGCATGGATGAAAGTGTCTTTCTCCCAGTCGCTATACGGGGAGAAATGCCCGGCAGGGCAATGAGGGGCGGCGCAACCGTTCAAGCCCAGCCGCAGAATGGGCGGTGCGAGTTCTGTTTCTCGCGTCGCTAGATCAGTCGCGCGCCAGCGCGCCGCGGAAGGCGACGGCGGCGAGGATGAAGCTGGCTATGGCGTTCCAGCCGGCCAGCGACAGGCCGAGGATACGAAGGGCTGCCTTGTCGCAGGATGGCGGCACGAATTTGTCGAGCGCGTCGAGCACGCCCTTGCCGCCGGTGTCGACCGGGCCGGCGCCGGCCGTGCAATCGGCCGGGCCCTGCCACCAGGCCCATTCGACGCCCGAATGATAGACGCCGAGATAGAGCCCGTAGAGCATCAGCAGGCCGCCGACGGCAAGCAGGCCGCGCGTCAGCCATGCGGGCGCGCTAAGCATCGAGGCGATCACCGCCAGCAGCATCAGCGGGGCGCCGATATAATAGGGCGTGCGCTGCTCCAGGCACAGATGGCAGGGGATGTAGCCGCCTATGTGCTGGAAGGCGAGCGCGGAGCCGACCGTGGCGGCCATGGCGACGGCGAGAAACAAAGCGGTGCGCGTCCGCTGGCGTCCGGTATCGGCTGTCATCGTGGCTGTCATGTTTCGTCCGTTGAATTCGCCGTCCGCCGGCATAGTCCTGACCCACCGCCCGCCTTGGGCGGTCAGAAGGCGTATTTGACGACGATATAGAGCAAAATCAGGGCAGCGGCGCCGGCGCCGACGATCAATCCCAAACGCTTCTCGATGAATTCCTTGATCTCTTCGCCATAGCGGCGCAGCAGCCAGGCAAGAAGCAGGAAACGAGCGCCACGCGCCAGGATGGCGGAGACGATGAAGACGAAAAGATTGACGTGGAGGGCGCCTGCCAGAATGGTGACCACCTTGATCGGCGGCAGGTGGGCGGCACCCGATGTGACGAGCAGCACCAGCATCAGCCCGGTGCCGGCCGACTGCCACCTCTCGAACGCGTCAAGGCCGCCAAAGTGCTCCAGCATCGGCCGTGCTATCGTGTCGTAGGCATAGTAACCGATCAGCCAGCCGGCAATGCCGCCCAGCACGGACGCAACGGTGGCGGTCAGCGCGTAGCGATAGGCGCGTTCGGGCCGCGCCAAAGCCATGGGCAGGTACAAGACGTCGGCAGGTATGAAAAACACCGAGCTTTCGACGAAGGCGATGAAGGCCAGCCACCATTCGGCGGATTTGCGGGCCGCCAGCGACAAGGTCCAGTCGTAAAATCCGCGAAGCATCGGCTCTCCTGGATGCAGGTTGCCCAGACGCAACGCGCTTTGATGCGCGTCTGTCTAGAAAGATTTTCCGCGCCGCACAATGGCAGGAGCGTCATGAAACAGAAAGGCGGGCTTTTGCCGCAAGCAGGGCACGGCGGCGCATTTGGCTAGTTGACGAACAGGCCTCCAACCGTATAGTCCGCGCCCATCCAGGCCTTTGGGCCTGAGCCCCTATGGCGGAATTGGTAGACGCGCTCGACTCAAAATCGAGTTCCGCAAGGAGTGCTGGTTCGATTCCGGCTAGGGGCACCATTTTTGATCTCACGCCAGTTCGCTTCGCTCATGGGCTCCGATGGGGCGGCCTGACCGGCCGACGGGCGGTCGCCCTTGCGAACCCTCCGGGTTCGAACAGTGCCTCGAACACAGAGCCAACCGCGGCTGCTGAGGATGACAGCGATAGCGCCAATCAGCGGCGGCCGGTAGCCAAGCTCTACGTGCTCTCAGGCCGCCGCACGGTGTTCTTCACGGGCAGCTTCCCACACTTCCCGGGCCGCGTCGGCGTTCATGACCGCGATCCCCAATCCCACCGCCAAATCGGGCCACGCGGAATGCCAGAGCAAGGCCGTGACCAACCCTGCGGCAATAATGGCGATGTTGGCCAAGGCGTCGTTGCGGGCCGACAGGAAGGCCGCCTTTGTGAGGCTGCCGCCACGATGCCGGTGCGCGGCCAGCATGTAGGCACAGGACAGGTTGACGGCGAGGGCGCCAAGTCCCGCCAAGGTCAAGGCGATGGGCTGCGGCGGCACCGGCGCGTTGAACTTTTCCCAAGCCGTCCAGAGCGTTGCCAGACCCGGCATGAGAAGGATGAGCGCCAATGCGATCCCCACCCGCGCACGGGAGCGCACAGACCAGCCAAGTGCGAGCAGGATGAGGAGGTTCACGGAAGCATCTTCAAGAAAGTCGGTGCTGTCGGCGAACAGGGACACTGATCCAATGGCGAGCGCCACAGCGAACTCGATCCCGAAATAGGCAAGATTGAGAAGCGCGACGATGAGGACGATGCGGCGGAGGTTCATCTTCTGGCGGTATCCGAAACCAGTGTGTGGAGCTACAGCTTCGCGGTGTCCAAGGAAAGCCCCTGCTCGTTCCGGGCCGACGAGCGGTCGCCCTTTGCGACCCCTTGCGTTCGAGCGCGCCTCGAACGCGGACTTAGCGCATATTTCCCGTATGGCCTTGGGAATACCGTCCCGGTTGCGGCCACACCGTCAGGCCGTGCGGCTCTGAGCCAACCCGAAACTTGGTCACGGCGCCTGTTGTCGTGTCGATCATGTAGGCGGCACTGTCGAAGCGGCCGGACAGCCATAGTTGTTTGCCGTCGGCGCTGACATTGCCCATGTCGGGGCTGCCGCCGCCGGGGATCGGCCAAAGTGCTACGACCGCGCGGGTGGCGAAGTCGATCACGCTCACGCTGCCCGGTCCCTTTGCCTTGCCCTGCTCCATCTTGTGCGAGCCCCGGTTCGAGACATAGAGCCGCTTGCCATCGCGGCTGACGACGAAGCCATGGGCGCCGATGCCGGTCGGGATGAAGCCGATCTCCTTGAAACTGTCGCCATCGACGAGGAACACGCCGTCATTCATCATGTCGGCGACGTAAAAAACCTTGCCGTCGGGCGAGAGGCGGATGTCCTGCGGCATGCCCATTTTCGAGAAGTCGAGATGGCCAAGCACCTTCTGGTTCTTCAGGTCGATCTTTGCCAATCCGCCATTGCCGTATTCGCAGGTGAAGATCGCGTAGGCCCCGTCGACCGAGAATTCGGCGTGGTTGATGCCGGGGCAAGTGGGCGTCGGCAGGCTCGACATTAGCGCCATGGTGTGAGGATCGCGGAAATCGAGCCGCTCCAGGGCTTCGTCGACGACGATGGCCGCGCCCGGCATGAAATACAAATTGTAGGGATCGTCCACGGCGATCTGCGGGCCGGGCTTGCCGGTCATCGGGTCGATCGGCGTGAGGCTGCCGTTCTTGCCGGTGCCATTGTTGGCGACCCAGAGCGTCTTCAGGTCCCAGGACGGCACGACGTGCTGCGGTTTGCTGCCGACCGGGAACCTGTCGACTTCCTTGAGTGTCATGGTGTCGATCACCGTGACGCTGTTGGAGGAGCGGTTCGGCACATAGACGCGCGGCAGTGCACCCAGCGTGGCCGGGCTGAGATGGCTGGCGGCGGTGTGGCTGTAGATGTTGATGGACGGCGCGGGCTCGCTGCAATCCTCGGGACAGCTATCGGCCCAGGCGCGGACAGGCAGCAGCGCAAGCAGCAAAAAGGCCGCACGGGGACCGGCGTGACGCAAAAAGGTTCTGATCATCAGGATGGCTTGTCGTGAAGGCCGGCCGAAATTGCCGCCGGAGCCATAGCTGGTGTCTTGCCGTTGATCCAGTGGCTATCGCCGTCCCAGCAAACTCTTCACGCGGTTGCGCAGCAGGCGGGCCATGTTGCGGGTCTCGCGGTAGAGATGCAGCTGCGAGGCGGCCTGGCGGGCGAGGCGGTCGGCATCCGGCGTCAGTCCGATCACCAGCGAGCCCATCGGCTTGCGCTCGCTCCACAGCCGGCTCATCACCGGGTGGTCGGGCACGGCGCAGGAATCCGTCATCATGATGTTGGGGTCGTCGAGATGCTGCCTGGTCACCTCGATCATCAGCAGCGTGCCCGGCGAATAGGTCGCCAGCGTCTCGTCATAGGCGGTCTTCCAGGTGTAGGCGACGCCGGCTTCGACGAAGACGACCAGGCAGGCGATCGTGCGGCCGTCCAGCGTCAGCGAATGGATGCGGCACATGTCGTGCTCGGCCAGCCGGTGCACGGCTTCGCGGGCAAAGGCGGCGCGGTAGCGGTCGATGGCCATGGCGGTGCGCTCGCGGCCCTTCCAGCCGGCCGCCTCCAGCGTCAGGAAACTTTCGATGGCGTGGCGGATTTCGTCCGGTCCCCGCGCCACGACATGCTCCAGCCTGCCGAGATCCCCCAGGCGCCGCTTCAGGCGGCGGAATTCGCGGTAGTGGTGCGCGCGCAGCGATGCTTTCAGATACGCCTCGCCGTCGAGGGTGCTTTCGAGCACCGGCCGGTCCGCCTTGCCGGTGGTGACCATTGTCAGGCCGCGCGTCTCGGCAACGGTGGCCAGCACGCTGGCCAATGGGCCGTCGAGCCGCATGTCGGGCAGCACGAAGACCTTCGGCAGCTTGAGATGCGGCCGCGACAGCATGCCGAAGAAATCCTCGACGACGCCGATCGGGTCGTCGTGGTCGACCAGCGGTGTGCCGATCGGGCCGAACGGGCTCGACCAGGTGCGCATCACCGGAACGCCGAGCGGCACGGCCGGCCTTTCGACCGAGAACGGCACCAGCAGGCGCAGCCGGTTGCGGTATTCGTCGCCGTCGCGGATCACCGCCAGCTTGACCTCGCGATCTTCCAGCCGGGGCATGGCCGGCGCCAGAAAGCGCGGGTTGAAGAAGACGTTGGGCTCGATCGTGCGGGTGCACAGATAGTCGAGTTCCTCGACCAGTTCGAAGCCGGCCGAAGCCGGATAGATCGCCAGCTTGCGCAGCGGCCGGTTGTTGGCGAGGATCTCGAGATGCGCCGGATCGGCGTCGCGCGCCAGGCCGGCAAGGCCGGACACCATGGCGCCGGCCGGACCGCCGCTGGTTTCCTCGATCAGCGGGATGGCGGCCATCAGGCGGCTCCCTCGGCAGCGGGCACGAAGATCAGCATGACGATGCCGAGCTTGCGCCAGACGGTGAAGGACAGGGCGCTGGCCTCGAAGACCATGGCGAGGCTGGTGGCGATCGCCGCCCCCCACAGGCCAAAGAGCGGGATCAGCACCACGTTGAGGCCGATGTTGAAGGCCAGCGTCATGGCATAGACGGCGGCGCAGATGTTCTGGTTGCCGCTCATCGTCAACAGGCTTTCGCACGGGCCGACGGCGGCGCGCGCCACGACGCCGAACACCAGCAGGAACAGCAGCGGATAGCCGGCGGTGAATTCGGGGCCGAACAGCACCAGCATCGGTTCGCCGAGCGCCAGCACCAGCAGCGCCATCAGCAGCGACGGCCAGAACGTCCATGACACCGTCTCGCGGGCGAAGGCGGCGAGCTTTTCCGGCTCGCCATGGGTGAACTGCGCATAGCGCTGGGCAACGCCGGCCTTGACGGAGAAATAGACGAAATGCACCAGCGCCAGCGTCTTGACGGTGGCGAAATAGACGGCGACGTCGTTGGGCTGAAGATAGGCGCCGACCATCAGCACGTCGGCGTTGGTGAGCAGGAAGAAGAAGCTTTCGACCAGGAAGATCGGCAGCGAGACGATGAACCACTCGCTGAAATGCACCTTCATCGGCCCGGCCGGGATATTCCTGCCCATGCGCGTGGTCACGCCGATGAGCTGGCCGAGCGTGGTGGCGTAGGTGGCGGCGATCGAAGCGAAGATCGCTGTCCTGGCGTCGGGCGCATAGCCCATTGCCAGCATCAGCGCCATCAGCGCCAGGATCAGCACCGGCCGCACCAGATAGGTCGGCGACAGCGCAAACAGCGCCCAGGAATTGGCGCGTGACTGGCCTTGCAGCAGGTCGCCCATGGCGATCATCGGCAGGCAGAACAGGCCGAGGATGAAGGGCATGACATAGTAGCTCTCGATCCAGTTCGCGCACAGCCAGACGCCCAGTGCGCCTAGTCCGGCGATTGCGGTCGAGGCAATCAGCACGAACAGGCGGCTGGCGACCACGATGCCGCGCAGCTCGGCCAGCATGTTGCGTTCGCGGTATTCGGGGATGAAGCGGATGACCGAGGTGTGGAAGCCGAGGCAAGCAAGGTTGCCGACGATGACCATCGTCACCCAGACGAGGACGAAGATGCCGTATTCGAACGAGCCCATCCAGCGCGCCATCAGCACCTGGCTGATGAAGGCGATGACGGCGCTGACGATGCGGATGGCAAAGGCGATCAGCGACATGCGGCCGGCTTCGCCGCGCTCGTCGGCGGTGAACAGCACCGCATCGATGCGGTCAAGCAGAGGCCCCATGCGCAGCGCCAAACGCTGCGGCAAGAACCGCCCGGCCGTCGTCGCCGCGGAAAAGCGCACCCCGATGTCTCTCCGTTTTCCGCCTCTTTTCAAGGTTTCGATGTATCCGAAACACCTTAAGAAAGGGTGGGCAGGTGCGGGTGCGCCGAGGGGCCAAGGACGGCCGCGTGTGCAAGGTGCGTCATCGTATGCCGGGGCATAATAAAAGGCGAGCGAACGCCGGGGAAGACTGGGGAGCCGGTCGGCGTTTCGCTCGCCCCTCCCCCGCCAAGGGGGAAGGCAGGCATCGGGTGTGTCCGGTGCCGGATGTCACATCGGGAACGTTACATCCCCTTCATCGCGTCGCAGGACACGTTCGGGTTCATGTCGGCGAAGGCGCCGGTCGGGTTCTGTTTCCAGGCCCAGACATGCAGTTCGTAGAACGGGCCGAGGCCGTAGCGGTTGGGGGCGCTGTTGAAGTTGAACAGCTGGCCTTCGAGCGAGGCCGGGCCTTTCGAGGTGATGTATTCGACCGCTATCAGCTTCAGGCCGCCGTCGGCCATCGGCTCGTACATCACCGCCTCGGGCTTGGCGACATCGACGGCATCGTCCTTGAGATAGGCGCCGTTGACATAGTGGATGCCCATGGCGCCGCCGGTGATGCCGCTGGCGCAAGGGATCGGCGCGTAGCCTTCGGCGGTGGCGGTTGCCACATTCTCGAAGCGGCTGTTGGCGGCGCGCACCTTTTCGGCCAGCGGGTTGGCGTCGTGCGCCTGGGCGGCCGCACCCGCCGCGATCGAGATGGCGGCGAAAGCCGCGAAGCGTGTCGTCCAAAGAGTTATGGTCATGGTCTTCCGTCCGTTTGTTGACGCTCGAGGCGACGGCGGCCGATCAGGCTGCCCGAAACGCTGCGGCGTTGGTTTAGGATTTGGTTTGTCCGTCCCGGTTCATGCGATGCGGCTTCCGTTGCCGGGCTTTGGCCGCAGCCCTTAAAAACCGTGCAAAATCAACGATCCCAAAAGTAATATTGCCAATATTCCTGCGGGACGTCCCGCTCCGAGAGCCCGATGTCGCGCCTCAGATAGTCGCCTTCCGGGGGCAAGCGCCGCCTTTCAGACAGATACGCAGGCAGCTTCGACGCGAACCGCCATAGACGGCCGAGCACGGAGATTGGCCGGCCGGTCTTTCCCAGGACAGGCCCGATTCCACCGAGCGGCAGGCCATCAGGCAGTTCGCCACGGCCGCGAAGGACAGTTTGATGCTCATCGTCGTGGCGACCGAACGCAGGATCAGAGGTAAAAGTAAGGGTCAAGAACCCGCACCTCCGTGATCTTGTCGACCGGCAGCGAGTTTTTCTGAGCGGTGCTGCGGATCGCTTCGGGCGTCGGCGCGTCGTAGATGCAGAAGCTGTGCTTCTTGTCGGGCGTGACGAAGGACTGGATCCAGGTGACGCCCTTTTCGGCATTGCGCATGACGACGCCGCCGACCGCAGTGGCGCCGATGTCGGTCATCGGAATGTTGAGGCCGTCCGGAAATGTGCGTTCAATCAGATAGCGAGGCATGGAAGACTTCCTTTTCCATTGGTTCACGCTCGATCGGAGCGCGGCTGGACGTTGACCACGCCGGCCCGGCCCGCGCATCGGAACGATTCCCCATATTGGACGGGACGATTCCCTATATTGGCGTCGTTCTTTGTGGAAAGAGGCACGGCAATGTGTGCAAAGTCACATTGCGTCGCTTTCTTCACGGGCTAATCGTGAGCGGCCCGCCATGGTGGGAAAACTCCGATCCTGTGAGACGATGACAATGATGCTTCTGGAACGGCAGACGCAGCTGCAGCAGCTCGAGACACTGCTTGGCGGTGCAATAGGCGGCCATGGCCGAGTCGCGGTGCTGGCGGGGGAGGCCGGCGCCGGCAAGACGGCGATTGTCGAGGCGTTCGCGGCCCGTGTCGGGCAGAGCGCGGCAATGTTGCGCAGCGCTTGCGAGGATCTGTCGATCCCCGATCCGCTGGGGCCGCTTTACGATCTGGCCCGTGAGGCGCAATGGGCGCTGCCGCGCGCAATCGACGCCCGGCATGGGCAGAGACTGCCGCTGTTTTCCGATGCGCTCGACGCCTTTGCGGCCAAGGGACCGAGCCTGCTGGTGATCGAAGACCTGCACTGGGCCGATGATGCCACGCTCGATTTCGTGCGCTTCCTCGGCCGGCGTATCGTCAACACCCACATCCTGCTGTTGCTGACGGCCCGCACCGACCGCAGCGAAGGACAGATGCGGGTCCGCCGCGCCCTGGGCGAAATCCCGGCCGGCAGCGTGGCGCGCATCGACGTGCCGCTGCTCAGCGAGGCGGCCGTGCTGTCGCTCGCCGATGCGGCCGGCCGCGATGGCGACGCCATCTACCGGGCGACCGCAGGCAATGCCTTCTTCGTCACCGAATTGTTGTGCGCCGAAAACGAAATGGCGCTGCCGGCAAGCGTGCGCGACGCGGTGCTGGCGCGGGCCGAGCGGCTGTCGGTTGGCGCCCGGGCCATGCTCGACGCGGTGTCGGTGTTTCCGCGCCGCGCCGACGCCTGGGCCTTGCAAGGCCTGTGCGGCGTCGCCAGCGCCGGCCAGTTGGCCGAGTGTGTCGCCAACGGCCTGCTTGACGATCTGGGCGACGGCTACGCCTTCCGCCACGACATCGCGCGACGCGCCATCGAAATGATGCTGACGACGTCGCACAGGCGGCAGTTCAACCAGCGTGCGCTGGCGGCACTGCTCGAAAATGGCGACGTCTCCACAGGCCGCCTGGTGCATCATGCGGTCGAGGCGCACAATCTGGCGGCGGTGCGCGAACTTGCGCCAATCGCCGCGCGCGAGGCGTCGCGCGTCGGCGCCCATCGCGATGCCGCCGGCTATTACGAGATCGCCTTGCAGCAGGCCGACAGCCTGCCGGTGATCGAGCGCGCCGCGCTCTACGAAAGTCATGCCTTCGAGTGCCATCTCATCGGCAAGATCGATGATGCGCTTGCAGCGCAGGGACAGGCGCGCCGGTTGCATCAGGCAGACGGCAACAGGCTGAAGGAGGGCGACAGCCTGAGATGGCTCTCCCGGCTGAGCGAAATGGGCGATGACCGCGAGGCGGCGGCCGCCTTCGGCGCCGAGGCTGTGGCGATGCTGGAAGCGGCTCCCGCCGGTCCCGAACTCGCCATGGCCTATTCGAACCTTTCGCATCTGGCGATGCTGTCGGAGAGGGTGGAGGACACGCTGTTCTATGGCGAGAAGGCAGCGGCGCTGGCTGCGCGGATGAACCGTCCCGACATCGCGTCGCATGCCCTCAACAATGTCGGCTGCGTCGAGCAGTGGCTCAATCCGGATGCGGGACGCCTGCGCCTCGACGAAAGCCTTGAAATTGCGCTCCAAGGCAATTTCCAGGAACATGCCGCGCGCGCCTTCACCAACCGCGCCTGTTTCGAGATCACCCAGATGAGCTACGACGCGGCACGTCCGGTGCTCGAGAGCGGCATCCACTATTGCACCGAGAACGACCTCGGCACCTGGCGCGACTATCTCAGGGGCATGCTGGCCGATGTGCAACTGCGTCAGGGCCAATGGGATGAGGCCGCCGCGACGGCAAGCGATGTCATCGACAATGAGCGGACAACCACCGTGGGCCGGTTTCCGGCGCTGCTGGCACTGGCGAAACTGCGCCTGAGGCGCGGCGATCCCTCGGCCGAGCCGCTGTTCGCCGAAATGGCGCGCCTGGTCGGAAGCGGCGGCGACCTGCAGATGCTGAGCTCTTACGCGGCGCTGATGGCGGAGCAGGCATGGCTGGGCCTGGCCGACAGGCAAGAGGCGTTGGCGCTGATCACCCGCGCGGAAGCGCCGGTGCGCTCGCGTGCCCATGTCGGGGAGCTGGCTTTGTGGCGAACATTGCTCTCTCCCGATATGCCGGCCGGCGACACCGCCGACATGGCGACACCATACCGGCTGCTTCTAACCGGCGACTGGCGTTCGGCTTCGGCACTCTGGGCCGAATTGAATGCGCCATACGAGCGCGGACTGGCGCTCATCCTCGGCGACGACGAGGGGCAGCGGCTGGCATTGGATATTTTTGACGGCCTGGGGGCAAGGCCGGCAGCCCAGCGCCTGCGCGATATCATGCGCAAGAACGGCGTTGGCGGCATCGCCCGCGGCCCGCGCCGCTCGACGCGCGCCAACCTCGCCGGCCTCACCTTGCGCCAGATGCAGGTGCTGCAGCTGATCGAACGCGGCCTCTCCAACAAGCGGATCGCCGAGCAATTAACGATTTCGCCAAAGACGGTCGATCACCATGTCTCGGCGGTGCTGGGCAAGCTGGATGCGGTGTCGCGCGGCGAGGCGACAGCGACCGCGCGCGATTCGGGGTTGTTGTGAGGTTTTGACGAGGGTTGGACCGAGAGGTCGCGATCCTTCGCACCCCCCTCTGTCCTGCCGGACATCTCCCCCTCAAGGGGGGAGATTGGCTGTGATCAAGGCTTTCGCCAATTGTCGAAGTTGAAAAGGAAGTGGGGCC
The DNA here is from genome assembly GCF_040323095.1 of Mesorhizobium sp. M0058. Lineage (NCBI taxonomy): Bacteria > Pseudomonadati > Pseudomonadota > Alphaproteobacteria > Hyphomicrobiales > Phyllobacteriaceae > Mesorhizobium > Mesorhizobium sp. M0058. Next base: position 68,941 of record NZ_JAMYUQ010000019.1, read on the forward strand.
CGCAACTGCGTGATCTCCCCCCTTGAGGGGGAGATGGCCGGCAGGCCAGAGGGGGGTGCTGTCCCGCCGACCTAATGATCAAGCAAACGCGCCGTGGCAGTGCTTGTATTTCTTGCCGGAGCCGCAGGGGCAGGCTTCGTTGCGGCCGATCTTGCCCCAGGTCGCCTGGTTGTTCGGATCGCGGTCTTCGGGAGCGACGATGGCGTTGCTCTCCTGGCGGACCAGAAGTGCGGTCTCGCCGCCCTCGAAATCGTCCTCGCCCGTGGTGCCGTCAATGTGGCTGCCGAACATTTCAGGCGCTTCGGGCGGCGGTGCTTCGGCGGCCTGGCGGACCAGTTCGACGCGCATCAATTGCGCGGTGACGGCCTGGCGCAGATTGCCGAGCAGCGCCTGGAACAGCTCGAACGCCTCGCTCTTGTATTCCTGCAGCGGATCGCGCTGGGCGTAGCCGCGGAAGCCGACGACCGAACGCAGATGGTCGAGGTTGACGATGTGCTCGCGCCACAGATGATCGAGCGTCTGCAACACCACCGAGCGTTCGACATAGCTCATCACGTCTGGGCCGAAGCGCTCGGCGCGCTCCTTGGCGGCGGCGTCGGCGGCCTTGGTCAGGCGCTCGCGGATGTCGTCCTCGGCGATGCCTTCTTCCTTGACCCAGTCCTCGACCGGCAGGTCGAGATTGAGGAATTCGGCGACCTCGGCCTTGAGGCCGGCGACGTTCCACTGCTCGGCATAGGCGTTTTCGGGGATGTTCTTGGTGACGATCTCCTCGATGACGCCTTCGCGCATCTCGGCGATCGTCTCGGACAGGCCTTCGCCGTCCATCAATTCGATGCGCTGCTCGAACACCACCTTGCGCTGGTCGTTCGAGACGTCGTCGTATTTCAACAGGTTCTTGCGGATGTCGAAGTTGCGCGCTTCGACCTTCTTCTGCGCCTTTTCCAGCGCCTTGTTGATCCACGGATGGATGATGGCCTCGTCTTCCTTGAGGCCAAGCTTCTGCAGCATGCCGTCCATGCGCTCGGAGCCGAAGATGCGCATCAGATCGTCCTGCAGCGACAGGAAGAATTTCGAACGGCCGGGGTCGCCTTGGCGGCCGGAGCGGCCGCGGAGCTGGTTGTCGATGCGGCGCGATTCATGGCGCTCGGTGGCCAGCACGTAGAGGCCGCCGGCGGCCAGCGCCTTTTCCTTCAGGCGCTCGACATCGGCAATGATTTCCTTTTCGCGCGCCTCGCGCTCGGGACCAGCAGGCATGTCGCCCAGTTCGTCCTCGATGCGCATCTCGGCGTTGCCGCCGAGCTTGATGTCGGTGCCGCGTCCCGCCATGTTGGTGGCGATGGTGATGGCGCCGGGTTTGCCGGCCTGGGCGACGATGGCCGCTTCGCGCTCGTGATGGCGGGCGTTCAGCACTTCGAAATCCTTGAACCCTTCCTTGCGCAGGCGCTCGGCCAGCTGCTCGGATTTTTCAATGGAGGTGGTGCCGACCAGCGTCGGCTGGCCCTTGGCGCGCGCTTCCTTGATCTCCTTGACGATCGCCTTGTACTTCTCCTCGACCGTCCGGTAGACCTCGTCGTCCTCGTCCTTGCGGATGACCGGCAGATTGGTCGGGATCTCGGTGACTTCGAGGCCGTAAATGTTGCCGAACTCCTCGGCCTCGGTCAGCGCCGTGCCGGTCATGCCGGACAGCTTCTTGTAGAGGCGGAAATAGTTCTGGAAGGTGACGGATGCCAGCGTCTGGTTTTCCGGCTGGATCGCCACATGCTCCTTGGCTTCGAGCGCCTGGTGCAGGCCTTCCGAATAGCGGCGGCCCGGCATCATGCGGCCGGTGAATTCGTCGATGATGACGATCTCGTCGTTGCGGACGATGTAGTCCTTGTCCTTCTGGAACAGCCGGTGCGCCTTCAGCGCGTTGTTGACGTGGTGGACGATGGCGACGTTCTCGACGTCATAGAGCGACTCGCCCTTGAGCAGGCCGGCCGCGCGCAGCAGGTTTTCCAGCTTCTCGGTGCCTTCCTCGGTGAAGATCGAGGTCTTCTGCTTCTCGTCGATCTCGTAGTCGGCCGGGCCGAGCTGCAGCATGAAGGCATCGATGGTGTTGTACATTTCCGAACGGTCCTCGAGCGGACCGGAAATGATCAGCGGCGTGCGCGCCTCGTCGACCAGGATGGAATCGACTTCGTCGACGATCGCGTAATTGTGGCCGCGCTGCACCATCTGCGCGCGCTCATACTTCATGTTGTCGCGCAGATAGTCGAAGCCGAGCTCGTTGTTGGTGGCATAGGTAACATCGGACGCGTAAGCGACGCGGCGCTCCTCGTCGGACAGGCCATGGACGATGACGCCGACCGAGAGGCCGAGGAATTTGTAGACGCGGCCCATCCATTCGGAGTCGCGGGTGGCGAGATAGTCGTTGACGGTGACGACATGGACGCCCTTGCCGGCAAGCGCGTTGAGATAAACGGGCAGGGTGGCGACCAGGGTCTTGCCCTCGCCGGTACGCATTTCGGCGATGCCGCCATTGTGCAGCACCATGCCGCCGATCAGCTGCACGTCGAACGGGCGCATGCCGAGCACGCGGCGGGATGCCTCGCGGACGGTGGCGAAGGCCGGCACCAGCAGGTCATCGAGCGTAGCGCCGTTGGCGATATCCTGGCGGAATTTTTCCGTGCGGGCCTGAAGCTCGGCGTCGGACAGCGCCCGCATCTCGTTTTCCATGGCGTTGATCGCCTCGACACGCGGCCGGGTCGATTTTACGCGACGATCGTTGGAGGAACCGAAAACCTTACGGGCGAGACCGCCGAGACTGACCATCCGATGGTCCTTTCGATAGAATTCTCAATTTTGAGATGAGCGCCGGCCGGCCCCATCAATTCCGCGTGAAACGCGGACAAACACAAAAAGCGCCCGGAAAACGGTTCTGGACGCAAAGTCGTTGGACAGATAAGAGGGGGCTCAACTGATGTCAACGCCGCGTTAGCCCTATGGGCAGCGCCAAATTCCGCCACAATCCGGCTGATCTGCAAGCCCTACCAATCCCCCCTTGGAGTTAATCTTGATGTCCCTACTGTTTCGCCGTGCGTCGCTCGCCAGCCTTGGCCTGGCTTTCGGCCTGTCGGCTCTGTCGCTGTCTCCGCTGATGGCCCAGGAAGCCGCTCCCGCCCCGGCCGCTGCCGCAGCAGTGCCGGCGGCAGCCCCCGTCGATCCGAACGCCGTCATCGCTACCGTCAATGGCCAGAAGCTGACCGAGGCGGACCTTGGGCTTGCCGAGGGCGAGCTGTCGCAGCAGTTCTCGCAGTTGCCACCCGAGCAGCGCCGCGCCGCCGCCCTTTCGGCAGCCATCGAAATCCGCGTCATGGCCGCCCAGGCGGTCGCTACCGGGCTCGACAAGGATCCCGAATTCCAGCGCCGCATGGCGTTCCTGCAGCAGCGCGCGCTGCATGGCGAGATGGTCGAGAAGGGCGTCGTCGACAAGGTTACCGATGCCGAGGTGCGCGCCCGCTACGACCAGGAAATCGCCAGCACGCCGCCGGTCAATGAGATTCATGCCCGTCACATCCTCGTGAAGACGAAGGAAGAGGCCGAGGCGATTATCAAGCAGCTCGATGGCGGTGCCGACTTCCAGAAGCTCGCCAACGAGCATACCAGCGATCCCTCGGGCAAGACCAATGGCGGCGATCTCGGCTGGTTCGGCCCGGGGCAGATGGTGCCGGAATTCGACAAGGCGGCAGTTGCGCTCGAAATCGGCAAATACACCAAGGAGCCGGTGCAAACGCAATTCGGCTGGCATGTCATCAAGCTCGAGGACAAGCGCACCAAACAGCCGCCGGCCTTCGACGACGTCAAGGACCAGGCCAAGCAGGCGGTGATCCGCGACAAGTATTTCGCACTGGTCAAGCAGCTGCGCGGCGCCGCCAAGGTCGAAATCCCCGACGCCAATCTGAAGAAGGCCGTCGACACGATGGAAGCCGGCAAGTAAGGCCGGCACCGAAAAAACATGCAAAGGGCGCCGTTCGGCGCCCTTTTCAATTGCGGGAGATGCCTGACATCACATAGCGGACAGTGGCAAGGATTGTCGCCTCATCTTCGTCCAGCCGGTTGGTCAAAAGGTGTTTCCAGGCATAGGAAGCGATGAGGTCGGCGACCAGCGCTGCGTCGATATCGGCCGCAACCTCGCCGCGCGCTTTGGCGCGCTCGATGATCCGAGCGGTGTGGGACACGCGCCCATCGGCATAGCCAGTCAGGGCCGCGGCCGCCGCTTCGTCCGACTGGGCCTCGGCGATCAGCGAGCGGAATACGCTGCCCGAGGATGTGTCGCGCCAATGCGCGAAGAGGTTCCTCAGGAAACCGACGAGGTCGTCTTCGAGACTGCCGGTATCGGGGACGTCGACACGCTTTTGCCGCTTGTAGACCTCTAACAGCAAGGCCGCCTTGCTCGGCCACCAGCGATAGATCGTGGGTTTGCCGGCGCGCGCCCGCCGCGCCACCGCCTCTATGGAGAAGCCGGCATAGCCGGCCTCGACCAGCACCGCCTCCGCGGCCTCGAGAATGGCCTCGGCGCTGTCTGGGTTGCGCCGCGCCCCGATCGATCTGCGCGCCGGATCCTCGCCCATGTCTGTCCTCGCCAACAATCTCGCCGGCAATATAGGTGAGCTGGCAGGCAAACGAAACGGCCCGTTTCCAGCGCTTGTAGAAGCAGGTCTCACATTCGCCCTTCGCGGGCATTTTCAGTTCATCGCTTGCGAGGTTTCCGAGGCGATACGCCACTGGCCGTCGCTCTTCACCAGCCCAAGCGTGACTCGTGCCTTGCCGGTCATGCGCGCCGCCGATTTGTCTTTCGACATATAGTCGTAGCTCATCGCGAACACGGCTTCGGCGCGGTTCTCGCCCTGCGGCGTCACCTCGAGGCTGCCGGGCTCGAGACTGAACGACCAGGATGCAAATTGCGCGAACCAGTCCGTCTTGAGCTTGACGACGGCGTCGCTGTCATAGCGCGTGCCGAAGATGGTGGCGGAAGGCGCATAGAGCCGCTTGACGGTCTCGCCGATCGCCGCGGCATCGGGCGCAAGATAGTCGTCGCGCAGGAATTTCTCGATTGCGGTCTTGTCGTCGCCTACAGACCGTTCGAGTGCCGCAACCTTTGTTTCGGGCGCCGGGGGGACGGCGGGCTTCGGCTGTGCGACCGTTTCGCCGCCGGGCACAAACTCAAACCGTTCGAGCAGCGAACCCTGTTCCCATGGGCGCTGTCCCTCGCGGGTTTCGGAGACCACGTCGCGGCGCACCGCGATCATCATGTCGTTGATGCTCTGGCCGGGCTCGGCCATGTGCCGCAGCAGGGCGGCGGCGAACGGCGAATTGCGTCCGGTGCCGTCCATGGCGACAGCGCCTGGCGCCGTCGAGAAGGCGATGAAGGAGCCGCGCGTCGAATCGAACTGCGCCAGACCGGCAAGCGCCGTTGCCGAGCGCGTGGTGGCGGTGCGGCTCAGGCTGCGGGCAAAGGGATTGTTGCGGCAGGCATCGAGAAAGACCAGGCTGACCTTGGTCTGCTGCTCCATGATGTCGAGGACTTCGTCGATCGGCACGGCTTCGAGCTGCAGCTTGACCGGCATGTCGAGCCGGGCGTCGACCGGCACGATGTAGTTGCGCCCTTCCACCTGCAGGCCGTGGCCGGCGTAATAGAAAAGCCCGACGCCCGCACCTTCCAGCGCATCGGAAAATTCGCCGATCTTGCGCTCGAGTTCGCGCTTGCCGAGATCGTTGCCCTCGATGACTTCGAAGCCGATCGAGCGCAGCTTGCCGGCAATATCGAGCGCATCGTTGACCGGATTGGTGAGCGTGCCGGCTTCGGCATAGGTGCCATTGCCGATGACCAGCGCCACGCGCCGTTCCGGCTGCGCATCGGCGCTCAGGAGCAAAAGCCCCATAAACGCCACTGCCAAGATCACCAGCCTGCCCATGGCCGATATCATAACGCCAGAGGCCCCGGTGACGCCAACGGATTTGAAATGCAAGCTTAATCCCTGGTGGCTTGCCGACAGCGGCGGCCAAGAAAACGCCCTTGCGCCGGGCCGTGCTATCGGGCAAACCGGCCTTCGCCCAGCGTTTTTCCCTCGCCCGAGGTCTCCAATGTCCGCAACGATTTCGCCGCTCGCGCCGAAGAAATATCCCAAAATGCCTGCCATTGAGGGCGTGCGCATCGCCACCGCAGAGGCCGGGATCAAGTACAAGAACCGTACCGACCTCTTGGCCATGGTCTTCGATGCCGGCACAGCGGTTGCCGGCGTGTTCACGAAGTCGAAATGCCCCTCGGCGCCGGTCGACTTCTGCCGCGAGAACCTTGGCGCCGGCAAGGCGCGGGTGCTGGTCGTCAATTCCGGCAACGCCAACGCCTTCACCGGCAAGAAGGGCCGCGCCTCCACCCAACTGACCGGCGAGGCCGCGGCCAAGGCCGCAGGCTGCACGCCAGGCGAAGTGTTCCTCGCTTCTACCGGGGTAATCGGCGAGCCGCTCGACACCACCAAATTCAGCCATTTGCTCGCCGGACTGGTCAAGGACGGCAAGCCGGATCTGTGGACCGAGGCCGCAAAGGCCATCATGACCACCGACACCTATCCGAAAGTGGCGACAGCGACGGTCAAGCTCGGCGACACCGACGTCATCATCAATGGCATCTCCAAGGGCGCCGGCATGATCGCGCCCGATATGGCGACTATGCTGTCCTTCATCGCCACCGATGCGCCGATCGCCGCCCACGTGCTGCAGGACTTGTTGTCGCGCGGCACGGCCAAGACCTTCAACGCCGTCACCGTCGACAGCGACACCTCGACCAGCGACACGCTGCTGTTGTTCGCCACCGGAGCCGCTGCCAAGCGCGGCGCGCCCGCCATCAGCGATCCCAAGGATGCGCGTCTCGGCGCGTTCCGCCGGGCGCTGGGCAAGGTGCTCAAATCGCTGGCGCTGCAAGTGGTGCGCGACGGCGAGGGCGCCCGCAAGCAGGTCGAAGTCACCGTTACCGGCGCCAAATCGGCGCGCTCGGCCAAGCGCATCGCGCTGTCCATCGCCAATTCGCCGCTGGTCAAGACGGCGGTTGCCGGCGAGGACGCCAATTGGGGCCGCGTCGTCATGGCCGTCGGCAAGGCCGGCGAGCCGGCCGATCGCGACCGGCTGTCGATCTGGTTCGGCGACAACCGTCTGGCGCATGAGGGCGAACGCGACCCGGGCTACTCCGAGGAAGCGACCTCGGCCTATATGAAGCGCGACGACATTCGCATCCGCGCCGATATCGGTATCGGCCGCGGCAAGGCGACGGTGTGGACCTGCGACCTCACCAAGGAATATGTCGCCATCAATGGCGATTACCGGAGCTGATGGAGTTGGCTTCCAGGCATCCGGCAAGCATGCTCGCCATCGTGCGCCGCTACGAGGCTGCGGGGTTTCGCGCCTGGCCGGCGGCGGCCGTGCATTATGACGGCACCTGGGTGGTGCGGCTGACAGCCGGCCATCCGGCCAAGCGGCTGAACTCGGTCAACCCGCTCGATCCCGGCGACACCCAGCACATTGCCGAGCGCATCGGCCGCGCCAGCCGGCGCTTCGACGCCTATGGCAGGCCGCTGACCTTCCGCATCTCGCCGCTGTCGGGGCCGGACCTAGCCAAGCATCTCGACAATGAGGGCTGGAGCACATTCGACGAATCCCTGGTGATGCGGCTGCCGCTGGCGGACGCGCAACTGGCGCCGGCCATGGACCAGATTCCGCTGAAGGATATCAGCCGCTTTCTCGGCGCGTCGCTCAAGGTCAGCGGCTCGGATGCATCGCTGCGGCCCGGTCTTTCGGAAATCATCGGCGCCATCCAACCCGAAGTCGGGCTGTTTGCGCTGGAGGAAGGGGCCGACCCTCTGGCGGTGCTGATCTGCGTCCATGACGGCGATCTTGCCGGCCTGTTCGAGATCGCCACCGCCAAGTCGGCGCGCAATCAGGGCCATGGCCGCAACCTGATCCTGTCGGCGCTGAAGTGGGCGAGGCTGCGTGGCGCTCGCGAAGCCTGGCTGCAGGTCGAGGCCGGCAATGCGCCGGCGCTGGCGCTCTATCGCTCGCTGGGCTTCGACGAAGTCTATCGCTACCACTATCGCCGGCCGCCGGGCGCATGAGCGAGATCACCGGCAAACGCCTGCTGCTGGTCGCCGCGTGCGCGCTGGTCGATACCGATGGGCGGGTGCTTCTGGCGCAGCGGCCCGAGGGCAAACAGCTTGCCGGCCTGTGGGAATTTCCCGGCGGCAAGGTAGAGCCAGGCGAGACGCCGGAACAATGCCTGATCCGCGAACTGCAGGAAGAAATCGGCATCGAGACTGACATTCCTTGCCTGGCGCCGCTCACCTTCGCCAGCCATTCCTATGATGATTTCCATCTCCTGATGCCCCTGTTCGTCTGCCGCCGCTTCCGCGGCATCGCGCAGCCCAGGGAAGGGCAGGCGTTGAAATGGGTGCGGCCAAAGCAGATGCGCGACTATCCCATGCCGCCGGCCGACGCGCCGCTAATCCAGTTCCTCATCGACCTGTTGTGATACAAAGCCATTTCGCGGTCTGATCTAGCCAGCGTTAATGGAAGATTTATCTCGTCGTGAAAAATTGCGGCAAAGCGGGTTCGCGGGGAGCGATTGCATGAGCCTCGACAGGGAATGGGACTCGATCCGGCCAGATCGCAGCTTTCGCGCCGCCGGCGTCGGCTTATTGCGCGTCACGCTGTTGTTCGGCTCGGCCGCAGTGGCGCTGGCGCTGATCGCGGTCCCCGTGCTGGACAACCAGACGCGATCATCCAGCCGCGATGCTCTTGCAGGCGGTCTCGACCCGATGAGCACGGGTTCGATCGGCTCGCGGGCCACCTATACGCTGCGCAGAAGCGTGCTGCAGCCCTCACCGAACTCAGTCTGCATCATCCGCGCCGACGGCCAACGCAGCGGCGACTGCTGACCAACAAGGTCGACACCAGCTTGAGAACTTCCTCAACGTAGGCCCATTTCACAGCCTGTTAAGCTTGTGCCGTTAACCTTTCTTAACAGGTCGGCGATATGGTCGGGGATGAGAGGGATCGACGATCATGAAGCCATTGCTGCGCCGATTTTTGCAGGACGAAACAGGCGCCACGGCCATTGAATATGGCCTGATCGTTGCGGTGCTGTCGCTTGCCATCGTCGGGGGTGTCGGCAAGGCCAGCAATGCGATCCAGTTTCTGTTCAGCGACAACAACAGCAGGCTCGCAAACGCCTTCGCCGAGCACTGATCCGGAGCGCCGTCACCGCCCGCCGGGGTTTTGCAGTATCGTCTTCAGCGAGACCTTCGCCGAACCCGGTTTCAAGGGCTTTTGCTGCGAGGCATCGGGCGCCCAGCCCGACATCCAGACGATGGAAAAGCTTGCCCTGATGCGGCCATCAGCGTCCGAAAAGCGTTCGGCATAGATTTCGGCGGCACGGGTAAAAAGCTTTCGCGCTCCCGGTCGCCGGCTGCGATCAGTCAGCGCGCTGGTTTCGCCCATCGCCCTGAGATCGGCAATGAGGTCGAAGAGGGTATCGTAGCGGACGGTCACCGATTCGACGTCGGCCACCGGCAGCGCCAGTCCGGCGCGCTGCAGCAGTGCGCCGGCGTCGCGAACATCGGTGAAGGGGATGACACGCGGGCTGGCGCCGCCATAGAGCTCGGTCTCGGCGGCGAGCAGGCTTTCGCGCAATTCGGAAAGCGTGCCGGCGCCGGCAAAGGCGCCGAGGAAAAGCCCGTCGGGCCGCAGAGCGCGGCGGATCTGCACCAGCATGCCGGGAATGTCGTTCATCGCCTGCAACGACAGAAGTGAAACGACGAGGTCGAGGCTTTCCGGCTGGAACGGCACTGTTTCCAGCGGTGCTATCAGCCCTGGCCGGCCGTCCAGAAACGCTGGATCTGCCTCGACGCGCACGATCTCCGCTGCCTTGCCGCTTGCAGCGACCACGTCCGTTGCGTCCGGCGTCTGGCAAAACAGCACCGCGGCCTTGCCGAATTTCCGCTCGACCGCGCCGAGCCGGTCGGCAAGGTCTTCCGCCGCCCGCCGCATCAGAAAATCCGCGCCGGCTACGGGGTGGGCCAGCGCCCTGCGCTTGCGCACCAGCCAAAGTTCAGTATCGATGATCGGCTGCAACGGTAGACATCCCTGTTTGTCCGTCTAGTGATATCCTGGCGCGGACGACAAAACCACGTGGCCGATCCGGTGATGGAGATCAAGAGCCTCGCTCAAACCATGTTGAAACTGGCCATGTTGGACTGGCCGGCGCGGATGCTGTTCCCGCCGGTCTGTGCCGGCTGTCGCAGGCACGTCTCGCAACCCGGCGTTTTGTGCGGTGCCTGCTGGCCGAAACTCAGGCTGCTGGAGCGGCCATGGTGCGCGGTGATGGGCACGCCATTCACGCACGATATGGGCGAGGGATTCCTGTCGGCCGAGGCGATCGCCGATCCGCCGCCGTTCGAGCGGGCGCGGGCGGCCGTGGCCTATTCAGGTGTCGCCCGCCAGATGGTGCAAGGTCTGAAATACCAGGATCGCACCGATCTGGCGCCGTGGATGGCGCGCTGGATGCTGCGCGCCGGCGCTGAGCTAATTGCAGACGCCGATGTCGTCGTACCGGTGCCGCTGCACTGGCGGCGCTTCTTTCGCCGGCAGTTCAACCAGTCGGCGGAGTTGGCAAGGGCGGTTGCGCAGCTTAGCGGGCTGCCTTTCTCGCCCTCGGCGGTCCGGCGCGTCAAGCTCACGCGCCAGCAGGTCGGGCTGGAGCGGCAGGAGCGCGAGGCCAATGTCCGCGCCGCCTTCCGTGTGCCTGCGGAAGCCGAAATCGAGATCACTGGGCGCCGCGTGCTTCTGGTCGACGATGTCTATACCACCGGCGCCACCGTACGCTCGGTCGCCAGGGCGCTGAAGAAGGGCGGCGCCGGAGCGGTCGATGTGCTGACCTTCGCGCGTGTTCTGCCGGGGGACTTTCGGGCCGACGAGTCCGCGACTATATAAGGTCGAGGAAAGGCACGGACCGATGCTCGATGTGACGATTTACACCCGTATGATGTGCGGCTATTGCGCGGCGGCCAAGCGGCTGCTCGAACGCAAGGGCGTCGCTTACACCGAGCATGACGCTTCGTTTTCGCCGGAATTGCGCCAGGAAATGATTTCGCGGGCTCATGGCCGCTCGACCTTTCCGCAGATTTTCATCGGCGACACGCATGTCGGCGGCTCCGACGACCTCCACGAATTGGAGGCGCGGGGCCAGCTGGACAGGCTGCTTGCCAACGGCTCGACGACAAAGAGCGGTTCGTAGGGCCGCTCTATGTCTTTGTTTTTATGCAATTTCGGACGGAAAACCGGTACACACTTTTCCTGGAATTGCTCAAAGAGGACGTGACGATGGGTGTTTTCAAGGCGGCGGCGATCCAGATGCGTTCGGGCGAGAGCCCCGAGCGCAACGCGGTCGATCTCGAACGGCTGGTTCGCGAGGCGGCAGGCCTCGGTGCAACCTACATCCAGACCCCGGAAATGACCGGAGCGCTGATTCGCGACAAGGAAGCCAGGGCTGCTTCCTTCACCTCGGAAGACAAGGACATCGTCGTGGCGACCGCGCGCAAGCTCGCCAGCGAACTCGGCGTCTTCTTGCATATTGGCTCTACCGCCATCCTGCGCGCCGACGGCAAGCTCGCCAACCGGGCGCTGCTGTTTGGGCCGGATGGCGCGACGCTCGCCACCTATGACAAGATCCACATGTTCGACGTCGATCTCGACAATGGCGAAAGCTGGCGCGAATCCGCCGCCTATGAGCCGGGCACCGAAGCGGTCGTCACCGAGATCGACGGCGCCAGGCTGGGCTTTGCCGTCTGCTACGATCTACGCTTTCCGCAGCTGTTCCGCGCCGAGGCGATGGCCGGCGCCGACCTCTTGTCGGTGCCTGCCGCCTTCACCCGCCAGACCGGCGAAGCGCACTGGCATGTGCTGCTGCGAGCCCGCGCCATCGAGAACGGCGCCTATGTGGTTGCTGCAGCACAAGGTGGCCTGCATGAGGACGGCCGCGAGACCTATGGCCATTCGCTGATCGTCGACCCGTGGGGTCGCATCATCGCCGAGGCCGTCCATGCCGAGCCGGGCGTGATTATCGGCGAGATCGATACCGCACAGTCGTCGGCCGCGCGCAAAAAAATCCCCAACCTTAGGAATGCGCGCGATTTTGCCGTCAATGCCGGCACGGCTGAAGTGCCGCGGCTCAGGGGCGCGGCTTCGTGATCCGCTTTGCCCTGATCTGCGAGCACGAGCACGAATTCGAGGGCTGGTTTCGCAGCAATGACGATTTCGACACGCAGAGGAAGCGCGGTTTCGTCGATTGCCCGAGCTGCGGCTCGCACAAGGTGCAAAAGGCGCTGATGGCGCCAGCCGTCTCCACCGCGCGGAAGCAGGAAACAATTGCGCTGGCCATGGGCGAAACCCAGAAGCAGGCTTTGGCGCAACTGAAGGCGATGGCCGAGAAGGTGCGCGAGAATGCCGACTATGTCGGCGACAAGTTTGCCGAAGAAGCGCGCAAGATCCATTTCGGCGAGAGCGATGCGCGCGGCATCTATGGCGAGGCGACGTTGGACGAAGCCAAGAGCTTGGCCGAGGATGGCATCGATTTCATGCCGATCCCGAGTTTTCCCGAGGAGCGCAATTGAGCGATCAGCTGGCGCTATCGATCAATTTGCCAAGCAACTGAGCCAGTGCCCCCCGCTCCGTGCCGGTGAGCCCGGCGAGGATTTCATGCTCGTTGGCGACGTGGGCGGTCAGGGCTTCGTCGATCAAGGCCAGACCTTTTTCGGTCAGTTGCACGACAATGCCACGCCGGTCGTTGGGGTGCGGGCCGCGCAGGATCAGTCCGGCCTTCTCCAGCCGGTCGAGCCGGTTGGTCATGGCCCCAGAGGTCACCATCGTCGCCTCGTATAGAGCGGTCGGTGTCAGCGCGTAGGGCTGGCCGGAGCGGCGCAGCGTCGCCAGCACATCGAATTCGCCGGCCTGCAGCCCGAAACGGGCAAACAGCGGGGCGAGGCGCTCGCGGGCGATTAGCGACGAGGCTTCGTTCAGCCGCCCAAGCACCAGCATTGGCGACACCTCCAGGTCCGGCCGTTCCCGCTTGGCTGTTCGGCGTTGGCGCTTTCGCCCCGCTCAGGGCCGTGCCGCTGGTTGTCGTGGCGCAAGTCGCTTCGGCCTCGGCGATGTTTGCCTTCTTCTTCCGGCTGCAGGCCGTGGGCGGTCCGGTCTATCTCAGCCAGATCGGCTATGTGGCGGCGGCCGTCGGCCTGTTTGCCGGAACCATCTTCCTCGGCGAGCACTACCAGTTGCTGACTTGGGCCGGCGCGGTGATCATCACCATCGGCGTGATCATCACCACCAAGGCGCAGAGCCAGAAGGCATAGGGTCTTTGGTTTACGCAATTCCCTAGGCAAAGCGCTATGCGCTTTTCCCGGGAAAACCGCTTCACACTTTGCTCGAACTGCTCAAGCTCAAATTTGGCTCGCGTCGAGGCGCTTCCGTAGCGCCGGCGGGGCGACGTTTCGCCAGGCCGTCCGAACTGCGCTGCGGAATGTCTGTTCGTCGCAGGCTTCGAGCATAATCGACGTCCATCCCTTTTGGCCCCAGCCGCCTGTCACGGGCCTGAAAACCGATGGCTCAGCCGCGGCCATCATCTCTTGCTGGTCGCGGTCGAGCTTGACGACAGCACGGTCGGCTTCGGGCAGCGAGACGAAGATACGGTTGCGGACGCGGAAGTCAGCCTTGCCGAAATGCGATTGCTCGACCGTTTCGGGCAGATCGAGCGCCAGCTCTCGGGCCCTCATAGTGTCCACGGCCGCCCCTTCGTTCAGACCGATCGTTTTTCCGCCAGCACCATATAGTTGACGTCCATGTCCTTGGAGCGTGCCCAGCGGTCGGCGAGAGGATTGTAGGTCACGCCGGTACGGTCGATGATGGTCATGGCGGCGCTGCCGAGCGCCTTTTCAAGCTCTTCGGGCCGCACCAGCTTGCCGAACTGGTGGGTGCCGCGCGGCAGCCACCGCAGCACATATTCGGCGCCGATGATGGCCAGGCCCAGTGCCTTCAGCGTGCGGTTGATGGTAGCCACGAACATGATGCCGCCGGGCTTGACCATCTCGCCGCACTTGCCGATGAACAGGTCGACATCGGCAACATGCTCGACAACTTCCATGTTGAGGACGACGTCGAATTTCTCGCCGGAATCGGCCAAATCCTCAGCGGTCGTAGCGCGATAATCCACCGTCACGCCGCCTTCGGCCGCGTGCAGCTTCGCCACCTCGATGTTGGTTGCCGAGGCGTCGGCGCCGACCACTTCGGCGCCAAGCCTTGCCATCGGCTCGCACAATAACCCACCGCCGCAGCCGATATCGAGGAAACGCAGGCCTTCGAACGGCCGCGCCGCCCGCGGATCGCGGCCAAAGCGCGCCGCCACCTGGTCCCGGATATAGGCAAGCCGGACCGGGTTGAATTTGTGCAGCGGACGGAATTTGCCGTTCGGGTTCCACCATTCGGCGGCAAGCGCGGAAAAGCGTTCCACTTCTCCGGCATCGATTGTCGATCGTCGTGCCTCTGGCATGGGGCGGGTCTCCTCGGACGCTAGGAAGTCGGGTGCCGGGGCAAGAAAGTCAAGGACGGTTTTTGCGACTGCTGGCTAGTCGACCTATGGCCTCGAGATCACAATTGCCGAATGTTCCATCGCAACACTTGCGGGATCGATGGCCCGCATCGCTTCGCAATCGCCGATCTCGGCCATGATGCGGCCCGCGGCGGCGAGAGCCTGCTCGCGACTTCGCCAGCGCACCACATCGACCCATCCGCCATCGTCCCGCCGCGCCAGGCAGCGGTTTACGAAACCAGGTTGCCGCGCCAGCCAGTCGGCGACCAGGTTGTTGGCGGCGGCAAAGGCCGCTTCCGCTCCAGGCTTGAGGCGAAAGGTGACGATTTCCAGGGTCTCGGTCATCTTGCGTCCAGCACGTCGCGCAATTTCGCCGCCAGCTGCTCGATGGTGAAGGGCTTGGCCAGGAAATGCACGTCATGGTCGAGCACGCCATTGTGGACGACGGCGTTCCTGGTGAAGCCGGTGGTGAAGATCACCTTCAGCTTCGGCATGCGCGCCAGCGCCTCCTCGGCGAGCTTGCGCCCATTCATCACCGGCATGACGATATCGGTGAACATGAGCGCCACACCAGGGTTGTCGCCCAGCTTTTCCAGCGCTTCCTGGCCGCTTGCGGCATGAATGACGGTGTAGCCGAGTTCGCGCATGGCATCGGTGGTGGAAGCCCGCACGCGTGGATCGTCCTCCACGACAAGGATGGTTTCGGTGACCGGCACGGCAGGATTTCCGGCTCGTTCCGAAGATATGGCGGCCTCTTCCGGGCCGAAGAAGCGCGGCAGGTAGATCCTGATCGTGGTGCCTTGGCCGGGTTCCGAGTAGATCTTGACGTGTCCGCCGGACTGTTTGACGAAGCCGAACACTTGGCTCAGCCCGAGGCCGGTGCCCTTGTCGACCGGCTTGGTGGTGAAAAATGGCTCGAAAGCCCGCTCCATGACGTCCGCCGGCATGCCGGCGCCGGTGTCGCTGACCGCGATCATCACATACTGGCCGTCTTTGACCTCGGCATGGGTGGCGGCGTAGCTCTCGTCGAGGTGGCTGTTGGCGGTCTCGATGGTCATCTTGCCGTCCTCGCTCATGGCGTCGCGCGCATTGACCGCCAGATTGAGAATGGCATTTTCGAGCTGGCTCGGATCGGCATGGGTCTTCCACAGGCCGCCAGCCAGCACGGTTTCGATGCGGATGGTTTCGCCGAGCGCCCGCCGAAGCAGGTCCGACATGCCGGCGACCAGACGATTGGCGTCTACAACCTGAGGCGCGAGCGGCTGCTGGCGCGAGAAGGCAAGCAGCCGTGACGTCAAGTTTGCGGCCCGGGTCGCCGCATCGGTCGCCGCTTCGATGAATTTCATGATGTCGTGCTCGCCCCGCGCCAGCTTGCGCTGGGCGAGGTTCATGGCGCTGATGATCACCGCCAGCATGTTGTTGAAATCGTGGGCGATACCGCCGGTCAGCTGGCCCACAGCCTCCATCTTCTGCATCTGGCGGATCTGCGATTCGGCCTTTTCACGCGTCTGAATTTCGTTGCCGAGCTCGATGTTCTTGCGCATCAGCTCTTCCTGGGCGATGGCCACTGCGCGGAACCGGCGGCGCGAAAGGCGAACCGTGTAGGCGCCAAGCAGGAAGATCGCCAGCAGCGCCGCTATCGAGCCGATTCGCAGCCAGTTTTCGACCCGGTCGGTATGAGCGTCGCGCGCGGCGATGGCTGCGCCGCCAATGCGCCGGATCGTGTCCATGCTGGCCCGGATCTGGTCCATGGCGGCCTTGCCCTGGCCGCTGCGGACCAGTTCCAGAGCTTTTGCCGCATCGCCGCGATCGTAGAGTGCAATCGTCTCAGCCAATTCGGCCTGGTTTTGTGAAAGCGCGTCCTTGACGTGGTTGATCTGCTGCACGAGTTCGTCGTCCGGCGCGGTCATGCCGTCGATGCGGGCAAGCTGGCCCGGAATGGCGTCGACCGCCTGCCGATAAGGCTGGAGGTAGGATTTCTCGCCGGTCAGGAGATAGCCGCGCTGGCTGGTCTCGGCCTCCTGAGCCATCGCAAGCAAACCGGAAAGCAATTCCTGATACTCGACCGCCT
This sequence comes from Mesorhizobium sp. M0058, assembly GCF_040323095.1. Taxonomy (NCBI): domain Bacteria; kingdom Pseudomonadati; phylum Pseudomonadota; class Alphaproteobacteria; order Hyphomicrobiales; family Phyllobacteriaceae; genus Mesorhizobium; species Mesorhizobium sp. M0058. The sequence goes on from NZ_JAMYUQ010000019.1 coordinate 85,677, forward strand.
CGCGCGCGGCCTCACGATTGGCTCTCTGGGTCTCGACCAGCACGGCGCGTGTGCCGACGATCAACGCCAGCACGGCGAAGCCGATGAACAGCGGCAGCGATTGCCACCGCATGGCGCGTCGAAGGCGAACAATCATTCGATATGCCGGACCAAAAAGGAGTTTCCCGCGGGCAGCATTTGGTAAGCGGCGGCGGGGCCGAACGCAATATGCCGCGATCCTGAAGCCGGCATCCGCCGCCAGCCTTGCGAAACCGTGATCATTTGGCTAAGGAGGCGCGCATTCAGCGGCCGGCTTCTGTCGAGCGCTTACTTCCCCTTTCGGTCCTGGGCCGGCTTCAGTCAAAGGCATTTCGCTTCCATGGCGCGCATCGTGATGAAATTCGGCGGAACCTCCGTCGCCGACATCGCCCGCATCCGCAATGTGGCGCGTCACGTCAAACGCGAGGTCGATGCCGGCCATGAGGTCGCTGTCGTGGTTTCGGCGATGGCGGGCAAGACCAACGAACTGGTTGGCTGGACGCGCGAAGCCTCGCCCATGCACGACGCGCGCGAGTATGACGCCGTGGTCGCCTCGGGCGAGCAGGTGACTGCCGGCCTGCTGGCGATCACACTGCAGAATATGGGCGTCCATGCCCGCTCCTGGCAGGGCTGGCAGATCCCGATCAAGACCGACAACGCGCATGGCGCGGCGCGCATCCTCGACATTGACGGCGCGTTCCTGATCAAGCGCTTCGGCGAGGGCCAGGTGGCTGTCGTCGCCGGCTTCCAGGGCATCGGCCCGGACAACCGCATCGCCACGCTCGGCCGCGGCGGCTCCGACACAAGCGCGGTGGCCATTGCCGCGGCGGTCAAGGCCGACCGCTGCGACATCTACACCGATGTCGACGGCGTCTACACCACCGATCCGCGCATCGAGCCGAAGGCGCGGCGGCTCAACAAGATTTCGTTCGAGGAAATGCTCGAAATGGCCTCGCTCGGCGCCAAGGTCTTGCAGGTGCGCTCGGTCGAGCTTGCCATGGTGCACAGGGTGCGTACGTTCGTGCGGTCGTCCTTCGACGATCCCGATGCGCCCGGAATGGGGGATTTGCTCAATCCTCCGGGAACGCTCATTTGCGACGAGGAAGAGATCGTGGAACAGCAGGTCGTCACCGGAATTGCCTACGCCAAGGACGAAGCGCAGATTTCTCTGCGCCGCGTCGGCGACCGCCCGGGCGTTGCCGCCGGCATTTTCGGCCCGCTGGCCGAGGCCAACATCAACGTCGACATGATCGTCCAGAACATCTCAGAGGACGGCAAGTTCACCGACATGACCTTCACCGTGCCGTCCGGCGACGTGGACAAGGCGCTGGCCGTGCTGGAGCGTCTGAAGGCTTCGATCGGCTATGACGTGGTGCAGTCGGAAGCCGGCATGTCGAAGGTTTCGGTCATCGGCATCGGCATGCGCAGCCATGCCGGTGTGGCCGCCACCGCTTTCAAGGCGCTGGCCGACAAGGCGATCAACATCCGCGCCATCACCACCTCCGAGATCAAGATTTCGATACTGATCGACGGTCCCTACACGGAACTCGCGGTTCGCACTTTGCATTCCGTGTACGGTCTGGATAAGCAGTAGCGAGAGCGATTTGAGTTGTTGCGTGTGCGCCGGTGGCAGTGGAAACTGCGGCGGGCAAAATGCCCATTGGAGAAGAAGCCGCGATGCGTGATACGGCCAGTGGCCCGCGCGTTCTGCTGAAACGGCTCCGCGAGCTCATGCAGGAGCCGCTGGAGCCGCAGGAGCGGCTCGACCGGATCGTGCGCGACATCGCCTCCAACATGGTCGCCGAGGTCTGCTCGCTCTATGTGCTGCGCGCCGATTCGGTGCTCGAACTCTATGCCACCGAAGGTCTGAACCCGAACGCCGTCCATTTGGCGCAGCTGCGGCTGGGGCAGGGCCTCGTCGGCACCATTGCCGCCAGCGCGCGGCCGCTCAACCTCTCCAATGCGCAGGAACATCCGGCCTTCGCCTACCTGCCGGAGACCGGCGAAGAGATCTACAATTCCTTCCTAGGCGTGCCGGTACTAAGGGCAGGGCGCACGCTCGGCGTGCTGGTGGTGCAGAACAAGACCATGCGCCACTACCGCGACGACGAGGTCGAGGCGCTGGAAACGACCGCCATGGTGATCGCCGAGATGATCGCCACCGGCGATCTCGCGCGCCTGACCCGGCCCGGCCTCGAACTCGACCTGCGCCGTCCCGTCAGCTTTACCGGCCTGTCCTTCAACGAGGGTGTCGGCCTCGGCCATGTCGTGCTGCATGAGCCACGCATCGTCGTCACCAATCTGTTCAACGAGGACAGTGAGGAAGAGGTGCGCCGGCTGGAGACGTCGCTCGGTTCGCTCAGGCTTTCCATCGACGACATGCTGGAGCGGCGCGATGTCGCCTTCGAGGGAGAACATCGCGAGGTGCTCGAGGCGTATCGCATGTTTGCCAACGACCGCGGCTGGGTGCGCCGGCTGGAAGAGGCGATCCGCAACGGCCTGACGGCGGAAGCGGCGGTGGAAAAGGTGCAGAGCGACATGCGCGCCCGCATGCTGCACATGACCGATCCCTATTTGCGCGAGAGGATGAGCGACTTCGACGATCTCGCCAACCGGCTGCTGCGCCAGCTGATGGGGCGCGGGCCTGACGACGTCGCGGCGTCACTGCCGAAGGATGCCATCCTGGTCGCGCGCTCGATGGGCGCGGCCGAACTGCTTGATTATCCCAGGGACAAGCTGCGCGGCGTGGTGCTGGAAGACGGCGCTGCCACCAGCCATGTCGTCATCGTAGCGCGCGCCATGGGCATTCCGGTCGCCGGCCAGATGAAGGGCGCCGTTTCCATGGCGGAAAACGGCGATGCCATCATCGTCGACGGCGAGGAAGGCACCATCCATCTGCGGCCGCAGCCCGACCTCGAAGCTGCCTATGCCGAAAAAGTGCGCTTCCGGGCGCGCCGGCAGGAAGTCTACCGGGAACTGCGCAAGAAGCCGTCGGTGACCAAGGACGGCGTCCAGGTCGACCTGCTGATGAATGCGGGCCTGGCCGTCGACCTGCCGCAGCTGGCCGAGGCGGGTGCGGCCGGCATCGGCCTGTTCCGCACCGAATTGCAGTTCATGGTCGCCTCGACCTTCCCGCGCGCCGAGGCGCAGGAGCGGCTCTACCGCGACGTGCTGGACGCGGCGCGTGGCAAGCCGGTCACCTTCCGCACCATCGACATCGGCGGCGACAAGGTGCTGCCCTACTTCAAGGGCGCTGTCCAGGAAGAAAACCCTGCGCTCGGCTGGCGCGCGATCCGGCTGACGCTCGACCGGCCGGGTCTGCTCAGGACCCAGATCCGCGCTCTGCTGAAGGCCTGCGGCGGGCGCGAACTGAAGCTGATGCTGCCGATGGTGACCGAGCTCGGCGAAATCGCCCAGGCGCGCGAGATCATCGACCGCGAAGTGCGGCATCTCTCCCGCTTTGCCCACCATCTGCCGACCAGCCTCAAGGTGGGCGCCATGCTGGAAGTGCCGTCGCTGCTGTTCCAGCTCGACGAGTTGATGAAGGCGGTCGATTTCGTCTCGGTCGGCTCCAACGACCTGTTCCAGTTCGTCATGGCGGTCGATCGGGGGAACACGCAGCTCTCCGACCGCTTCGACACGCTGTCGACGCCGTTCCTGCGGGTTCTGAAGCAGATCGCCGACGCCGGGGTTCGCAACCACACGCCGGTGACGCTGTGCGGCGAGCTTGCCGGAAAACCCATTTCCGCCATGGCGCTGATCGGCCTCGGCTACCGCTCGATCTCGATGTCTCCAGCCTCGATCGGCCCGGTCAAGGCGATGTTGACCGAACTGCCACTGGAGGAATTGGAGGCTTTCTTTGCCGACAATCTGATGGCGCCAGCTCAAGGGCTGCCGATGCGGGCGCTGCTGCAGGCCTTCGCCGACGACCGCTCCATCCCGCTATAGCATTAGCCATGGTCAATCTTCCCCGCGAGCGTATGGATCAGGTCGTCAAGCGTTTCGAGATGCTCGAAGCGCAGATGTCGGCCGGCCCGGCAGCCGATGCCTATGTGAAGATGGCTTCCGAATATGCCGAGCTGCAGGACATGGTGGCCAAGGTCAGGGAACTGCGCTCAGTCGAGCGCGAGCAAGCCGACCTCGAGGCGATGCTTGCCGACAAGGGCACCGACGCAGAGATGCGGGCCCTGGCGGAGGCAGATTTGCCGGGCGTCGAAGCGCGAATCGAAGAGCTGCAGAAGGACATCCAGATCCTGCTGTTGCCCAAGGACGCGGCCGACGACAAGAACGCCATCCTTGAAATCCGCGCCGGCACCGGCGGCGATGAGGCGGCATTGTTCGCCGGCGACCTGTTTCGCATGTATGAGCGCTATGCCGCCGAACGCGGCTGGCGCTTCGAGACGGTGTCGGCCAGCGACGGCGATGCCGGCGGCTTCAAGGAAATCATCGCCACCATTTCCGGTAGGGGCGTCTTTGCCCATCTGAAATTCGAATCCGGCGTGCACCGCGTGCAGCGCGTGCCGGCGACCGAGGCCAGCGGGCGCATCCACACTTCGGCGGCGACGGTGGCCGTTCTGCCGGAAGCCGAAGAGGTCGACATCGACATCCGCGCCGAAGACATCCGCATCGACACGATGCGCGCCTCGGGGTCGGGTGGCCAGCACGTCAACACCACCGATTCGGCCGTGCGCATCACCCATTTGCCGACCGGTATCATGGTGGTGCAGGCGGAGAAGTCGCAGCATCAGAACCGGGCGAAAGCCATGCAGATTCTGCGTGCGCGGCTTTACGACCTCGAGCGCAGCAAGGCGGACGAGGAGCGCTCGGAGTCACGCAAATCGCAGGTTGGTTCGGGCGACCGTTCGGAGCGCATCCGTACCTACAATTTCCCGCAGGGCCGCCTTACCGACCATCGTATCAACCTGACGCTCTACAAGCTCGACCGGGTGATGATGGGCGAGCTCGATGAGGTCATCAATGCGCTGATTGCCGACCATCAGTCGAAGCTGCTCGCCGATATTGGCCTCGATGGCTGACATGTTGCCCGGCGCGCTCGGGCCGTTGTTGCGGGTGGCGCGGGAGCGGCTTGCCGCGGCCGGCCTTTCCGACCCGGCGCTGGATGCCAGGCTGATCGTCGAGCATTTTTCCGGCACGGACCGTACGCAGGCGATCGCCGACCCGCAACGGACGGTCGATGCGGGTGCGGTTGCCGCAATCGGCGCTGCTCTGCAGCGCCGCATGGCCGGCGAACCGGTGCACCGCATCCTCGGGTTTCGCGAGTTTTACGGCCTGCGGCTGTCGCTGTCGCCGGAAACGCTGGAGCCGCGGCCGGACACCGAAACGCTGGTCGAGGCGATCCTGCCTTTTGCCGGCGCGACGGCCGAAAGGCTGGGGGAATGCCGTATCCTCGATCTCGGCACCGGTACCGGCGCGATTGCGCTGGCGCTGCTCAGCGCGGTTCCGGCCGCGACGGCCACCGGGGTCGATATTTCACAAGGCGCGCTGGCAACCGCGATACGCAATGCCGAGCAACTCGGACTCGCCGGCCGGTTCGTGGGGCTGCAGTCCGACTGGTTCGAAAAAGTTTCGGGCCGATACCATGTAATTGCCGCAAACCCTCCCTATATACCGACTGGAGACATTGGAAATCTGCAGGACGAGGTCCGCGATTTCGATCCGCACAGAGCCCTTGATGGCGGTGTGGACGGTCTTGGCCCCTACAGGATCATCGCTGCCGAGGCGGCAAAGTTTCTGGAAGCACAAGGCAAGATAGCGGTCGAGATCGGCCACACGCAGCGCAATGAGGTCAAAGACATATTCGCGGCAGCCGGCTACAGGCTGGCCGGGGCATTTGTCGATCTTGGCGGAAACGACAGGGTTCTTATGTTTGAACAGGGAAAGCCTTGACGCAGTGCAAAAAAGCGCTTGGCAATGCCGGGGAATGCGGCTAGGGTCCGCCCTAACCGGATGAGACGAAGCAGGCAGTGCTCTTAGCGATTCGGTTTTCCTTGGAAATAGCTGCCTTCTTGCGCAAACGACGCCCAAGCTTCGTGCGGGAATCGTCCGGCAAGTGATGTAACCGGAACAGGATGACACGTGGCGCCAACGCAATTGATGCGGGCGAACGCCGGTGAAGAAACGAAACGGCTGGCTGCATGAGCGCCTCCGTTCGTGAAACGTTTTTCGAAAATTTCAAAATGAAGAGAGTCTTATGAGGCCACAACAGCAGAACAGGCGCATGCGCGGTCGCAACAACAATGGCGGCGGCGGTGGCAACAACAATAACAATAACAACAACCGCAAGGGCCCAAATCCCCTGACGCGCAACTACGAGAGCAACGGCCCGGACGTGAAAATCCGTGGATCGGCTCAGCAGATCGCCGAAAAATACGCCACTCTGGCCCGTGACGCGCAAAGCTCCGGCGACCGGGTTATGGCGGAGAATTACCTCCAGCACGCCGAGCACTACAACCGCATCATTGCCGCCGCACAGGCGCAGATGCCGATCCAGAATGCCCCGCAGAACCGCGACGAATTCGACGACGATGAAGATCGCGACGATTTTGACAATGCCGGCAGCGGCAATGGCGGCGAGACGCAAGCGCCGATGGCGAACCACGGCAACGGTCCGCAGCCGACGATTGAGGGCACGCCGGCCGAACTCGCATACGGCCAGGAAAACGGCCGCGAGAACAACAGTGGCCGTGACAATAATGGCCGCAACAACAACGGCCGCGACAACAATGGCCGCAACCGTGACCGCCGCCCCAATGGCGGCTATGGCCAGAACGACCAGCGTGGCGACTTTGCCCAGCGTGGCGAGCAGAACGGCCAGCGCGGCGACCAGCAGCGCTTCACCGAAACCCCGGCACAGGCGGAAACCGTTTCCGCGGTTGAGCCCGAAGCCGAGAGTGGTTTCTCCGAGCCGGCGCCGCTGTACGAAAACCTGTCGCCGGCGGCTCTTGCCGCCCGGGCCGAACTCAATGAGGCAGCCGCCGAGAGCGGCGCTGCCCGTCGCCCGCGGCGTCCGCGCCGCCCGCGCAACAATGCCGATCAGGTCGGTGACGAACAGTCTGGTGGTGGCCAGGTGGTGGATGGCGCCGGCGAGACCGCTGCCGCTGTTGACGTGGTTGATGCGGCGCCGGCCGAAAGCTCTGCCGGCGACCCGTTCGCCGTCGACGCCAACAACTGACCCACAAGACATAAGTCGATGAAACGGCGGAGAGAAATCTCCGCCGTTTTCGTTTGCTCGGCCATGCAATATCATCAGCCGGACGTCTTGAGCGGCAATGGCTTGCGCCCCATATCTGGCGTGAACTGGACCCGGCTCGGATGAGCGGGTCCGTCACCGCAATCTGATCCGGTGCCGCAAAGCGGGCCGGTGATGGAAGGAGACAGATATGAACCTCGAGAAATACTCCGAGCGCGTCCGCGGATTCATTCAGTCCGCCCAGACCATGGCGCTCTCGCGCAATCACCAGCAATTCACTCCCGAACATATGCTGAAGGTCCTCGTCGATGACGACGAGGGGCTGGCCGCCTCGCTGATAGAGCGCGCCGGCGGCAACGTGCGCGACGTCAAGCTTGGCGTCGAGACCGCCCTTGAGGCCATGCCCAAGGTGGAAGGCGGCAACGGCCAGCTTTATCTGGCGCAGCCGCTGGCCAAGGTGTTTTCGACCGCCGAGGAATTGGCCAAGAAAGCCGGCGACAGTTTTGTCACGGTCGAGCGGCTGCTGCAGGCGCTGGCGATGGAGAAGTCGGCCAAGACGGCCGATATCCTGTCCAAGGCCGGCGTCACAGCGCAGGCGCTGAACCAGGTGATCAACGACGTCCGCAAGGGCCGTACCGCCGATTCGGCGAGCGCCGAGCAGGGCTATGACGCGCTGAAGAAATACGCGCGCGACCTCACCGCCGATGCCCGCGCCGGCAAGCTCGACCCTGTGATTGGCCGTGACGACGAGATCCGCCGCACCATCCAGGTGCTGTCGCGGCGTACCAAGAACAACCCGGTGCTGATCGGCGAGCCGGGCGTCGGCAAAACGGCGATCGCCGAAGGTCTGGCGCTGCGCATCGTCAATGGCGACGTGCCCGAATCGCTGAAGGACAAGCAGTTGATGGCGCTCGACATGGGCGCGCTGATTGCCGGCGCCAAATATCGCGGCGAGTTCGAGGAGCGGCTGAAGGCCGTGCTCAACGAAGTCACCTCGGCGGCCGGCGGCATCATCCTGTTCATCGACGAGATGCACACGCTGGTCGGCGCCGGCAAGGCCGATGGCGCCATGGACGCTTCGAACCTGTTGAAGCCGGCGCTGGCGCGCGGCGAACTGCACTGCGTCGGCGCGACCACGCTCGATGAATACAGGAAGCATGTCGAGAAGGACGCGGCCCTTGCCCGCCGGTTCCAGCCGGTCTTCGTCAACGAGCCGTCGGTGGAAGATACCGTGTCGATCCTGCGTGGCCTGAAGGAGAAGTACGAGCAGCACCACAAGGTGCGCATCTCGGATTCGGCGCTGGTCGCGGCGGCGACCTTGTCCAACCGCTACATCGCCGACCGTTTCCTGCCGGACAAGGCGATCGACCTTGTCGACGAAGCCGCGTCGCGGCTGAGGATGCAGGTCGATTCCAAGCCCGAGGCGCTGGACGAAATCGATCGCCGCATCATGCAGCTCAAGATCGAGCGCGAGGCACTGAAGGTCGAGAAGGACGAGGCGTCAAAGGACCGGCTCGCGCGTCTCGAAAAGGAACTCGTCGGCCTCGAGGAGGAATCGACCGAGATCACCGCCAAATGGCAGTCGGAGAAGCAGAAGCTTGGCCTCGCCGCTGACCTCAAGAAGCAGCTCGACGCGGCCCGCAACGACCTCGCCATTGCCCAGCGCAAGGGTGAATTCCAGCGCGCCGGCGAGCTTGCCTATGGCAAGATCCCGGAACTGGAAAAGAAGCTGAAGGAAGCCGAAGCCCAGGACGGCAAGGCCGGCATGGTCGAAGAGGTGGTCACGCCCGACCACGTCGCCCATATCGTGTCGCGCTGGACCGGCATTCCGGTCGACAAGATGCTGCAGGGCGAGCGCGACAAGCTGCTGCGCATGGAAGACGAGATCGGCAAGCGAGTCGTCGGCCAGGGCGAAGCGGTGCAGGCGGTGTCCAAGGCCGTGCGTCGTGCCCGGGCCGGGCTGCAGGATCCGAACCGGCCGATCGGCTCGTTCATGTTCCTCGGACCGACCGGCGTCGGCAAGACCGAACTGACCAAGGCGCTGGCCAATTTCCTGTTCGACGACGAGAGCGCCATGGTGCGCATCGACATGTCGGAATACATGGAGAAGCACTCGGTCGCCCGGCTGATCGGAGCGCCTCCCGGTTATGTCGGCTATGAGGAAGGCGGTGCGCTGACCGAAGCGGTGCGGCGCCGGCCCTATCAGGTCGTGCTGTTCGACGAGATCGAGAAGGCGCATCCGGATGTCTTCAACGTCCTGTTGCAGGTGCTCGACGACGGGCGGCTGACCGACGGGCAGGGCCGCACGGTCGACTTTCGCAACACGCTGATCGTCATGACGTCGAACCTCGGCGCCGAATATCTGGTCAATCTCGGCGAAGAGCAGGATGTCGATGCCGTGCGCGACGAGGTTATGAGCGTGGTGAGAGCCTCGTTCAGGCCGGAGTTCCTCAACCGCGTCGACGAGGTGATCCTGTTCCACCGGCTGCGCCGGCAGGATATGGGCCGCATCGTCGAGATCCAGCTCAAGCGGCTGGAAAGCCTGCTCGTCGACCGCAAGATCACACTGTCGCTCGACCAGGAATCGATCGACTGGCTGGCGGCGAAGGGCTACGACCCGGCCTATGGCGCGCGGCCGCTGAAGCGGGTGATGCAGAAGGACCTGCAAGATCCGCTGGCGGAAAAAATCCTGCTTGGCGAGATACTCGACGGCTCGACCGTCAAGGTCACCGCCGGCTCCGACCGGTTGAATTTCCGGTCCAGGCCCACTGTGGTGCCGACCGACGCGGCAGCCTGATCCAACGCCGCGCGTCCGACCGGACGCGCGGCATTTTCTTATGAAACAACAATCCTTTGACGGGGGTGCAGATGACGCTGGACGACTACAACAGCTTCTGCGCCTCGCTGCCGCAGACGACGCACGTCGTGCAGTGGGGCGGGGCCGATGTCTGGAAAGTCGGTGGCAAGGTCTTCACCATCGCCGGCCATGACCGGGAGGGTGGCGTCTTCGTCACCTTCAAATGCTCTGAAATGGCTTATGACGTGCTGAAGGATCAGCCCGGCTGCCGGCCGGCGCCCTATCTCGCCTCGCGCGGCATGAAATGGATCCAGCGTCAGACAAGCCAGAGCATGGATGATGATGCGCTGAAGGACTATCTCGGCGAAAGCCACCGCCTCGTCGTCCTCAAGCTGACGAAGCAGACGCGCAAGGAATTGGGCCTGTAGCAACCAGTAATCCGCCATCTTCATGCCCGGTTCATGTTGGAAAGCTTATGTTGTGGTTTGCTGGCGAAGGGGTTTGCCTGCAGGCTTTTGACGATCAGGGCGTTCCTTGCGCATCCAAACGGTGGCGAGAACGTTCTGGTGGGAACACTGCGGGCGGCGGCAATTACGCATGACCCCGAAAATCGAAATTCGATTTTCGGAAAGGATCATGCGCAGACATGAAGTGTTACAGCGTCCTTTGCGCGTCCAAACGGGCGCGCGGCGCTGTAAGTACCGGAGAGTTTGACCACCATGTTCCGCACGATCCTTGCCTTTTCGGTGCTCGCCGCCGGGCTGCTCACGTCCAGCGCCATGGCATCGCCGACTGTGGACAACGCACTGCCGGCCGTCCGCGCCGCCGATAGCGGCGGCATTGTGCTTGCCCAGGACGGCAATCTCGACATCTATTACGACGCCAGGGGCAACCGCGTCATCGTCGATGCCGAGACCGGCAAGGTCATCGCCATCCAGCCGCCGCAGACCAGGCTCGACCGCCGCGCGCTGCGCCGGGAAATGCGGGCACGTGAGCTTGGACGCGCACCGGTCGAAGACGACGACCGCTACTATCTCGACGATCCCGAAGACATGGCGCGTTTCCGCCGCAGGCAACTGGACGATCAGGGACGAATCCCCGGCCCGCCGGTTGATGAATACGATCCTGAAAGCGACAGATTCCTGGGGGCCGCTCCGCAGGATGATGCCAATGACAGCGACACCTATCCGGAAGCGCCGAAATCCGCTGAACCGCGGCCCGTCAAGCGCCAGCCGCTGAACGAAGCCTCTATCGATCCCGCCGAACCGGCGGCGCCCGCCGACCAGGCCGCGCTGCCGCCGAAAGCCGGTGGCAAGACCGTGGTCGATCCCTCGCTTTCACTCGGCGCACGCCAGGATGTAGCCGCCTTGCAGGTGCTGCTCGACCGCGCCGGCGCTTCACCCGGCGTCGTCGACGGGCGCTTCGGCTCCAATGTCGACAAGGCGCTTGCCGCCTATAACCAGATCACCGGCAGCAATCTGCGCTCGACCGACGCGGTCGGCATCCAGGCTGCGCTGGCGCAGACCGGTGGCGATGCTTTCGCCAATTATACGATCACGCCCGAGGACGCGGCCGGGCCTTATGTCGCCTCGATACCGGAGGATTATAGCCAGAAGGCGCAGCTCGACCGCATGGCTTACACCTCCGTCACCGAAGCCTTGGCCGAACGGTTCCACATGGACGAGAACTACCTGAAGGGGCTCAATCCCGAGGCCGACTTCAGCCGTCCCGGCACCATCATCAAGGTCGCCAATTTCGGCAGGCTGGTGGCGACGCCGGTTGCCCGCATCGTCGCCGACAAGGACAAGAAGCAGGTGTTCGCCTATGACGCCGGTGGCAAGCTGGTCGCGGCCTATCCGGCCACCATTGGTTCAGCCGACACGCCCTCGCCGACCGGCACTCATACGGTGTCGCGCGTCGCGCTCGATCCGAACTACACCTACAACCCCAGCATCAATTTCAAGCAGGGCCAGAACGACAAGATCCTGACCATCCCGCCGGGTCCGAACGGCCCGGTCGGCTCGGTGTGGATCGCGCTGGACAAGCCGACCTATGGCATTCACGGCACGCCCGATCCCTCCAAGATCGGCAAGACCGAAAGCCATGGCTGCGTGCGCCTGACAAATTGGGATGCGCGTGAACTGGCCAAGCTGGTGTCGCCGGGCGTCACCGTCGAGTTCGTCGGCGGTCCCTCGGCCGATGATGTTGCGGAGCAAGTGAGCGCTCCAGCGCAGTGATATCGGCCTGCCCATAAGGCAGGCCGATATCCAAAGCTGGATTCATGAGCGCAGGGTGCTGGCTGGTTGTTGCCGGCCCGCAAGAAGTCTAAGCAGACGCTCATGAAGTCTCCGAGCGAAGCCGCAGCCGTTCCCCTGACCAGGTCGCTTTCCAACGGTACATTTTGCCCGCAGTCGCAGCGCAAGTTCGTGCTGGTAGCGGCGATCCTGGCGTCAGCGCTCGGCTTCATCGACGGGTCGACCCTGGCCATTGCCATGCCGGCAATGCGCGTCGACCTCGGCGCCAGCCTGGCCGAGGTCCAGTGGATTTCCAACGCCTATGCGCTGACGCTGTCGGCGCTGATTCTGGCCGGCGGCGCCGCCGGCGACCGGTTTGGCCTCAGGCGCGCCTTCGTTGCCGGCATTGCGCTGTTCATCGTCGCTTCGCTGGCCTGCGCGGTGGCGCCGAATGCGCTGGTGCTCATCGCCTTTCGCGCCATTCAGGGCATTGGTGCGGCGATCATGGTGCCGGGCAGCCTCGCCATCATCGCCAAGGCCTATCCGAAGAAGGAGCGCGGCCGGGCGATCGGCATCTGGGCCGCCGCCTCGGCGCTGACGACTGCGCTCGGTCCGGTGCTCGGCGGCTTCGTCCTGTCGGCCTTTGGCGGCGGTATCTGGCGGGCGATCTTCGCCGTCAACCTGCCGCTCGGGCTGATCTCGATCTATCTCCTGCTGGCCAAGATTCCCGCCGACGCGCCGACGGAGAAGCGAAGCCTCGATCTCGGCGGCGCCGCTCTCGCCACGCTTGCCTTCGGGGCGCTTGCCTACGGACTGACCTCGATGAGCGCCGAAGGCAGCGGGCTGATGTCGGGGCCGAGCATCGCCGCAGGCGCCGTGCTGCTTATCATCTTCATCGTCTTCGAGCTTCGGCAGCGCGAGCCGATGATCGATCTCAAGCTGTTTCGGATCGGCGCCTTTGCCGGCGCCAATCTCGCCACCTTCTTCCTGTATTTCGCCCTGTCGGCCAATCTGTTCTACCTGCCGATGCTGTTGATCGCCGGATGGGGGCTGAGCACCAAAGAGGTCGGTTTCATCTTCCTGCCGCTGTCGGCGTCGATCGCGCTGCTGTCGGGTCTCGTCGGCCAGTGGTCGGATCGCATCGGTCCGCGTTTTCCGATCGCCAGCGGCTGCCTGGTGGTTGCCATCGCCTTTGCCGGGCTGGCTTTGCTCACTCATGCCGGCATGCACAATTTCTGGACCGGTATCTTTCCGCTGATGGCCGTGATGGGGCTCGGCATGGCGCTGGTGGTGTCGCCGCTGTCGACGGCGGTCATGACCGCGGTCGAGGACAAGGATACCGGCGCCGCTTCCGGCATCAACAATGCGGTTTCGCGCATTGGCGGGCTGATTGCTGTGGCGGCGATGGGCTCGCTCGCGGCCTGGGTCTATTCGACGATGCTCGATACCAGCGCTAGGCCGGGCATTCCGGGATTCGGCGAACCGGCATTGGCCGGCCTGGCGCCAGACCTTGATGCAACACGGCTCGCCGCCAGCGATGCGGCGTTCGCGGCCGTGTCGACAGTGACGGCCGTGCTTTGCCTGCTTGCCGCTATTATCGCCTGGGCCACCGTTTCGGGGCAAAAGCTGCCTTGGTCACGAGCCGAAGAGGAGCAGTCGACCTGATTCGGAGCCGACCCGATTCGGAATGCTCTGATGGGGCGATTATGATTCGCCGGCGTCGAGTGTGACGGCTTAAAGCGCGTCGCGCTGAAACGGATTCATACGACGCGCTTTAAGTGTTTGTTTTGAGGCATGTCGTTGTCCCAGAACCGCGGCACACTTCTGGGCGACATGCATTAGCCTTCGATCTTGGCGCTCGCGACCTTCAGCGGATTGCTGTCTTCCTGCTTGAGCAGTTCATCGATGCGCTCGCGCTCGCGCTTGAAAGCGACCAGGTCGTCGCCCTTCAGCACCTTGCCGACCGGCAGGCGCACGCGCATCGGGTCGACCTTGGTGCCGTTGACGATCAGCTCGTAGTGAAGATGCGGGCCGGTGGAGAGGCCGGTCTGACCGAGGAAGCCGATGGTCTGGCCCTGGCGGACATGAACGCCCGGTTCGATGCCTTTGGCAAAGGCGCTCTGGTGATTGTAGGAGGTCTCGTAGCCATTGGCATGGCGGATGATGATCTGTTTGCCGTAGCCGCCGGCCCAGCCGGCCTTTTCGATGGTGCCGTTGCCGGCGGCGATGATCGGCGTTCCGATCGGCGCCGCCCAGTCGACGCCGGTATGCATGCGGACATACCCGAGGATCGGATGTCGGCGGGCGCCGAAGCCGGAGCGGAATTTCCCGGCGGGCAGGGGGTTGCGCAACAGGAACTGCTCGGCGCTAGATCCGTCCTCGTCGAAATAGTCGGTCGAGCCGTCCTGCATCTGGAATCGGTAGAAATTGCGCGTCTGGCCGCCGAAGGTCGACGAGACATAGAGCAGTTCCGATTCGTCGGAGGCCTGGTCGTCGCCGTCCGGCTGCGAGAACAGCACGTCGATGCGGTCCGATGGATTGAGCCTGGACTGGAAGTCGACGCCGGAGGCCAGGAGCTTGACCAGTTGCTGGGTCAGCTTCTTCGACATGCCGTAGGAATAGGCGGCGCGGTAGATGCCGTCATAGACGTTCGGCAGATTGCCGCGCACCACCACCGGCGCCGACGAATCATCGAACGCGGTCAGCAATTCGGGGTTCGGCTCCGGTTCCTGCGCCGGCACATACTGGCCGCGGTCGTCGAGCGCGATGGTGACGATGTGCGTTGTCTTGTCATAGACGCTGGTGCGAACGACCTTGGCGGCGTCGCCATGTACCTCGAGCCCGACGCGCAGCACGGTTCCGGTCTTCAGCGCCGGTGCGTTGAGCAGCTTGCCGATCGCCTCCGCCATGCCGGTGGCGTCATCGCCCGTATAGCCCGAATCAGCGAAAGCCTCGGCAATGTCGCGGTCCCTGGTGAAGGGAATGATTTCCTCGGCGAAAGCCGGCGTCTGGTCGTCGAGCGCGACGCGCGGCGCCACCGAGACGTTTTCCGGCACGATCTTGACGTCGTAGGAGCCGGCCATCGATTCGGCGAAGGCATCGCCGAATCGCTGCGGGTCGACATAATGCAGCGAGGCGACCTGCACGGCGCCGTCGCTGAGGTCGGTGCCTGCTTCGCGCACCACTTTTTCAACCTCGTCGGCGGACAGGTCGCTTTTTTCGTCGAAGGAGGCCGTCTCGACCGGGAAATCGACCGTCTTCAGGCTCATCTCGCTTTCGACCTTGGCGCCGTAGATCTGGCCGCCAACCGCGGAGGCCGTTGCCGGCTGCGCCGGCGTCGAGTCGCCATCGTCGCCGAACACCTGCATCGGGTCGAAAGGCGGATAGGCGCGGTTGGTGGTGTGGCCGGCGGCCAGCGCCATCTTGATCTGCACGAACGGCATGGTGTGGATAACGTCGCGGTCACCGACCTTGGTCACCATCGACACTTCCATGCGCCGGCGGTCCTTGGCCTTGGCGATCTGGCGCGGCGCCACCAGCCTGGTGGTCTTGGCGACCTCGCCGGAATCGCCGCCGCTTTCGAGCTGGGCCAGTTCGGCGATTTCGGGCGGGGTTGCCAACTGCTGGCGGCCGTCAAGGGCGGCAAACAACGCCACGCCCATCAGCACACTCGAGGTCACGCCGGTAAGAAAGGTGCCCGACAGCCAGCGCGCCGAAACCTCGCGCCGGTCGGGCGGGCCGCTGCGGCCATCCGCGATCAGCGGCGGCTCATTGCCGAGTTCGGCTATGACATCTTCCGTGTCTGGCATCCAGAAAGGCTGCTTCTTCCCCGGGCGGAACGGCTTTTCGCTTCTGTTGGGCCATGACATTTGCCTGTCACGGCGAGTGAAGTCAACGAAGCGGCGAAATCCCCACGCACACGCTCTGTTTTACAGCCCCTTATAGAGAGGCGACTTTATCCTCTTATAGGAGCCTCCTAAATCCTCTTGTAGGAGGGTCCGAACCGGTGATGCGCAGACCCCGCTTTGGCTCTTATAGGAAGTCACCTTGCGGGCCGCGCCGAGCCCTTCTTTGTTGGCCTTGGTGTCGAACGGCAATGCGGCGGCAATAGGGCTCCTTTTGGCAACGCCAATGTTCCCTTGGGGCAGTCCGCCGGCGCCAAAACTTCTGTCGCAAAAAGTTCAAAAACATCGTCGATGACTGTTGACAGTTCTGGTTGGTGGCGACTATATACGCCTCACGAACGAGGGCGGTGCGCCGCTGGCGGC
>NZ_JAMYUQ010000020.1:0-98511 GCF_040323095.1 Mesorhizobium sp. M0058
TGATGGCCGAGATCGACGAGGCCGAGAAGGCATGGCCGCACAGTTCTTCCGTGATCGCCTTCACCTTGCGGGTCGACACGCCCTGGACATACATCTCCGCCAGCGTCGCCACCAAGGCCCGCTCGGAACGCTGGTAGCGCTCGAACAGCTCGGTGGAGAAGCGCCCGGCCCGGTCCTGCGGAACCCGCAGCTCGAGCTTGCCGACCCGCGTTACAAGGGTACGGCCGTAATAGCCCGAGCGATACCCAAGGCGCTCAGGCGTGCGTTCGCCCTTCGAAGCACCCAGCGCCTCCTCCATCTCGGCCTCGAGAACCTCCTGCATTACCGCACGGATCACTTCGTGCAGCCCCTCCGGGTTCGAAAGCAGAATGTCTTTGACGGCAGCGCTGGTCGATTTACCTTCTGTCTTGGTCATGGTGGCGTTCCTTCCAGGGAATCGGTGACGTTGAACATCACCAGCCTGCCATGACCGCCCCCTCTCAGCGAATTTGCAGAACTCTCAGCACACTACCTTGGCAGCCTCGCCGACGGCTCTTTCTTACAACGTTGAAGGTTGGCGAAAACAATGAAGCGCGCGATCTCCCCCCTCGTGGGGGAGATGGCCGGCAGGCCAGAGGGGGGCGCCGTAGGGCGCCGACCTTTATGTGGTAGCGTCAGGCCCCTGCCCGCTCCATGCCGAGCCTGGCGATGCGGCGCAGTTCGTCGATCGGGGTCAGGCCGCCCGAGCGCTCATAGTGCCAGAAGGTCCAGCCATTGCAGGCGTCCAGGCCCTGCACTTCGGCGCCGATCTTGTGGATCGAGCCGGCGCTGTCGCCGATCGCCACCGTGCCGTCGGCGCGTACCTTGGCCGACCAGCGCTTCTTGGCATCGTAAAGCGTGGCGCCGGGCTGCATAAGCCCGGTATCGATGAGGCTGACAAAGGCGACGCGCGGCTCGGCGCGCTTGCCGGTGAGCACGGTGAGATCGGCGGTTTCCAGCGGCCGCACGGCATCGATGCGCTCATTGGCGGCGTCGATATAGGCCTGCTCGCGCTCGATGCCGACGAAATGGCGGCCAAGCCGCTTGGCCACGGCGCCGGTTGTGCCGGATCCGAAGAACGGGTCGAGCACGATGTCGCCCGGCTTGGTCGAGGCCATCATGATGCGGGCGAGCAGCGCTTCCGGCTTCTGCGTCGGATGCAGCTTGTCGCCATTGTCGTTCTTCAGCCGCTCGCCGCCAGTGCAGATCGGGAACAGCCAGTCGGAGCGCATCTGGATGTCGTCGTTCGATGCCTTCATGGCTTCGTAATTGAAGGTATAGCCCTTGCCCTTCTGGTCGCGCGAAGCCCAGATCATGGTCTCATGCGCGTTCTGGAAGCGGCGACCGCGGAAATTAGGCATTGGGTTGGTCTTGCGCCAGACGACATCGTTGAGGATCCAGAAGCCGAGATCCTGCATCTTGGCGCCGACGCGGAAGATGTTGTGGTAGGAGCCGATGACCCAGATGGTGCCATTCGGCTTCAGCACGCGGCGTGCCGCCAGGAGCCAGGCGCGGGTGAAGGCGTCATAGGCCTCGAAACTCTCGAACTGGTCCCAGTCATCGTCGACGGCGTCGACCTTGGACTGGTCGGGCCGGTGCAAATCGCCGTCGAGCTGCAGATTGTAAGGCGGATCGGCGAAGATGACGTCGATGGATTTTTCCGGCAGCCGGTCGAGCGCGGCGACACAATCGCCCTTGAGGATCGTGTCCAGCCACTCGGATTGCTGGGGGGCGTGGGAGAGGTCGGCGAGAAGACGCACGGCAGACATTTTTACACCCAAGGCACGCGTTACTGTTTACTCCCCGTTATGGTTACCGATCAGCGTAAATATTCGGTGAAGGACGCAACGGTCCAGGCAGCCCTGACGTCGTCAATTTGCGCAGCCCGGCCCGTTGGTGTATGTCGCGCCGCTTGAGCCTTGCCGGGCCTCCATCACCCTCCTCGTTCGGATTGCCATGCCCCAGCCAGATCTTGTCATCTTCGATTGCGACGGCGTGCTCGTCGATTCCGAAATCATCGCAGCCCGCGTCGAGGCCGAATTGCTGACCTTGGCCGGATATGAAATTTCGGCTGAGGAATACGCCGAAACCTATGCCGGACTGACCTTCAAGGACATCATGATGCGGGTCGAGCAAAAATCCGCCATCCCGTTCCAGGCCTCGATGATCGACCGGGCCGAAGAGCTGGTCGACCGCAAACTGCGCAGCGACGTGCGCGCCATCGACGGCGTGCGCGAGGCGGTCGCCGCGGTCACCGCGCCGCGCTGCGTCTGCTCGAACTCACGCTTGGAGCGGATCGAGTTCATGCTCGAGAAAGTGGGCCTGCTGCCGTTCTTCGCCGGCCGGATTTTTTCAGCGCTGGAAGTACCAAGCAAGAAAACCAAGCCCGCGCCGGATGTGTTCCTGATCGCGGCGGAGCAACTCAACGCCAATCCGGCAAACACCTTCGTCATCGAGGATTCGGTGCACGGCGTCACCGGCGCCAGGGCCGCCGGCATGCGCGTGATCGGCTTCACCGGCGCCGCGCACAGCTATCCCGGCCATGCCGATGTGCTGACCGAAGCCGGAGCCGAAACCGTCATCCGCCGCTGGGCCGAACTGAAAAGTGTGATTGCCGCTCTGTCGGAGTGGTCGGACGCCTGAACCGATCAGTCCTTGGCTTTGGCCGACCTGGCCGGTTTCTTCTTAGCCCTGTTGTAGGCAATCGCGGCGCGGACGAGCGCTTTCAGCGCATCCGCATCGATCTCGTCGCCCTCCGACACATCGATGGCGCGCCACACCTTGCCGTTGAGCCCGTTGTTGAACAGCCTGTCGGGATCCGGCAGGCTGGCGCCGTGAGAAAAGGTCAGCTTCACCTTGTCCTTGTGAGCGTTGCCGACGGCGATCATGCCGTCGCGCGACCATACCGGGCTGCCCATCCACTTCCACTCCTCGGTGATTTCCGGGTCGGCGTCGAGGATGGTATTGCGCAGGCTGGCCAACGTCTTGCCCCGCCAATCGTCCAGCTCCCGGATTCGGGCATCTATCCGCTCGGAGGCGGAGGCGCCTCCCTCGTCCTTGCTCGACATGCTGATCTTCATGGTCTGCCTCCGTTCACATCTTCTCGCCGGGCAATCGGCTGGCCTGCTTCACCCAGGAGGCGAAGCGGGCTTCGTCGATCTCTTCGCCTTCATGGATGTCGAGATAGCGCACTTCCTTTTGCCTGGAACGCCGGGAGGCACAGGATCGAGCGACGTGCCGCGAAAGAAGGCGACTTTGACGTATCTGGTGAAGCAATGCAGGCTGAGGAACCAACCCTCGCCCTCGATGCCATAGAACGGTGAGTTCCACTTCACCGCCTTGTAGACGCCGGGGACGGCGCTGACGATAAGTGCGTCGATCCAGCGCCCGACATCGCTTTTCCAGCCCGGCATGGCAGCAATATATGCCTGCACCGGAGCGTCCCCATAGGCCTTCGGGATCTGCGGGTTGCCGCCCGAAAGCAGGACCGGCTTTTCCGGCTTGTCTGGGGCCGGTTTTGCGACCTTCGATTTTCCCGGCGCCTTGGCCATGTCCTACCCTTGCGCGCCCTGCTCGCCACGCGATCTCGCGACGTAAGGCAGCACGAACATATAGAGGCCGCTGAACAGCAGCAGGAATAGCGGCAGCAGCGGCGAATAGACCACCCAGGCCGGAGGTTGCCCGAACGCCATGGTGATGAAATTGGCTGCCACGGTCAGCGTGAAGATGATCGACAGCCAACGATGGGTTTGACGTATCCATTTGCTCAAGTTCATTGCAACTTCCTCTTGAAACCAGCGCCTACCAACGCGCCAGTTGGGTGATCTGGATGAGATTGCCGCAGCTGTCGTTGAGCTGGGCGATAGTCGAGCCGGTCACTTCTGTCGGCGCCATGGCGAACGCACCGCCGCGTCCCTTGATGCGCTCGTAATCACCCTTGACGTCGTCGGTGAACAGCATGAGCGCGGGCTGCCCCTGCTTGAAGATGGCCTGCTGGTAGGCCTTGGCGGCCGGGTTGTCGTTGAGCGCCAGCTGTAGCTCGGCTCCCTCGGGCTCATCGGGTGAGATGACGGTCAGCCAACGAAAAGGCCCATTGCTGAAGTCGACCTTCACGGCAAAGCCCAGCACGTCGGTGTAGAAGCGCAGTGCGTTGTCCTGGTTGTCCACATAGACGCTGGTCAGCTTGATCTTCATCGATTTCCTCCTTTTTGCATTCGGTGCCCCGCGATCAGGGCATGGTACCGGCAGGCTTCAATCCGGCTTCGCCAGGACCTGCTCCAGCTTGGTGAGGAATTGCTGCCACCCGGCCCTGGCGCCGCCATAGGCCTGCTTCTGGCTCGGATGGAAGCCCGACTGCTCGACGCGCAGATGGGTTCCCGAGCTCGTGGGTGTGAGCGTGAACGTCACCACGCTCTTCAGATTGTAGGCGGCATCCTCATGCGCAAAATCCCAGCTGTAGGACAGCGTCCTGTTTTGCTCGATGGCCAGCACCTCGCAGTCGAGCACGCCGCCCCAGTCGCCGCGAAGATTGAAGCTGTGGCCGACGACAGGCTTGAAATCGTTCTTCATGAGCCATTTCTCCATCAGATGCGGCTGCGTCAACGCGCGCCAGATCTTCTCCGCCGGCCAGGATATTTCACGTTCGACGACGACGGTGCGCAGCTCGGGATTGCTCACTGGTCCATCCTTTTCAGCAGGTTCTCGAGATCATCGAAGCGGCTCTCCCAGAATCCTGTCATTTGAACTGTCCAGTTGGTCAGCGGACCAAGTGCCTCGGGCTGCGCGCTGTAGTGGGTCTGGCGTCCGGCGTGGCGGTCACGCACCAGGCCGGCCAGCTTCAGGACGCCGAGATGCTTCGACACCGCCGGTTGCGAGACCCCGGACTGCGCCGTCAGCGCCCCCACGGTCTGCTCACCTTGGCGGCACAAGCGCTCGAAGATGGCCCGCCGGGTCGGGTCGGCAAGCGTTCTGAACAAAGTATCGTGGGCGTCCGGCATCGGGATCAATAACCTGCGAGCTATTGATTGACGTATAACCGTCGGGATATGGATGAGTCAAGTGCGCTGGCGGAATGGATCGAGATTAAAGCGCAGACGCGACCTGCCGCAGGCGCACGCCTGCAGGATTACGATCGGATCGTTTGGATCTTTCAAAGAGTTGACCGGCACCGTCGCAGCAGCGACGGCGCCCAGGCGCTTAGTTCGTCGCCGGAGCGCGCTTCTTTTTCTTGCCGGACTTCTTGTCCACCGCCGCCGGCGCGGTGTCGTCATAGCCGGCATAGACAGTGTAATCCCGGGCGGAGGGTTCGGGCACGACGACGTTGGGATCGGTGAACACGAACTGGGTGGCGGTCGAGGGATCGCTGACCTGGATCTGATAGGGGTGAATTTGCGAATAAAGCACGTCGGGGCCGTGCATGACGGCAATGCGGATCGGCATGGTGATGGTGCCGGGGGCGAACAGCGGTCCCGGCACGATCTTGCCGGCAACGCCAACCTTCATCGTCAACTGGCCGTTGGCACGGCTGCAATCGCGGCTCACATCGCTGATCGAGGCCTGGTAGATGATCTTGGCCGGATCCTTGTTCGGATCGACGATGGAGCCGTCAGGCGCCGTCTGCGCGGCGGCAGCGGCCTCGGCATCCTGTGCCGCATCAGCCTTTTTCTTTCTCGGCTGCGGCGCGCCCTTGGCGTAGGTATTGAAGTAGGCGGTGCCATCGCGCACCGTCACTTTCGGGCAGTAGGCCTGCAACTGGCTGGCGAGAACCTTGGGATCCTGCGGCGGTATTGGCGCATTCGGGTCGGTCTTCTTGCCGAAACCGAGATTGAGGATGCCATTGTCGCTCGATTGGCAACCGGCGGCGGCAAGCATAAAGCCGGTGAGCGCCAGACCCGCGACAAAGCGACGGTTGAACTTGTGAAACGCCATGAAACTGCACTTCCCTCTCGCAAAGTTGGTGACGTATAGCAACGCCACGGCAAAAATGCGACTGAGCCGGCTCGGAAAATTAACCAATTGCCGTGGATGAACCGGCGGCAGCAATGGACCTTGACGATGCGCTATGTGAGTACCCGCGGGGATGCACCCGTGCTTGGATTTGCCGACGCGGTGCTGGCGGGGCTGGCCCGCGACGGCGGGCTTTATGTGCCGCAGACATGGCCGCAGTTTTCGGCAGCCGAGATCCGCGCCATGCGCGGCCTGCCCTATGCGGACCTCGCCATCCGCGTGCTGACGCCGTTCCTCGGCGGCGAGATCGCCGCACCCGTCTTCGAGCGCCTGGTGCGAGAAGCCTATGCCACCTTCCGCCACCAGGCCGTCTGCCCGCTGGTGCAGACCGGCGCCAACACGTTCATCCTTGAACTCTTCCACGGTCCGACGCTGGCCTTCAAGGACGTTGCCATGCAGCTGCTTGCCCGGCTGATGGACCATGTACTGACTGAGCGCGGCCAGCGCGCAACCATCGTCGGCGCGACCTCGGGTGACACTGGTGGCGCCGCCATCGATGCCTTCGCCGGCCGCGACCGAACTGACATTTTCGTGATGTTTCCGCATGGCCGCGTCTCGCCGGTGCAGCAGCGGCAGATGACGACATCGACGGCCACCAACGTCCAGGCGCTGGCCATCGAAGGCAATTTCGACGATTGCCAGGGCCTGCTGAAGGATATGTTCAACGATCATGGTTTTCGTGATCGCGTGTCGCTGTCGGGCGTCAATTCGATCAACTGGGCCCGCATCATGGCCCAGATCGTCTATTATTTTTCCTCGGCGCTTTCGCTCGGCGCGCCGGACAGGCCGGTCTCCTTTACCGTGCCGACCGGCAATTTCGGCGATATTTTCGCCGGTTACGCCGCCAAGAAGATGGGCCTGCCGATCGAGCGGCTGATCGTCGCCACCAACGACAACGACATATTGGCGCGCACTTTCGCGACCGGTGAATACCGCACCAAGGGTGTGTTTGCGACGACGTCGCCATCGATGGACATCCAGGTATCGTCGAACTTCGAGCGACTGCTGTTCGAGGCCTGCGACCGTAACGCAGAGACGGTGCGGCGTTACATGGCCGGCCTCAAGCAATCCGGCGCCTTCACCATCGAAACCGCAGAAATCGACCGGATGCGGTCCGAATTCGACGCCGGACGCGCTGATATGGACGAGGTTGCCGCCACCATCCGTTCAACGCTCGAATCCAGCAATTATCTGCTCGATCCGCACACGGCCGCGGCCGTGCATGTCGCCGCCGGCAAGGCTGACGGTGCAGTGCCGATGGTGGTGCTGGGCACGGCGCACCCGGCCAAGTTCCCGGCCGCGGTCGAAGCCGCCTGCGGCGTGTCGCCGGCCCTGCCCGCATGGCTGGGGTCCTTGATGTCAGCCGACGAAAAGTACACGGTACTTCCATCCGACCTGAAAATGGTGGAAGATTACGTGAGCCGCCACTCAAGGGCAGCGCGTTAGGGAGTACTTGCCATATGGGTGTTGAGGTAAGCCGTCTGTCGAACGGCCTGACAGTCGCCACCGAAACCCTTCCAAGCCTCGAATCCGTTGCCCTTGGCGCCTGGGTCAAGTCCGGCGCCCGCAATGAGCGTGACGACGAGCACGGAATGGCCCATCTGCTCGAGCATATGGCCTTCAAGGGTACGAAAAGGCGGACGGCCTTCGAGATCGCCTCGGAAATCGAGGATGTCGGCGGCGAGATCAATGCCGCCACATCAGTCGAGACGACGTCCTATTACGCCAGGGTGCTGTCCGACGATGTGCCGCTGGCGGTGGATATCCTTGCCGATATCCTGCAGGAGTCCGAATTCGACCCAGAGGAACTGGAGCGCGAGCAGCATGTGATCCTGCAGGAGATCGGCGCCGCGCACGACACGCCCGACGACATCGTCTTCGACCGTTTCACCGAGACCGCCTTCCGCCACCAGACGATCGGCCGCTCGATCCTCGGCACGCCGGAAACCGTCAAATCCTTCACCTCCAAACAGCTGCATGATTTCATCGAGCGCCAGTATGGCGCCGAGAAGATGGTGATCGTGGCGGCAGGCGACATCAAGCACGACAATTTCGTGTGCGAGGTCGAAAAGCAGCTCGGCGGTTTCCGCAGCAAGTCCGACAGCACGATGCCGCAATATGCGCAGTATGTCGGCGGCGATTTCCGCGAGGATCGCGACCTGATGGACGCGCAGATCGTGCTCGGCTTCGAAGGCCGAGCCTATCATGTGCGCGATTTCTACGCTTCGCAGGTGCTGTCGATGATCCTCGGCGGCGGCATGTCGTCCCGGCTGTTCCAGGAGGTCCGCGAAAAGCGTGGCCTGTGCTATTCGGTCTATGCCTTCCACTGGGGTTTTTCCGATACCGGCATCTTCGGCGTTCATGCCGCGACCGGGCAGAGCGACATTGCCGAACTGGTGCCGGTCATTATCGACGAGCTGCAGAAGGCCGGCGAGAATATCCTTCAGGAAGAGCTCGACCGCGCCCGCGCGCAATATCGCGCCGGCCTGATCATGTCGGCTGAAAGCCCGGCCAGCCGCGCCTCGCAGATCGCCAGGCAGCTGCTTCTGTTCGGTCGGCCGATCGCCAAGGAGGAATTGATGGAACGGCTGTCGGCGCTGACCGTCGAGCGGCTGACCGACCTTTCGTCCCGGCTGTTTTCGACCAAGCCGACGCTGACCGCGGTTGGACCGGTGGGTACGCTCGCGCCCTATGAGGCGATTCTCGATTCGCTTGCGGGCACGCACACCACGGCCCGCAAGCTCGCCGTCTAAGCCTTCAAGCGCCGGTGTTCGCGCTCCCTTTCTTTCGCCGTGACCTGCCGGCACTGAAAGGCGACCGGGTCATGCTGCGCGTGCCCTACACCAACGACTATCGCGAATGGTCAGCGGTGCGCGGCGAAAGCCGTGCCTTCCTCGAACCGTGGGAGCCGCGCTGGACGCCCGATGAACTCGACCGCACCGCCTGGCGGCTGCGCATCGGCCGCTACCGCGAAGACTATGCGCAGGGGACAGCCATCGCCTTCTTCATCTTCGAGAAGGCGAGCGGCAAGCTTGCCGGCGGCATTACGCTCGGCAATATCCGCCACGGCGTCTCGCAAAGCGGCCATGTCGGGTACTGGATCGGGGAGCGGTTTGGCGGCCGCGGCCTGATGACCGACGCGGTCAAGGTGGTCTGCCGCTTCGCCTTCGATACGCTGAGGTTGCACCGGATCGAAGCTGCCTGTATTCCCGACAATGTCCGGTCGATCCGCGTGCTTGAAAAAGCCGGATTCCGGCGCGAAGGACTTCTGCGATCCTACCTCAGGATCAACGGCATCTGGCAGGACCACTACCTCTACGCCCGGATCGCGGACGATCCGCCGGGCGCTGGAACGAAGGACTGATTTTTGACGAATTTCCTGCGAAACGGGTCGCTGTTGGCCTTTGTTCTGGCGGTTGTCGTCACGCTTTGCGCGGCGCTCCCGGCCTTCGCCGTCGAACCAATCAAGATTGCCCGCGACGATGTCGCGCTCGACCTGTCGCGCGCCGTCCAGATCTACGTCAATCAGGGCGAAAACTTCCAGGTGTCGACCGCGCCCGGTCCCGACGGCATCGTCCGGCGCATCGAGGTCGAGGCCAATGACGCGCGCTCGAGCGGCGACTGGGCGGTGTTCGCGCTCGCCAACACCACCGACCAGCAGCTCGACCGGCTGATCGTGGCGCCGCATTTCCGGCTGGTGAATTCCGGCATCTTCTGGCCCGATCTCGGCGCCACCCGCATCGCCGCGATCACCCCCAGCGAGGGCTTCGCGCTCGACCGCCAGTCAAGCTCCGACGCCGACGTGTTCCGGGTGACGCTGAACCCGGGAACGGTGATCACCTTCATCGCCGAACTCGCCTCGCCGAAGCTGCCGCAGGTCTATCTATGGGAGCCGGAAGCCTACAAGGACTCGGTCAATTCCTATACGCTGTTCCGCGGCATCGTCATCGGCATCGCCGGGCTGCTGGCGCTCTTCCTGACCATCCTTTTCGTCGTCAAGGGAACCTCGATGTTTCCGGCGACAGCCGCACTTGCGTGGGCGGTACTTGCCTATATCTGCGTCGATTTCGGCTTTCTAAACAAGATCATAGAGATATCGCCCGGGAACGAGCAGATGTGGCGGGCGGGAACGGAGGTGGCGCTTGCGGCGACCTTCGTGGTGTTCCTGTTCGCCTATCTCAACCTCAACCGGTGGCACGGCCATTTCAGCTATGGCGCGCTGGTCTGGATCCTCGGTCTGGTGCTGATTGCGGGTGTGGCCATCATCGATCCGGCCGTCGCCGCCGGTATTGCCCGGCTGTCCTTTGCCGCCACCGCGCTGACCGGGCTCGGCCTCATCATCCTGCTCGGTCTTCGTGGTTACGACCGTGCGATCATGCTGGTGCCCAGTTGGGTGATGGTGCTGCTATGGCTGTGCGGGTCGTGGATGGCGATCACCGGCATGCTCGACAACGACATCGCCCAGCCGGCATTGGGCGGCGGGCTGATCCTGATCATCCTTTTGATCGGCTTCACCGTCATGCAGCATGCCTTTGCCGGCGGCGCGCTGCATCAGGGCCTGTTCTCCGATCTTGAGCGCCAGGCGCTGGCCGTCGCCGGCTCCGGCGACACGGTGTGGGACTGGGACGTGCTGCGCGACCGCGTCGTCACCAAGCCCGACGTCAGCATCCAGCTTGGCCTGGCGCCCAACAGCCTGGGGGGTGCGGCCCGCAACTGGCTGCCGGTGCTGCATGCCGACGACCGCGACACGTTCCGCACCACCCTCGACGTGGTGCTCGAACATCGGCGCGGCCGGGTCTCGCAGAATTTCCGCCTGCGCGGCGCCGACGGGCACTACCACTGGTTCTTGCTTCGGGCGCGGCCGGTGATCGGCTCGGATGGCGAAGTGATTCGCTGCGTCGGCACCATGGTCGACGTTACCGAGCAGAAAAAGTCCGAGGAAAGGCTGCTGCACGATGCCGTTCACGACAATCTGACCGGCCTGCCCAACCGCGAACTTCTGATGAACCGGCTGGAAGCCATCATCTCGATCGCGCGCACCGAAGAGAAGGTGCGCCCCACCGTCTTCGTCATCGACATCGACCGTTTCAAGCAGGTCAATGACGGGCTTGGCATCTCGGCCGGCGACACCATCCTGCTCACCATTGCGCGCCGCTTGCACCGGCTGTTGAAACCTAAGGATTCGCTGTCGCGCTTTGCCGGTGACCAGTTCGCCCTGATGCTGCTCTCCGAACAGGAACCCTCCCGCATCGCGGCGGTGGCAGACGCCATCAAGCACGCCATCAACAACCCGATCACCTTCGCCAAGCGCGAGATCGTGCTGACTGCCTCGATCGGCCTGATCACCTGGACCTCGGCGCAGACTTCGGCAGAAGACATGGTCAAGGACGCCGAGCTTGCCATGCACCAGGCCAAGCGCTTCGGCGGCGACAGGATCGAGCCGTTCCGGCCGGCCTTCCGCACCGTCGGCACCGACCGGCTGCAATTCGAATCCGATCTGCGCCGCGCCATCGAGCGGCGCGAATTCACCCTTGCCTACCAGCCGATCGTGCGGCTGGAGGACGGCAGCATTGCCGGCTTCGAAGCGCTGCTGCGTTGGGACCATCCGCGCCGCGGCATGATCCCGCCGGGCGATTTCATCCCGGTCGCCGAAAGCTGTGGCCTGATCGTGCAGCTTGGGCTGTTTGCCATGCAGCAGGCGGCCGAAGACCTCGCCGGCTGGCAAAAGCAGATCGGCGACACCCCGCTGTCGGTGTCGGTCAATCTGTCCAGCCGCCAGCTGATCCGCCGCGACCTGGTCAGCGATGTCCGCTCGGTCATCGCCCGCGCCAATCTGAAGCCGCGCTGCTTCCGGCTCGAACTTACCGAATCGCTGGTCATGGACAATCCAGAGCAGACCTCGCATGTGCTGACCAAACTCAAGCAGCTCGGCATCGGCCTGTCGCTGGACGATTTCGGCACCGGCTATTCCTCGCTCGCCTATCTGACCCGCTTCCCCTTCGACACCATCAAGATCGACAAGAGCTTCGTCGACGACGCGACGCCGAAGCGGGCGGTGCTGCTCAAATCCATGGTCAACATGGCGCATGAACTCGGCCTGTCGGTGGTGGCCGAGGGCATTTCCGACGAAAGCGATGCGCTGGAATTGCGCCAGATGGGCTGCGAATATGTGCAAAGCTTCATGTTCGGCGCGCCGATGCCAGGCGACCAGGTGCTGAAGGCGTTGAAAGAACAGTACCCGATGACGCAGGCGTGATGGGTGAGGCATGCGTCGTGCAGGCGCGTGGTTACATTGGAATGAACCCCGAAAATTAGCTGAAGCGACCGCGCCTTCGTCATCCTAGGGCGAAGCAAGGAGCGCAGCGACGCGGCGCAGACCCTAGGATGACGAAAGTGGCGGGCGGCTTCGGCTAGTCGCGAAGGTTCGGCGGAACGTCGGCGAAGGCGAGGCTTCAGGCGTGCCCCGCGGCCAGGCTCAAATGCGCCAGATCAATCCCGATCGATGCCAGGATGCGGTCGTACTTCCGCTCGATGTCGGCGTCGAACAGCAGCTCCGGCGTGGCCGGACAGGTCAGCCAGCCATTCTCGGCGATCTCGGTTTCCAGCTGGCCGGCGCCCCAGCCGGAATAGCCGAGCGCCATCAAAGCGCGCCGCGGGCCGCGGCCGGACGAGATGGCGCGCAATATGTCGACCGTCGCGGTCAGGCAGATATCGTCGGAGACGGTGAGCGAGGATTCCACCCGGTAGTCGCCCGAGTGAAGGACGAAGCCGCGGCTGCGGTCCACCGGGCCGCCATTGCGCACCACGAAGTCGCGGGCCTGCGCAGGCAGCCTGATCGCCTCCTGTTCGTTCATGATGCCGAGCTGCACCAGAAGATCGGGAAACAGCATCTGTTGCGTCTGGTTGATGATCAGGCCCATGGCGCCTTCATCGCTGTGCGCACAGATGTAGATGACCGAGCGCGTGAAGCGATCGTCCTTCATGCCGGGCATGGCAATCAGAAACTGGTCGTCAAGAAAGCCGCGTCCACCGGCTGTCTTTTTGTGGCGCAACAAGTCCATGGACTGGAGCGTAACGCGTTTCCGGGACGCCGAAAAGATGCGCCGCGTGCGATTCGGCCAAAGCCCAACGGTTGGAACAACGGAATCTTGACTGCGAACTTCACTCGGCCGATTGCTTGAAGCCAACTGTTCCTTGCCCGAAGGTCACGCAAATATGATACGCAGAGCGCCATGAAAACATTGCGCGGCCATGAACTGACGATCAAATCAACGCCATGCAAAGCTTGAAAATCCTGCTGCTCGGTATTGCTATCGGATGCGGAGCAGTCCTGCCCGCCGCCGCCTCCTCGTCGGAATGGTACAACAGCGAAGGCGGCAAGGTGCGGCTGGTGACAACAGGCAAGGCCGACGAGGCCGGTCGCATACAGGGCGTGCTCGACATCGCGCTCAAGCCCGGCTGGAAAACTTATTGGCGCGATCCGGGCGACGCCGGCGTGCCGCCGCAGATCGACGTTTCGGCCAGCACCAACATCACCGATGCGGCGTTTTCCTTCCCGCCGCCGCAGCGCCATGACGACGGCTACGGCAAATGGGCCGGCTACAACCATCCGGTCTCGCTGCCGGTGACATTCACTTTGTCGTCGCCTGGGGATGCGGCCGTCATCGATGCCGACATCTTTCTCGGCATCTGCGAGACGATCTGTATTCCGGTGCAGACGCGGCTGAGCGTCGATCCCGCCGCCGATCCCGACAATGCCGAGGATGCGGCGCTGGTGAAGGCTGCACTCGCCACCTTGCCCGCGCCTGCCAAGCCCGATTTCGGGATCAAGGTGCTGCCGGGCGACCATGAGACGCTGATGGTCGAGGCGACTTTTCCCGGAGATCCGGAGGCGGCGGATTTATTCGTCGCCGGGGGACGCGATTATATGTTCGGGGCGCCTGCACGCAGCGAAAAGGACGGCCGGCTGGTATTTACCATTCCGATCCTCGACCGGCCGTCGACGACACCGACCGATGGCGGGTTGTATTACACCCTGACAAGTGCCGAAGGCGCGGTCGAGGGCGTTCTGCCGTTCCCCTGATACCGAACCCGATCAGGGCTTTCCCTTGATCCAGGCCTTGTCGGCGGTTGCGGGAGATGCCCGATTTCGCTATCGCAAGAAACCTTCCCTGCTTTTCACACGAGGACCATCATGACGATTGCCGTTGGCGACAAACTGCCCGATGCGACCTTCAAGGAAATGACCGCCGACGGCGCCAAGGTGATCACCTCGGCCGAGATTTTCGCGGGCAAGAAGGTCGTGCTGTTCGGCGTTCCAGGCGCCTTCACGCCGACCTGCAGCAACAATCATCTGCCGGGCTATCTCGAGAACCACGATGCCATCCTGGCCCGCGGCGTCGACACCATCGCCGTCGTCTCCGTCAACGATGTCCATGTCATGGGCGCCTGGGCCAATTTCACCGGCGGTCAAGGCAAGATCCTCTATCTCGCCGACGGCAATGGCGACTTCGCCAGGTCGATCGGCCTCGACTCCGACTATTCCAGCGGCGGCATGGGATTGCGCTCGAAGCGCTTCTCGATGATCGTCGACAACGGCAAGGTCACGGCGCTCAATGTCGAGACCAAGCCAGGAGTCGACACATCGGGTGCCGCTCACATTCTGAGCCAGCTCTAAACCGCGGCGGCCGCGTCGGCTCATGAGCGCCATGGCCTGACGACGACGCGCTTCCAGCCGGATTGCCTGCTTTGGGGGACATCGACGATGTTTGACATCATCTGGCGCAGCGTTGCGATCGGCATCGGCGCCACGGTGCTGATGGATCTTTGGGCGCTGTTCCTGCATCTGGCGCTCAGCCAGCCGCGGCCGAACTGGGGGCCGCCCGGCCGCTGGGTCTGGCACCTTAGGGAAGGCAAGGTTTTCCACGACGATATCGCCCATGCCGCACCCTATGCGCATGAGCAGGCGCTGGGCTGGGCCTTCCATTATGTCACCGGCATCGTCTACGGCTTCATCCTGGTGGCGCTGGCGGGCACGGCATGGCTGGACGCGCCGACCTTCCTGCCGGCCTTCATCCTCGGCATGGTCACCATCGGCGCCGGCTGGTTCCTGCTGGCGCCCGGCATGGGCGCCGGCTGGGCTGCGTCAAAGCGCCCCAACGCGATGCAGATCCGCGCCTTCAACGTGATCTCGCACACGGTGTTCGCGCTCGGCCTCTACGGCACGGCCCTGCTGATCCGCTGAGGACAGGTTCTATCCGCTGGTCGCCAGCGGCTTCATCGCGGCTACGGTATCGATGATCTCCTGACATCCGCTTTAGCGCGGCGCCAGACTGTCTATCGGCCGCCATCCGTGGACGACGCGGCGCGTGCCGACATCATAGGCGAAGTAATTGCCGCCGCCGGCCGGCTGATCCGCCGCGCGGCTGATTGCGCGGCCGCTGAGCGAGAGCAGCAAGAGCGTTCCGACGCCGCCATGGCCGACGAAGGCAATGTCGCCGCCGTCGGCAGCA
Source organism: Mesorhizobium sp. M0058 (assembly GCF_040323095.1). Classification (NCBI taxonomy): domain Bacteria; kingdom Pseudomonadati; phylum Pseudomonadota; class Alphaproteobacteria; order Hyphomicrobiales; family Phyllobacteriaceae; genus Mesorhizobium; species Mesorhizobium sp. M0058. The sequence continues at coordinate 15,537 of NZ_JAMYUQ010000020.1, forward strand.
CCCAGCACCGTTTCGACCTCGCTGACAATGCGTTGCTGGGCGTCGATGGCCCGTTCCCAGCCGCGGATGCTTTTGTGCGGGTCGGCGAAGAACTGGTCGGCGACCGCCTCGAACTCCGGCGGCGGCAGGAAGCCGGTTGCCGACCGATCGTTCTCATGCATGCGCTCCTTCACCTCGACCGCGAGGCCGAGGTGTTTGCCAAGGATCTCGGCGGTTTCGATCGCCTTGCGCTCGGCCGACGAGACGACACGGCGGATCGATCCGACCCATGGCTGATCGAGCATAGCTGATGCTCGCGCTCGTCCGATCTCGGACAGCCCCCAGTGCGGCACGGGAACGTTGGCATCGATCTGAACCTGGGGATGGGTGATGTAGTATACGATCGGCATGAGTGAGATCCCCTGCCGATAGCTTGAGCTCAATAGCTTTGGGTCGAGCGCCGTGCCCGTGGCGCCGGCTGCTTCTCGGATGCCCCCGGCTTCAGCGCCACTTTCGGCGCCGCAGGTTTGGCTGAGCCCCTCTTGAACGGCGCCATGCCTTCCCTTGCGAGTTCGTCGGCGCGTTCGTTCTCGGTGTGGCCGGCATGGCCCTTGACCCAGTTCCAGGTCACCTTGTGGCGCCGATTGGCCTCATCCAGCGCCTGCCACAGTTCACCGTTCTTGACCGGCTTCTTGTCAGCGGTCCTCCAGCCGTTTTTCTTCCAGCCGTGGATCCATTTGGAGATACCGTCCATGACATATTTGCTGTCGGTGTGAAGCTCGACGGCGCACGGCTCCTTCAGCGCATTCAGCGCCGAGATGGCGGCCAGCAGCTCCATGCGGTTATTGGTCGTCTCGGCCTCGCCGCCCGACAATTCCCTGGTCTTGCCGTTGAAGCGCAGGATGGCGCCCCAGCCGCCGGGACCGGGATTGCCCGAGCAGGCGCCGTCGGTGAAGATTTCAACCTGCTTGGTCATGTCAGTCCGTATTCCGAAGGCGACCTGATCGCGCGGTGGAAGCGCATGCGGCGGATATATTCGGTCGGATCGCGCTTCATGACCAGCCCGCCCTCTGGAACCGTCAGCCAGTCATAGAGCCGGGTCAGCATGAAGCGCAGCGCCGAACCGCGCGAAAGCATCGGCAGCGCTGCTTTCTCGCCATCGCTCAAAGGCCGCACGCTCTGATAGCCGGCCAGCAGCGCCGTGCCTTTGGTCAGGTTGAAGGAGAAATCCTTCTCGAAACACCAGGCGTTGAGACAGGTGGCGACATCATAGGCGTAGAGGTCGTGGCAGGCGAAATAGAAGTCGATGAGGCCGGACAGTTTCTCGCCGAGGAAGAAGACATTGTCGGGAAACAGATCGGCATGGATGATGCCGGCAGGAAGGCCCTGCGGCCAATGGCGTTCGAAATCCGCGAAATCGGCGTCGACCTCGGCCGCCAGTCCCGGCTCGACCTCGTCGGCTCGGTCGCGCGAGGCGTTCCACAATTTGCGCCAGCCCTCGATGGCCAGTGCGTTGTCACGCGTCATCGCAAAATCCTGGCCGGCGAGATGCAGGGCGGCGAGCGCCTTGCCGACCTCCGCGCAATGCGCCGCTGTCGGCCGCCGGAGCGACAGGCCTTCGAGGAAGGTGATGATGACCGCGGGACGGCCGGCCAGCGTGCCGATGACGGTGCCGTCATGCGCGGTCACCGGCAACGGGCAGGAAATGCCTTTGCGGGCGAGATGGCCCATCAGGCCGAGGAAGAACGGCAGGTCGGCCTTGTCGACGCGCTTCTCGTAGAGCGTCAGTATGTAAGAGCCGCTTGAGGTGTGCAGCAGGAAATTCGAATTCTCCGTGCCTTCGGCGATACCCTTGTAGGACAAGAGTTCGCCGACCGGATATGCCCTCAGGAACGCGCCGAGTTCGCCCTCATTGACGTCGGTGTAGACCGCCATGGGCTGTTCACGCGGCTCCGTTGACGAAGGCCATGTCGGCCCGTGTCAGTTCGACATCGCGCAGAACCCGCATGACTGGAAAATCCTCCGTTTCGGTGGCCGTGATCGCCAGGTCGATGGTCACCTCGAAGCGCTGGCGGAAGGCGTCGATGATCTCGTCGACGATGATCTCCGGCGCCGACGCGCCGGCAGACAGGCCGAGCGTCGAGATATTTGTGATGTCATTCCACGGAATTTCGGCGGCGCGCTGTACGAGAAGCGACATGGTGGCGCCGGCGCGCTCCGCCACTTCGACAAGACGGCGCGAATTGGAGGAATTGGGCGCACCGACGATCAGATAGAGATCGGCGCCGGCGGCGGTTTCCTTGACCGCTTCCTGGCGGTTGGTGGTGGCGTAGCAGATCGATTCGGCGGCCGGTGCATGCAGTTGCGGGAAGCGCTCCTGCAGCACCCGCAATATGCCGGCAGTGTCTTCGACCGACAACGTTGTCTGGCTTACGAAGCCGAGCGCTTCCGGGTCGGCGGGGGCAAAGGTCCCAGCGTCGGCTTCGGTCTCGATCAGCGTGACGGCGCCTTCAGCCAGTTGGCCCATGGTGCCGATCACTTCGGGATGGCCGGCATGGCCGATCAGAAGCACATGGCGGCCGAGCCGCTGATGGCGCATCGCCTGCTTGTGCACCTTGGACACCAGCGGGCAGGTGGCGTCGAGATAGAAGAGCTCGCGTGCCTTGGCGTCGGCCGGCACCGATTTCGGCACGCCGTGGGCCGAGAAGACAACCGGCGACTTGCGGTGCTCGGCCGGGATTTCCGAGAGTTCCTCGATGAAAACCGCGCCAAGGCTTTGCAGGCCCTCGACGACATAGCGGTTGTGCACGATCTCGTGGCGGACATAGACCGGCGCGCCGTATTTCTTCAACGCCAGCACGACGATCTGGATGGCGCGGTCGACACCGGCGCAAAAGCCGCGCGGCTGGCAGAGCCGGATCGTCAGCGGTGGTTTTGTGGCGGTCTGCAGCATGATTCCAGATCGGTTGATCGTATCGTGACGCGAAATGAGGTGTGCACCCCTGCCCTGTCAAGGGCAGTTGAGATCAGGTTGAATGGTCAACCTGATCTAACTCTTTGTTGGAGCATGATCTTGTCCGAAACCGGTTCCCACTTTTCGGGGTGATGCTCTGGATCATTCAGTCTTTGCCGGACCGCGCAGCCTGACGATCAGAACCGCGGCAAGAGCCGCCGCCAGGCCATACCAGGTGAAGGCATATTGCAGATGAGAATTCGGCAGGTCGATGATGGTGACGCCGCCGACCGGCAGCCCGCCCGGGTTCGGCGTCTTGTCGGCGTCGATGAAGATCGGCACCAGCACGGCACCGGCCGGCAGGCCGGCACTCGCCGCCATGACATCACGATCCTTCCAATAGAAGATGTTCTTGGCCACGTCATTGTCGGGCAGCATCATCGACGGCTTGGCCGGCAGCGGGTTGCGCGCCAGGCCGGTGACCGTGACCTTGCCGGTCACCTGCCCTTGCGGGCGCTTGGCGGCATCCTTGACATCATAGGGAACGAAGCCGCGGTTGATCAGGACATAGCGGCCATCGTCGAGGGCCAGCGGGGTATAGACGTTGAAGCCGGCGTCGCCGTCCCATGTGGCGTAGAAATGCCGCTCGCCGGAGTGCAGGAACGTCCCGCTGACGGTGACCGGCGTGTAGTCGACATCACCGGTGGCGGCGAATTCCTTCTCGACGTCCGCCAGCGGCTGCGGCGCTGAATGGGTGCGCTGGTCGATGGTCTGCAGAAGGGCTTCCTTCCAGTACAGGCGCTGCACCTGCCATGTGCCAAGCCCGAGCAGGATGACGAACACCACCAGGCCGAGGCCGAGCAGCAATGCCGTCTTCGGCCGCGAGCGGCCGGCGGGCTTGGTCAGCGCCTCGCTCATTGCCCTTGGTCCAGGCGGCCTTCGGCCGCCTTGTTGGCGTATTGAAGCGTCAGCAGCACCCCCTTGATCAACCTCAGCGCCGTCAGGCACAGTCCCACGGCCAGCGGTATCCAGATGATGAAATGCAGCCAGAGCGGCGGGCTCAGCGTGACCTCCACCCACAGCGCCAGCCCCACGACGATGAAGCCGATGATCAGGATGACGAACACCGCCGGGCCGTCGCCGGCATCGGCGTAGGAATAGTCGAGGCCGCAATTGTTGCAGCGCTTGCCGACGGTGAGGAAGCCGGAAAACAGCCGTCCTTCGCCGCAGCGCGGGCAGCGTCCGTGCAGGCCGGCCGAGATCGGCTCGATGGGTGGCCAGATCGCCCTGTCTTCACTCATGGATAGTCATGCTTTACGGCTCGATTTCGATCAGCGTTCCATCCGGCACCATAGTCCAGATTTCGTCCATGTCGCAGTCGGTAACCCCAATGCAGCCATCGGTCCAGTCGACCAATTGAAGCAGCCAGCCCGACCAGCCGAATCCGTTGGCCATTGATGGGGCGCCGAAAAGAAGAAAGGCGACCGCGTTGCCGCGACCGCCCTTCTGATTTGTCGGTTCGGTGAAAGCCGTCAGTGGCCTTCGATCACCGCGCCGACCGATCCCCAGACGTAGATCGATGCGAACAGGAACAGCCAGACCACGTCGACGAAGTGCCAGTACCAGGCAGCCGCCTCGAAGCCGAAATGCTGCTTGGGCGTGAAGTCGCCTTTCCAGGCGCGGATCAGGCAGACCAGCAGGAAGATGGTGCCGATGATGACGTGGAAGCCATGGAAGCCGGTCGCCATGAAGAAGGTGGCGCCGTAGATGGAATCCTTGAAGCCGAACGGAGCGTGCATGTACTCGTAGGCCTGCACCATGGTGAACAGCATGCCGAGGCCGACGGTCAGCACCAGGCCGTTGATCAGGCCCTTGCGGTCGCCATGGATGAGCGAATGGTGCGCCCATGTCACCGTGGTGCCCGACAGAAGCAGGATGATGGTGTTGTAGAGCGGCAGATGGAAGGGATCGAGGACTTCGAGACCCTTCGGCGGCCAGACGCCGCCAGTGAAAGCGGTGCGGGCGTAATTCTGCACTTCGCTCGGAAACAGGCTGGCATCGAAATAGGCCCAGAACCAGGCAACGAAGAACATCACTTCCGAAGCGATGAACATGATCATGCCGTAGCGCAGATGCAGCGACACGACGCGCGTGTGGTGGCCCTCATGCGCTTCCTTGATGGTGTCCGACCACCAGGCAAACATCGTGTAGAGGACGATGACCAGGCCGATGAAGAACAGCCACGGATTGGCGATGTTGTGGCCGAAAATCGGAAAATCGCCGTTCTTGAGATACTGCATCAGGGCGACGCCGCCGACTGCAGTCACCAGCGCGCCGATCGACCCCAGGAAGGGCCACGGGCTCGGGTTGACGAGATGGTAGTCGTGTTGTGGTTTTGCGTGCGCGTCTGCCATATCAACCCCCGAGATTTGCTTCGGTATCTGAAACTTTGCTGCTGCTGTTCGGCGTCGATGACGCCACCGGCTTGTTCTTTTGGACCGGGAACATGGTGTAGGACAGGGTGATCGTCTTCAAGTCCTTCAGTTCCGGCACGTTGACGATATCGGGATCCACATAGAACACGACCGGCATGTCCAGCGTCTCGCCGGGCTTCAGCGTCGTGTCGGTGAAGCAGAAACACTCGACCTTGTTGAAGTAGGGGCCCGCCAGTTCCGGCTGCACGTTGAAGGTGGCGCGGCCGGTAACGGCGCGGTCGAACTTATTGGTGGCGCTGTAATGCGCCTGCGTGGTCTCGCCGATCTTGATGGTGACCGAACGGGCGACCGGCTGGAACTGCCAGGGAATGCCGTTGGTGTTGGCGTCGAAGCGCACGGTGATGTCGCGGTCGAGGATGCGGCCGGCATATTGCTTTTCGGCGCGCTGCGTCGTGCCGCCATAGCCGGTGGCCTGGCAGAACATCTTGTAGAGCGGCACCGCGGCGTAGGCCATGCCGATCATGCCGCCGAAGAAGGCGACGCAGACGGCGGCGACGACGCGGTTGGTGTTCTTCTTCCTGGGATCGGTCACGGTCTGGCGGGTCATCATCGGCCTCATCCGGTATGGCCGAATTTCACGATGGTCGCGACGTAGAAGATGACGACCAGAATCGCCAGCGCGACGCCGATCGCCGCCGAACGGTTGCGCCGCGCCTTCTTCTGGCTTTCGGTCAGCGTGACCAGTTCAAGCTTCTTGTCGATCATGGTCATGCTCCACCGATGGCCAAAGCGCGACCGACGACACAGTCGGCAAGATAGATGGCGAAGATGGCGAAGAGGTAGAGCAGCGAATAGGCGAACAGAGCCTTGGCCGGCTTCATGACGCGGTCGCTATCGGTCATGCACAGCACTTTCCAGGCATACCAGACGAAGCCGGCGCCGAGAGCGACTGACGCGACGCCATAGAAGGCGGTGGCGAAACCGAGCACCCAGGGCAGCACGCCGATCGGCGCCAGGATCAGGGCGTAGGCAAAGATCTGCCGGCGGGTCGAGGCCTGGCCGGCAACGTTCGGCATCATCGGGATGCCGGCCTTGGCGTAGTCGTCGGACTTGAACAGCGCCAGCGCCCAGAAGTGCGGCGGCGTCCACAGGAAGATGATCAGGAACAGGACGAGGCTTTCCAGGCTCACCGTTCCGGTCACCGCGGCCCAGCCGATGACCGGCGGGATGGCGCCGGCGGCGCCGCCGATGACGATATTCTGCGGCGTCGAGCGCTTCAGCCACATCGTGTAGACGACGGCGTAGAAGAAGATGGTGAAGGCAAGCAGCGCCGCCGACAGCCAGTTGACCAGCACGCCCAGCGTCATCACCGACAGCACCGAAAGCACAAGGCCGAAGCTCAGGGCTTCGCCGGGCAGGATACGGCCGGACGGTACCGGGCGGCCGGCGGTCCGGCTCATCACCGCGTCGATGTCGGCGTCGTACCACATGTTGAGCGCACCCGAGGCGCCGGCGCCGATGGCAATGGCCAGGATGGCGATCACCGCCAGCAGCGGGTTGATGGTCACGGGCGCAGCGACCATGCCGACAAAGGCCGTGAACACCACCAGCGACATGACGCGCGGCTTCAGCAGGGCGAAGAAATCGCCCGACGTGGCTTCCGACATGCGAAAGCCCGCTTCGTCAATCATTGGGTCGTCGACAAGGGCCATGCGTACATAAGTCCAATCATTCCGTTGGCCGAAAACCGCCGGCGGGCCGGCGGTTTCGTATTCGGGCTGCCTTACTTGATCTTCGGCAGCTGTTCCCACTGGTGGAAAGGCGGCGGCGAAGGCAGCTGCCATTCGAGCGTCGTTGCACCCTCGCCCCACGGGTTGGCGCCGGCGACGCGCTTCTTCTGGAAGGCCTCGAACACGCCATAGAGGAAGATCACCACGCCGACGGCCGATATATAGGAGCCGTAGGACGACACCATGTTCCAGCCGGCGAACGCGTCGGGATAGTCGATGGTGCGGCGCGGCATGCCGGCCAGGCCGAGGAAATGCTGCGGGAAGAAGATCAAATTGACGCCGACGAAGGTGACCCAAAAGTGGGTGTTGGCGATCACCGGCGAGTACATGTAGCCGGTCATCTTGGGGAACCAGTAGTACCAGCCGGCGAAGATGGCGAAGACCGCACCCAGCGACAGCACATAGTGGAAGTGGGCAATGACGAAATAGGTGTCATGCAGCGAGCGGTCGAGGCCGGCGTTGGCGAGCTGGACGCCGGTGACGCCGCCGACCGTGAACAGGAAGATGAAGCCCAGCGCCCACAGCATCGGCGTCTTGAACGAGATCGAGCCGCCCCACATCGTCGCGATCCAGGAGAAGATCTTCACGCCTGTCGGCACGGCGATGACCATGGTGGCGAAGACGAAGTAGCGCTGCGTGTCGAGCGACAGGCCGGTCGTGTACATGTGGTGCGCCCAGACGATGAAGCCGACGGCGCCGATCGCGACCATGGCGTAGGCCATGCCGAGATAGCCGAACACCGGCTTCTTCGAGAAGGTCGAGACGATGTGGCTGATGATGCCGAAGCCCGGCAGGATCAGGATGTACACTTCGGGGTGACCAAAGAACCAGAACAGATGCTGGAACAGGATCGGATCGCCGCCGCCATCCGGGGCGAAGAAGGTGGTGCCGAAATTGCGGTCGGTAAGCAGCATGGTGATGCCACCGGCCAGAACCGGAAGCGACAAGAGCAGCAGGAAGGCGGTGATCAGAACCGACCAGGCAAATAGCGGCATTTTGTGCAGCGTCATGCCCGGCGCGCGCATGTTGAAAATGGTGGTGATGAAGTTGATGGCGCCGAGGATCGAGGACGCGCCGGCAATGTGGATCGACAGGATCGCCAGATCCATGGCCGGCCCGGGCTGGCCGGAGGTCGACAGCGGCGGATAGAGCGTCCAGCCGCCGCCAACGCCATAGGCGCCGGGCGCGCTCGGCATGAAAGCCGAAGCGATGAGCAGCAGGAAGGCCGGCGGCAGCAGCCAGAACGAGATGTTGTTCATGCGCGGGAAGGCCATGTCAGGCGCGCCGATCATGATCGGCACCATCCAGTTGGCGAAGCCGCCGATCAGCGCCGGCATGACCATGAAGAAGATCATGATCAGCGCGTGCGCGGTGCCGAAGGCGTTGTACATGCTCTTGCCGCCGTCGATGGCGGCATCGCCGTTCATGCCATAGACCATCTGCGCCAGACCGGTGAAGATCTGGATGCCCGGCTCCTGCAGCTCCATGCGGATGACGACCGAAAGCGCGCCGCCGACGATGCCCGCGAAGATCGCGAAGATCAGGTAGAGCGTGCCGATGTCCTTGTGGTTGGTGGAGTACACCCACCGGACCCAGCCATGATAGGGCTTGTGGTCGTGGTCGTCGTGAGCTGCAGCTTCTGCCATGGTCGGCTCCGTTCCCTAATTCTTGCTAACCCGCGGCATCAATTGCCGGCGGCCGCTACCTTGTTGGTACCGTCGACCTCGGCCATCAGCGCCTTGTTGGCGCCGGGGAGGTCGGTCTTGGCTGCTGCCAGCCAGGTCTTGTACTGCGCATCGGATACGACGCGGACGGCGATCGGCATGAAGGCATGGTCCTTGCCGCAGAGCTGCGAGCACTGGCCGTAATAGATGCCTTCCTTTTCCGCCTTGAACCACGTCTCGTTGGTGCGGCCGGGAACCGCGTCCATCTTGATGCCGAAGGCCGGAACGGCAAAGGAATGGATCACGTCGGCTGCGGTAACCAGGACGCGCGTCATGGTGTTGACCGGCACGACCAGCTCGTTGTCGACCGCCAGCAGGCGCGGATAGACCTTGCGGTCTTCCTTGCCGATCGCGGCGCGGTCGGCGTCCTGCAGGATGGCCGAGTTGAAGGAGAGCGTGTTCTCGGTCTGGTACTCATAGTCCCAGTTCCACTGATTGCCCGTTACCTTGACGGTCAGCTTGGCCTCTTCCGGCGGCGTGTACTGCGCCGTCAGCAGCTGGAACGAGGGAATGGCGATGAACAGCAGGACGACGACCGGCCCGACTGTCCAGATGATCTCGATCAGCGTGTTGTGGCTGGTCTTGGACGGAACCGGGTTTTTGCTGGCGCGGAACCTGAAGATGCACCAGGCGAGAAGCGCCAGAACCAAAGCGGTGATCGGGACGACGAACCACATCGTGTAGTTCCCGAACCACTCGATCTGCCGCATCATGTCTGTCGCCGGCGGCTGAAATGTCATCTCCCACGGCTGCGGCTGGGCCGCATGGGCGGAGGCACCGGCGAAAAATGCGGCGGCGGCGCCTGCCGTTGCCATCAATTTGGCGCTTGCTGGGAATTTTCTCATCGCCCTCTTCATCTCCCGGTTCCTCGCGATCGCGACGCAAGAATATCGAACAATGCCGGGATGGGAATCCCGGACAGTCCCAAGGGTGGTTCAAACCATACTCTATTTCCCTCCGCAAGAAAGGAGCGGGCGAAACCGTGCGGCATTTTTGCGCGCAAGTGCTGCCGCGCTGTTTCGACGGCCTCGTGGCCCGCGCGGGTCGTCGACAGACAGGCTATGCGGGCTTGTGTCCGGAATGCGCCCGACGGTCGCAATTCGGGCGAATTTGCTAGGGAAAAGCGCATTATTGCGCCTGCCGGGGCTGACCGGCGGTCGCCCTATCCTTTACTTGGCCTTGGCGCGGCTTAAAGTGCCGTGATTCGCAATGGAGCCGTCATGACCTCTTGGCTTTCGAGAAACGCCTGGCATTCGAAGAGCGCCTGGCATTCGAAAAGCGCTTGGCTTTCGAGAAGCGGGGCGAAGGTCGTTTTTCTCGCCGCCCTGATCGGTGTCGGCTCGTCCGCAACCGGCGTCGCCAATGCAGCGCAGCCCAGCGGCACGGTCAAGTCGACGCATGGCGCGTGGTCGATCATCTGCGACACGCCGGCCGGCGCCACCTCGGAACAATGCGTGATGATGCAGAACGTCGTTGCCGAGGATCGCCCGGAAATGGGACTGTCCGTCGTCGTGTTGCGCACCGCCGACAACAAGGCCGAGATCCTGCGCGTGCTGGCCCCGCTCGGCGTTCTGCTGCCCAATGGCCTGGGCCTCAATGTCGACGGCAAGGATATTGGCCGCGCCTATTTCGTGCGCTGCTTCCAGGACGGCTGCTATGCCGAGGTCATTCTCGAAAAGCCGCTGCTCGATACGCTGAAGACCGGGACGTCGGCCACCTTCATCGTCTTCCAGACGCCGGAAGAAGGCATCGGCATCCCCGTCGACCTCAAGGGCTTCGCCGACGGTTTTGCCGCCCTGCCCTGAGCTTGATGCTTGCGAAACCGTTTCCTGACGCACAATTCCCACGGGTTTGATTGTTGGCTGTGGGGGTCATCATGCGTGCTTTTTCTTTGCTTTTTTCGACCGGTCTGATCCTGACCGGCGCCGTTTCCGTCGCCTTTGCCGAGGATACCGAAATCATCACGGCGCCCGATCCGGCCGTCATTTTCGAGCTTGCGAAAGGCTATGGCTCGGCCAAGATGGACAAGGACGACGGGGCGATCCGATGGTCTCGGGTCGGCTTCAGGGCATGAAATATGTCATCTACTTCTATGGCTGCGAAAACCATGAGAAGTGCAAGTCGATCCAGTTCTCCTCGGGCTATACCAACCCCTTCACGGCCGACCAGGCCAATGAATGGAACAAGAAATATCGCTGGGTGAAGGCCTTTTCGGGTGACGGGTCGAACTTCAAGATGGATGTCATGTTCAGGGGCGGGGTTACCCGCTCCACCTGCTGCGGATCGTCATTGCGGATTGTGCAGGCGCGTCTTCGCGCCTACATCGTGGCAACACCATTCCTCCTGTGAGCGGACCTGCCATGAACAGCCTGACCGGCCAATTCGACATTTCAGATGATCGCATCAAGCGGATCGTCGCCGACACACTGAACGGCGCCGATGACGGCGAACTCTTCCTCGAATACAGCGAGAGCGAAGCGCTGATGTTCGACAATGGCAGGCTGAAGACCGCCAATTTCAACACCGACCAGGGTTTTGGCCTGCGCGCCGTGGCCGGCGAGGCCAGCGGCTACGCTCATTCCAGCGATCTTTCGGAGGCGTCGCTGCTGCGCGCCGCCGACGCCGTCTCGACAGTCAGGGGCGGCTATTCCGGCACGCTTGCCGCGGCACCCGCGCGCACCAACCGCTATCTCTATGGCGAGGAGAACCCGATCCCCTCGCCCTCCTTCGAGGTCAAGGCCAAGCTGTTGCAGGAAATCGACGCATGGCTGCGCGCCGAGGACCCGCGCGTGCGCCAGGTGACGGCCTCGCTCGCGGCGTCCTGGCAGCATGTCGAGATCGTGCGCGCCGACGGCCAGATCGTGCGCGACATCCGCCCGCTGGTCCGCATCAACGTTTCCGTCGTCGTCGGCGACGGCGACCGCCAGGAAAGCGGCTCCTATGGCATGGGCGGGCGCAAGGCGTTCGGCGAGTTCCTGGTCGAGGACGCCTGGAAGCATGCGGCCAGGGAGGCGCTCAGGCAGGCGCTGGTCAATCTCGAAGCCATTCCCGCGCCGGCCGGAACGTTCGACATCGTTTTGTCCAGCGGCTGGCCAGGCGTGATGCTGCACGAAGCCGTCGGCCATGGGCTGGAGGGCGACTTCAACCGCAAGAAGACCTCCGCCTTTGCCGGCCTGCTCGGCCAGCAGGTCGCCGCCAAGGGCGTTACCGTGGTCGATGACGGCACCATGCCGGAGCGGCGGGGTTCGCTGACCGTCGACGATGAAGGCACGCCTTCGGCCCGCAATGTGCTGATCGAGGACGGCAAGCTTGTCGGCTACATGCAGGACCGCCAGAACGCCCGGCTGATGGGCATGAAAGCCACGGGAAACGGCCGGCGCGAAGGCTATGCGCACCAGCCGATGCCGCGCATGACCAACACCTATATGACGGCGGGCGACATGGAGCCGGACGAGATCATCGCCTCGGTCAAGAACGGCATCTATGCCGTATCCTTCGGCGGCGGCCAGGTCGACATCACCTCAGGCAAGTTCGTGTTCGGCTGCACCGAGGCCTACATGATCGAAAACGGCAAGGTGACGCAGCCGATCAAGGGCGCCATGCTGATCGGCAACGGACCGGACGCCATGCACCGTGTGTCGATGATCGGCAACGACATGAAACTCGACACCGGCATCGGCATGTGCGGCAAGGCCGGACAAGGCGTGCCGGTCGGCGTCGGCCAGCCGCATCTCAGGATGAACCAGATGACGGTCGGCGGCACCAGGGTTTGAGCGAGGAGACGTCGGCGGGCTTGAATAGTTCCCCTCACAGGGATATCTTACCTTTGTCTTACACAAGGGTAATACCGCAATGGGTGCAATAGAAAAGCTTATAACGACCGTCTCGACCAAGGGACAAGTCATCCTGCCCAGCGCTATCCGCAAACGGAGGGACTGGGGCGCGGGCACGCGCCTGCAGGTCGAAGACACACCAGACGGTGTACTTTTGAGACCGGCGCCTGCCTTTGCCCCGACACGACCAGAAGATGTCTTTGGTGTCCTGCCGCACAGTGGCAGACCGAAGACCTTGGAGGAGATGGACGCGGCCGTCCTTGCTGAAGCACGGCGGCGCCATGCTCGCGATTGATACCAACGTTGTCGTCAGGTATCTGACGAACGACGATCCCGAGCAGTCCCCGCGAGCCCGGCGGCTGATCGACGATCAGCCCGTTTTCGTCGCCGTCACGGTGATCCTGGAGGCTGAGTGGGTGCTGCGCAGCGGCTATGGTTATGATCAGGCCTCGATCGTCAATGCACTGCGGGTGTTCGGCGGGCTTCCCACTGTCGAGATAGAGGATGCTGCGATGGTCTCTTCCGCGGTCGATCTAGCCGAGACGGGAATGGATTTCGCCGATGCGCTCCATCTGGGCAAGTCCTCGCACTGCTCAGCATTTGTGTCCTTCGACCGTAAGTTCATCAAGGCCGCACAAGCGGCCGGGTACGAAAGCGTTCGCGAAGGCTAGTTTGCCAGCCGGCTACGTCTTGCGGGGGGCGGCAAACTCAAGCACGGCCTTGTGAAAATCGGCGGATTAACGTCGCCGTTTCGGCTTCTCCAGCAGCGCCACGGCCTCGACATGCGGCGACCACAGGAACTGGTCGATGGGCGTGACGCTCTTCAAGATGTAGCCGCCGTCAATCAGGATGCGCAGGTCTCGTGCCAGCGTCACCGGATTGCAGGAGACGGCGGCGACGAACGGCACATCCGAGCGGGCGATCTGCTTCGACTGGTCCTCGGCGCCGGCGCGCGGCGGGTCGAAGACGACGCCATCGAAAGCATTCAGCTCCTTGAACGTCAGCGGCCGCCGGAACAGGTCGCGGCGTTCGCCGGTTACCCGCTTCAGGCCGGTGGCGAAGCGGGATCCGCGGTCGAGCGCCGAAAGGGCTGCCGCGTCGCCTTCGACCGCGTGGACTTCGGATTTGGCCGCCAGCCGAAGCGCAAAGCTGCCGCAGCCGGCGAAAAGATCCGCGACTTTCCTGGCACGCTTCAGATGTCCGCCAACGAGATCGGCCATCGTCTGTTCGGCGGCTTGCGTTGCCTGCAGGAAGGCGCCAGGCGGTATGGCGACAGCGACGGTGCCGAACATGACCACCGGCTTTTTCGGCTCGATGACAATCTCGTCGTCGATCGAAAGCCGGGCAAAGCCATTGGCCATGATGAAGTTGGAGGCGACCCGGCGCTGGTTCTCGCCCAGCTTGCCCGACTCATAGACAGCGACGTCAAGCCCCGAGCCCGTCACAGTGACCGCCATCCGGAACGATTTGGTGGTGGCGCAAACCAGGTCGGCGACCGACCTCAAGCGATCGAGCGCGGCAACGATCTCCGGCAGCGAGATCGGACATTCCTCGATGGGGATGATTTCCGGCGACAGATGGCGATGGAAGCCAAGCAGCATGCCTGTGTCGGCGCGCCTGGCGGCAAGCACGACGCGGCGGCGTGTGTGTGGCGCACACGGCACCAGGGCGCCGATGTCGCCGGCAATGCCTTTCAAGGCATGCACGACCTTGTCGCGTTTCCATTGCTGGTAAGCGTCGGCTTGCAGATGCTGGACGGCGCAGCCGCCACATTCGGTGAAATGCCGGCAGGCCGGATCGATACGCAGCGGCGACGTCTCCAATACCGCCATCAGCATGGCGCGATCCCTCTCGCGCGCGGCGGTGACGGTCTCGCCGGGCAGGGTGAAGGGAATGAACAGCTCGCCGGTTTCCGTCTCGGCGACGCCGTCGCCCTGCGAACCCAGTCTCTTGATGGTGAAGCCCGTGCTCATCGGTCCTTGATCCCGGCATCCTTGATCCCGGCATCCTTGATCCCGGCAAGCAGGAATTCGCGGTTGCCGTCGCCGCCTTCGATCGGCGACATGTGCAGACCCAATGTACGCCAGCCAGGGACGCCTTCGAGCCATTCCTGCAGCAAGCCGGCCACACGGGCGGCGTCATAAGGGTCTTTCAACAGACCGCCCTTGCCGATTGCCTCGCGGCCGGCCTCGAATTGCGGCTTGACCAGAAACACCGCACGAGCGCCGTCCCGTGCCAATGCCAACGCCGGTGGCGACGCCAGTTTCAACGAGATGAAGCTGACGTCGGAGACGATGAAATCCGGGATGCGGCCGCCGAGATCGGCAGCCGCGAGCTCGCGAGCGTTGAGGCCCTCGATAACCGTCACGCGCGGGTCGCCCGCAATGTCGGGATGCATCTGGCCGTGGCCGACATCGATGGCCGTGACATGGGCCGCGCCGCGTTCGAGCAGCACCTGGGTGAAGCCGCCTGTCGAGGCGCCGATATCGAGAGCTTCACTGCCCGCGGGATCGAGACTGAAATGGTCGAGCCCGGCGATCAGCTTCAGCGCCGCGCGTGAGACATAACCCTGCGCCGGGTCGTCGATGACGATGAGACAGTGCGGCAGAACCGTCTGGCCGGGCTTGCGGGCGACCACGCCGTCGACCATCACGGTGCCGCGCTCGACCGCGTCGCGGGCGCGCGAGCGGCTCGCAAACAGGCCGCGCTGGACGAGCAATTCGTCGAGCCGCTGGCGTGTGCTGGCTGGCAGAGGGGAGTTCATCGGCCTTCATGGCGAAAGCCGGCCGCGAAGGCAAGGACATTGGCATGGGAGGACGTCGAGACCCGGGCCGCAAGCCAGTCCGCCCGGTTGAATAGCGCAGCCAGTCCGGCAAGATGTAGAGGCTCAGGCAATGCGGAGGAAGACGAATGCTGACGGGAACCTGCCATTGCGGCGCCGCCCACTGGACGCTGGAAGGCGATCCCGGCCCGATCACGGCCTGCAATTGCACGCTTTGCCGCCGCTATGGCACACTCTGGGCCTATGACTTTGTCGACGAGCGTATCCGGCTTGTGGGGCCTGTGCAGTCCTACACCCGCGCTGGCAAGGAGACGCCGTCGCTGGAAATACTGTTTTGCCCGACATGTGCCTGGTGTGCTTGCCTGGCGCGGTTTGCGCCGCAGCGACAGCGGCCGCACGCGGATCGCCGTCAATGTCAGGCTGGCACCGCCGGAGGCGGTCGCCGACCTGCCGATCGACCATTTCGACGGGCTGGACACTTATGACGACCTGCCGCGCGATGGGCGCTGCGTGCGCGATATGTGGTTTTAGAAGATCGTCCGTGAGACCTGCCGTTCAACGGCCGGCATCAGGCCGTCGCTTCCGTCATCTGAAGCCTGCTTGCGAGGGCGCTCGACAGCAACGACTGGTGCGTCCGGCATGACGACAAGCTGCGGCACCTGCTTGTAGGAAAAAGCGCCCCTGATATCGCCCATCTTGCCGGCAACGATGCCTGCCACCGCCTGTTCGAGCTTGCGGTCATAGCGCGTCTCGGCCATGGCCGGCGCGGCGATGACGGCCAAAAGGGCCGCGCCGCACAGAAGCGTTCGCATTGTTTTTAACTCCCTGCCTGGCTCTCGTTCTAGCAGGGGGGCGTTGAAAAACGGCCAAAAGACACGGTAAGCAAAACGCCAAAAGGAAGCGTTAACATAGGGTTGCTGCCGACAACCGCTTCAGAGCCGTGAGGTTTTGATTCAGGCGCGTTGCGCGCGCGCGGAATGGCCGAGCGCGACGAACACGGTGCGCACGATGCCGGCCGCGTCGAGCCCGGCATCGGTATACATTTTTTCCGGCTTGGCGTGGTCGGTGAACTCGTCCGGCAGCACAAGCGGCCGAACTTTCAGACCGCTTTCCAGCAAGCCTTCATGGGCGAGGAACTGCAGCACGTGGCTGGCGAAACCGCCGACAGCGCCCTCTTCCACCGTCACCAGCACTTCGTGCGAGCGGGCGAGACGGCGGATCAAATCCTCGTCCAGCGGCTTGGCGAAACGGGCGTCCGCAACCGTCGTCGAAAGCCCTGCCGCGCCGAGTTCCTCGGCCGCCAGCAGACAGTCCTGCAGTCTTGTGCCGAAGGACAGAAGCGCCACCTTGGTGCCTTCCCTGACGATGCGGCCCTTGCCGATTTCGAGCACCGAGCCGCGCTCCGGCATGTCGACGCCGACGCCATTGCCGCGCGGATAGCGGAAGGCGATCGGGCCTTCGTCATAATAGGCGGCGGTGCGCACCATGTGGCGAAGCTCCGCCTCGTCGGCGGCCGCCATCACCACGAAGCCCGGCAGCGTCGCCAGGAAGGTGGTGTCGAAGGCGCCGCAATGGGTGGCGCCGTCGGCGCCGACGAAACCGGCGCGGTCGATCGGGAAACGCACGGGCAGTTTCTGGATCGCCACATCATGGACGACCTGATCGTAGGCGCGCTGCAGGAAGGTCGAATAGATGGCGGCGAAGGGCTTGTAGCCCTCGCTGGCGAGGCCGGCGGCGAAGGTCACGGCATGTTGCTCGGCAATGCCGACATCGAAGGTCCGGGTCGGAAACGCTTCGCCGAACAAATCGAGGCCGGTGCCGTTCGGCATGGCGGCGGTGACGGCGACGATGCGGTCGTCCAGGCGGGCCTCCTGGACCAGGCTCTCGGCGAACACCTTGGTGTAGGCCGGCGCATTGGCCGGGGCCTTGGTCTGCGCGCCGGTGATGACGTCGAACTTGTTGACGCCGTGATATTTGTCGGCCGCAGCCTCGGCCGGCGCGTAGCCCTTGCCCTTCTGGGTCACGACATGGATCAGCACCGGACCGTCGGCATGGTCGCGGACGTTCTTCAGCACCGGGATCAGATGCTCGAGATTGTGGCCGTCGATCGGGCCGATATGGTAGAAGCCAAGCTCCTCGAACAGCGTGCCGCCGGTGACGTAGCCGCGCGCATGCTCGACCGCCCGCTTGATGGCGCGATCGGCACGCTTGCCGAGATAGGAGGTCAGTTTCTTGCCGAAGTCGCGCAGGCCAAGATAGGTCTTGCCAGAGGCAAGCCGCGCCAGATAGGCGCTCATGGCGCCGGTCGGCGGCGCGATCGACATGTCGTTGTCGTTGAGAATGACGATCAGGCGAGCATCGAGCGCGCCGGCATTGTTCATGGCTTCATAGGCCATGCCGGCGGACATGGCGCCGTCGCCGATGACGGCAATGACATTGTTGTGGCCGCCCGAGAGGTCGCGCGCCATGGCCATGCCGAGGCCGGCGGAAATGGAGGTCGAAGAGTGCGCGGCGCCGAACGGGTCGTATTCGCTCTCGGCGCGACGGGTGAAGCCAGACAGGCCGCCTTCTTGCCTGAGCGTTCGGATGCGGTCGCGGCGGCCGGTCAGGATCTTGTGTGGATAGGCCTGGTGGCCGACATCCCAGATCACGCGGTCTTCCGGCGTGTTGAAGACATAGTGCAGCGCCACCGTCAGTTCGACGACACCGAGGCCGGCGCCGAGATGCCCGCCCGTATGCGAGACGGCATCGATCAGCTCGGCGCGCAGCTCCGAGGCCAGCTGCGGCAGCTCGCTTTCGTCAAGCTTCTTCAGGTCGGCTGGAATGCGGACCTTGTCGAGAAGCGGCGTATGCAGCGTTGCGTTCACTGTTAAAGGGCCTGCTCAGCTATAATGCGCGTCGATCATGGCGAAATATGCCTGCGTCGCCGGAATGTAAATGCGTGTCAGTGACGCGGGTGATGCTGACGTTAATTGTCCGGTAACGGAATGAACTCTTCCTCATCTCCGGGAACGATATCGAAGCGGCCCGTCTTCCATTCCTGCTTGGCCTGTTCGATGCGTTCCTTCGACGACGAGACGAAGTTCCACCAGATGTGGCGCGGGGAGCCGAGCGAAGCGCCGCCGAAGAGCATGAAATGGGCGCCACGCTCCGACGACACGACGATCTCGTCGCCAGGCCGGAACACCAAAAGCCGTTCGGCCGGAAAGCGGTCGCCCGAGATCGAGACATCGCCATCCAGCGTGTAGATGGCGCGTTCCTCGGCGTCGGCGGGAATTTTGACGCTGGCGCCGGGCGCCAGCCTCAGATCGGCGTAGAGCGTCTCGGTGTCGGCTCTTACCGGCGAGCGCAGTCCCTGGAAATCGCCGATCACCACGCGGCCGGAAACACCTTCGGCGTCGATCTCGGGCAGAAGGAGCGCGGCCGTGTTCTCGAACACCGGCGCCACTTCCTCCTTGCCGTCGGGCAAAGCCAGCCATGTCTGCAGGCCGGAGACCGACATCGGCGCGCCGCGCAGTTCTTCGGGCGTGCGCTCGGAATGGACGATACCGCGGCCGGCGGTCATCAAATTCACGTCGCCCGGCTGGATGACCATCTCGGTGCCGAGCGAATCGCGGTGCCTGATATTGCCGTCGAACAGATAGGTGACGGTGGAAAGCCCGATATGCGGGTGCGGGCGCACATCCATCGCCTGCCCGGCGCGCAAGATGGCCGGCCCCATGCGGTCGAAGAAGATGAAGGGACCAACCAGCCGCCGCTTTGCCGTCGGCAGAGCGCGGCGAACCTGGAAGCCGCCAATATCCTTGGCGTTTGGAATGACCATGAGCTCGATCTGGTCGCTGGCGAAGGCATCGCCAGGCTCAGGGTCCTTGCCGGGGAAGAAACTCATCTGGATGTCCTCAGGCGAAGCGGAGCGCCGATTTGGCTTTTGCCTTGGCCGCCACCTCTTCGCGATTGCGCGGATGATGCGTGGTTTCCAGCGAATGCAGCAATTCGTGCGCCGATTCGGCGATCGCCTCGACGGCACGGTCGAAGGCCGCCTGGTTGCGCTGCGAGGGGCGCGTCGTTCCGCTCAGTTTGCGCACGAATTGAAGCGCGGCGTCGCGGATCTCGTCATGGGTTGCCGGCGGATCGAAATTGAACAGGGTCTTGATGTTTCTGCACATGCTTGAACTCCTATCTGCTTTATGCCCGCCCCATTCCACTACTCCGCGTCGAGCGGCTCCGTTCCCACCGGTTTGCCATCACGCGACAGCCTGATCTTCTCGACCTTGTCTTCGGCGGCCTTCAGCAGCCGGTCGCAATGGGCCTTCAGCGCCTCGCCGCGCTCATAGATCTTGATCGACTGGTCGAGCGGCACGTCGCCGCGTTCCAGATCATCGACAATCTTTTCCAGCGCGTCGAGTGCCTGCTCGAAGCTCATCGCCTTGACGTCTTCGTTTGCTTCGCCAGCCATACTTTACCCCTTCATCAGCCGCCCGACATGGGCGGCGACCGAAAATGCCAGTCCCTGCAGATCGTAGCCGCCCTCAAGCAGGCTGACGAGCCGGTTGCCGCTGTGGCGCCCGGCGCGTTCCAGCAACTGGCCTGTCGCCCAGTCGAAATCGTCCTCGCTGAGGTTGATCTCGGCCAGCGGGTCGCGATGGTGAGCGTCGAAGCCTGCGGAAATGATGATCAGATCGGGCGCGAAATTGTCGAGCGCCGGCAGGACGCGCGACAGCAAGGCATCGCGAAACATGTCCGAGCCGGTCTGCGGCGCCAGCGGCGCGTTGACGATGTTGCCGGCGCCGGTTTCGCTCTTGGCGCCGGTGCCGGGATAGAGCGGCATCTGGTGCGTCGAACAATAGAGCACCGAGGGATCGTCCCAGAAGATGTCCTGCGTGCCGTTGCCGTGATGCACGTCCCAGTCGACGATGGCGACGCGCTCGGCGCCGTGTTTCTTTTGCGCATAACGCGCGGCAATCGCCGCGGTGTTGAACAGGCAAAAGCCCATCGCCGTGGTCTTTTCGGCATGATGGCCTGGCGGACGTGCGGCGACGAAGGCATTGGCGACGCGGCCCTCGAACACGTCGTCGACGGCGGCGTTGGCCGCACCGATGGCGGTGACCACCGCCTGCCAGCTTTTCGGGCTGGCGCTGGTGTCGGCGTCGATCGAGGCGATGCCGCTCTCAGGGATCGCGGCGCGGACGCGGGCGACGAAATCCTCGGGGTGGGCGTAGAGAATGGTGGCCTCGTCGCCTTGCGGCGCCGTGACCCGATCGAGTGCGGTGAAGGCCTCGTCGTCGAGCACGCGCTCGATAGCGCGCAAGCGGTCCGGCCGCTCCGGATGACCGGGGGGCGTCAGATGTTCGAGGAAGATCGGATGGGTGTAGAGCCTGGTGACCATGACCCGATATAGGCGCGCCCGGCCGCTTTGACCATGGTTTGACGCCGCACCGCCCCGACGTTCAACAGGGATTACACCCCGGGCGCCGACTGCGTCCAGCGCGAGCCGCCGAAGGAAGCCACCGCCTTGTCCCTGAGTTCCCTGAACTTGGACGACCCCTTGGCCAGCCGCTGGTCCCATTCGGCGTTCGGCACCTGGCGTTCGATGGTCTTGAAATAGACCTGCATCAGGCAGGCTATGGCGAAGGGTTCGATGAAGGCCGCCTTGAAGGCCCAGGCAAGGAGGATGGCGAGCACGAAGGCCCAGCCGCCGAGTTGGCCCGGAATGAACCACATGATGGCTGCGGCCGGCGCCAGCATCAGCAGGAAGATGACGAAGGACACGCCTGTTTTGCCAGTAGGAGGAGGCTGCGCGCCTTGCGGCGGACCGAGCAAAGAGCAAGGCCCGCCAGCGGGGAGCGCATAGGCTGCTTAGGTACTCTTGGCTGGCTGCTTCTGGTCGGACAGTATCAGAGACTTTGTGTACAGTACAAGAATTTGCTTTTCAAGAGTAATGGCGTGTCCAAGTACCTTCTCAGCTGCCGGCTTAATGGCATCGAATGACTTATCGGCAGTCGCCATATCTGTAAACTCTCCGATAAGGGTCGTGTTGGGTAGCCTATACCAATTACCATCCGAGATCAGCTGCCACACGGACCACCCAAGTTTAATTGCCGCATCGCGAAACGGCACATATGGACTCGGCGTTGCATTCTTCAGATCGTATGTCACTAGAAATTTTGGCAAATTACCCTCCCACCTAAAGTAGAAGTAAAGTAGATCACACTCAATTACTGCTGGCAAGAAGACGGGCAACGCTCAAAAGGCACCCAATAAGGCTGCCGCACCCGAGAATGAGACCGCTTCAAAATTTTTGAGACAGAGGGCCGGGCTTGGTCGTTTGGATCGCGAGCGACCACTGCTAATCAGCGTGCCGCGCCCGCGGCGCCCCAACGCGAGCCGCCGAAGGAGGCCAGCGCCTTATCCCTGAGTTCCCTGAACTTGGACGACGCCTCGGCCAGCCGCTGGTCCCATTCGGCGTTCGGCACCTGGCCTTCGATGGTCTTGAAATAAACCTGCATAAGGCAGGCGATGGCGAAGGGTTCGATGAAGGCCGCCTTGAAGGCCCAGGCAAGGAGGATGGCGAGCACGAAGGCCCAGCCGCCGAGCTGCCCCGGTATGAACCACATGATGGCGGCGGCCGGCGCCAGCATCAGCAGGAAGATGACGAAGGACACGCCCCACATGATGACCGCCAGCCAGATGGCATTTTTGACCATGGTCTTGCCGTTCTGGGCGTAGAGCACGACGCCTTGCCGGGCTGTCTCGAAGGGCGATGATGAATTGATGCGGATGTTGTAGCCGAGGATGATCTCGTCGACATAGGTCAGCGACAGGCGGATCACCGTATTGATGAAAGCGACCAGGCCGCCGAGACCCGGAATGGGCAGGAAAGTGGCGATGCCGCCGATCAGGCCGGTGATGGCGCGGATGGCGCCCTTGACCAGCTGGTCGAGCACGAAAAGGATGTTGGCCTCGGCAAAACGCTCCTTCACCACATCCTTGGCGTAGGCGATCTGGTTCTGGCCATTGGGAACCTCGCGGCCGTCGATCAGATGGACCATGACGGCGATATGGCCGGCCTTGACGACATAGAGGATGTATTCGCGGATCCAGTAAAGCGCAATCGAAACGACGCCGATGCCGACGATGCCGCCCCAGAGCGCAAAGGAAAGCGGCCCATCGGGATCGGTGGAGATATGGCCAACGCCATAGCCGACGGAGGCGCCGCTGCCGGTCGCCACGATGTAGGCGAGCGTGATGCCGAAATAGACGATCATGCGAAGGACGATGAACGGCCATGTCCTGATCATGATGGACACCGCCCTGCCGATTTCGAAATCCCACATGCGTCCGACTCTTCCCCTCAGAGATGGAGGCGGAGGATGACCCTGGGCCGGGAATTGTCAATCTCGGCAAATGCCGAGTGGTGTCTCAGTTTGAAATTTAGGCGGCTGACTTTTTGTAGGGACCGCGCCTACCAGGCAGGTCGGCGCAGAACTTGCCGGCATCGACAAGCAGCTTCGAGACTGTGTTGATCGACACGTCGGCAACGCGCGAGATCGAGCGCATCGAAGAACCCTCGCAAAGCATGGTGAGGATTTGGACCCGGGTCTTGAGGGGCAGCCTGTTCATGCCCCTAATGCGTGAACTTTTATGCTTAGTGTCAAGCATAAAAGTTCAACTAACGATGCGGAATCGCGGTGTGGTTACGAGGCCGAAAAAGTCTTGGAATGTTTCGGTGGGGAGGCCGGTTAGGGTGGAAAGGTCGTCAAGAGTGTAATTCAGGTGCCCCATATGTGCGCGAACCAATTGGTAGATCAAT
This sequence comes from Mesorhizobium sp. M0058, assembly GCF_040323095.1. Lineage (NCBI taxonomy): Bacteria > Pseudomonadati > Pseudomonadota > Alphaproteobacteria > Hyphomicrobiales > Phyllobacteriaceae > Mesorhizobium > Mesorhizobium sp. M0058. The sequence continues at coordinate 38,843 of NZ_JAMYUQ010000020.1, forward strand.
TTCGGGCTTTCGCGCGCTTCGATCTCGACTGGTTCCTTAGTTCGCCAGCCACGCTTGGACATATTGATCATGTAGTATCGGTGAGCGCTTTCGCTCAGTCGGCCAATATCCCGCGCCTTCAACATGAGGGCAGCCATCGAGGTCTTCCAATATTTTTTGAGCGCCATAAATTTCTCAAGAGAGAGGCTGTAGAAGTCCTTGGCGATATCGGCTGTCGGCATCAAAAATTCACCGGCAAATAGATTAGCCTGCCTCTCCATTTCCGGATTTGGGATTTTATGCATCACCAGATGCCCAAGTTCATGAGCCAGGGAATACCGCAGCCTATCCTTTGGCTGCCGCGTGTTTATGAACACTACAGGGGGCATTCCTTCCGAAGCACTTTGACAGAAGCCGTCACAGAGTTCCGTCCCGAAGTCGAAGGGGACGACGACGATGCCGGCACTCTCCATAAGTGCTGTTACGTCTTCGACCGGGCCGCGCGGCATCGACCACGCCTGACGCACGGCGCGGGCTATCTCGTCAACTCTGCCGCCGACTTCATCGGGGTCGACATATGGAGGAGTTGCCCTGCTTGGAGCCAGTTCAACAGAGCGTAGAAAAATGGAAGTGGTGATGCGATAAATCTCGGCCTTGGCGTAGATTTTCGCCCAATCGCCCTTGGTGAGCTTCTGCCGCTTTCGATGATAGGTGGCAGGCTCCGCCCGCCTTAGATGAGGATGGAAAAAAAACTCGCGCTTGTAGCCGAGCGCTTGCGCCAGTGCGTCGATGTCCTCGTCGGTCGGCTGGATCAGACCGTTCTCGATCTTCGACAACTTTCCTTGCGACATGGGTTCAGCCAAGCGATCAATCAAATCGCCTTGCGTGAATCCCCTCGATTCTCGCGCCAGGGCGAGCATCTCTGCGTTAAAAGTCCTGCGCATTGCACTACTCGGAAGTGTCGGGCTTCTTTTCCTGCGGGATACGCACCAAGTCTGTTCCGAGATCGTCCGAAGGCGGAGGCGTTCCGGCAATCTCGCCGGCCAAGGATGCCGCTGGCGGCTCCAATTCGATACGCCAATGATAGCCATCTTCCTTGGGGCAGATCAGATAGACAAACGGCTCCTTCGGATCCACCGCATTCGGAACGTAGCTAAGGTAAAGATTGGTGCGCCCAGGCATTTCGCTGGACGCAAAAATCTCAGCTTGCCGGTTGTGCTGGAACTCAAAGGAAGTCTGATTGCGGTTCAACGCGACCATGCCGGCTCCGTTGGCCATTTTGGCAAGGAGCCGGTATTCGCCACAAATATCGAAGTAGGTGGTTTGATTGCGGTCTCTTATCGACACGTCCGGATCGACCATGAGGTCGGCCCGGAGATTGTCAACGATGTGATCTCGGGCGATGCGCCGCCGAGTGTTCTTGCTATGGATATGGCCAGTCGCGGGATATTCGTCAAAAACTGAACGAACACCAGCCGCGGCGGCGCTATACAATACGGGCAAAAAACGTTCGAGCTTCGCTCGGCTATATGCTTCGTCACGCGGCATGTCTTGTCCAATCGATTCGACAGGGATTAGCATACGCCAATCCTATCAAAACGGAAGCAAAATATTCCGATCTTATTTCGTCGTGTTTTTCCAACGGCTTGCAGCCGCCTTCCGAGCGATCTCGACGCGGCGCTCTGGCGTCATGTTGGCGGCGCGCTTCTTACCACCCTTCGAACCAAGCTCTTTGGCGGCGGCGTTCTTGCCGTCGTCCTGCACGGCGTCGGCTTCCTCGCCCGTGGCAATGCCCATGACGCCGACGGCGTTGCCGATCACATCGGCGGGGCGCTTCTGGCCTTTAGATCCCGTAGGCATTAGCTGGCCTGCACCAAAGAGTTTTCCTTCAAAGCTTCCAAGGCTATCTTGATGATACGATCATCAAACAGCCGCAACTTGCGCTCAGCCGCCCCTTCGCCACCGGGCCACTTGGGGAGGGCAGCCCTGATCTCGTCTGCTTGGGGGGCAACCTTTTCGTGGCGCACCAACCAATCGACGGTCGCAAGCAACTCCATGCCTAGGGGAGACTCGAAGCCGTCGATAAGCTTGCTTGTGGCCTCCAAAGCTGATCGATATGGCTTTGCTTCAGCGGTAGAAAAGTAGGCAGAGACGTGTTCCTTACGCTCATCATCAAAATGAATCGGCTCAAAGGGCCCGGCATCACCAAGTCGCTTATCGCAATGTAAATAGCTCCCATCCAGAGCATTCAGCATGTGCTTCATCTTGTCCGAATACGGGCCATATTTATTGGCTCCGAATTCGAATTTCATCGCATCCAAGCCCTCTCGGTTCGCGAATCTCTCCACGAAATAGCCAAGTTTCTGAACTTCGAGCAACGAGCACTGGATTCCAAGAATACAATATCTCCTAACAAGTTCAGCTATCAACGCTCGCGCTGGAGTCAACCTATCTACGCCAGTACGCTTAGCCACGTTCTGGTATTGGTGAGTCGGCTCATAAACAACTACTTCGACATTTTTTAGCGACTCAAGCTTAGAAAGGATTAGTTCGCGAACTTCAGGCCACTCTAAGCCGCCATTTCCAGCACCCAAAGGTGGAACAGCTATCGATTTGATGTTGTTACGTTCCACGACGGCTTTAAGATCGTCCAAGCCCTTTGCTATCCATTCAATCTTCGATGGATATCGCCAGTGCGCCTTAGTGGGAAAGTTGATTATCCATTTCGGGCCATAGAGATCGTTCCGCTCTGTGACGAACATCTCGCCAAGCCGCACGCGCTTATCCTCACAAGCAGCTTCGTAAAGCTTGAAGTTTTCAGGAAATGCCTCTTTGAACATCAAGGCGACGCCCTTCCCCATCACGCCGACGGTGTTGACGGTGTTCACCAGAGCTTCTGTGTCAGCTTCGAGTAGGTTGCCACGGACAAACTTGACCATCAGAGGAACCATCTCCTTTCTGCCAAGACCTTCACCTTGGCGCCTTCTTTCGCGGCGGCAGCCTCGATCTCGGCTTTCACTTCTTCGTCATAACAAACGATGCCAAGCAGGGCAGCGAGCGGAACGTGCTTATATACAAGCGCTTCAGCCTGATATTTCTCGAACTTGTCAATGTCATCTTTCGTGAAATCGCGCGCTTGCAGGGTCAGCCAGATAATCCAATTCAGATCGGCCAAATCGTCCGAGAACTGCGCCAACTTCAGATAGGCATGCCGGTCGGTAAACACAAACGGAACTTCCAGCTTGGCAAGGTGATGCAGCGAAGATACGAGGATCACGATATCTCGCATCGAGCGCTGCTTGATGCCGTTGTAGCCCGTCTTGATGTTATAGAGCATCGGGCTATAGGGCGTGAAATAGAACGGAACGTAGTCGCTCAAAGTGCCGCCCGGATCGATTGGGACCACCTTGTCAGTGCGCTTCTGGATCAGCTCAGGATTCCCGATCTCGATATATTTCTTACCTTCCATGGTTGCGCGGCAGTGGCAACCATCAGCCAGCACTGGCCCGATATTGTCCCTGTGGACAATACGGAAAATGAGCGCTTTCTCGGGGTTGAGGTCTTTGGACATGATTCGAGCGTATGCTGCCACATGCTTAGCGGCAAGCACAGCCCGGAATGGTCGCCGTGGCTACACTGCTGACAAGATTTCAAACTGAGACACTACCAAATGCCGGGTGGCCGTTGAGACTTCAGACCGGCTGCGGACCCTGCTTCTTGAGCAGCCCTTCGAGCAGTTGCTGGAAGGCCGCCACCACGGTCTTCGACGTCGCTTCGGGGTCGTTCGAATTGGCGATCCGCTGTGCTGCCTGGCTGCTGGCGCCGTTGATCAGCCGTGCGGCGGTTTCCGGGTCGACGCCGGAGACGACCACCTCCTCCTGCTGCAGCCTGGTCAGATGATCGGTCATTGAGCCGACGCAGGCATTGGCGTTCGGCCATTGCGCTGGATCGCCGAGCACGGCCGGACCGTCGCGAAACATGATGCGCTGGATTTCCGGCTCCAGCGCCATCTCGATATAGGTCGTGCATTCGTCGACAAAACGCTGCCAACGGCTTGGCGCCCGCGACGCAATCTCATGGATGCGGACGGCCATCTCGCCATCGATTTCGGCGATGACGGCCTGCAGCAGGCCCTTCTTGTCGCCGAAATGATGATAGAGCGCGCCGCGCGTCAGCCCGGCCGAGGCGGTGAAGTCGTCCATCGACGCGTCGGCATAGCCGATTGTGCCGAAAGCGTGGCGGGCCGCCGTGATCAGCTTGGCGCGCGTTTCGGCAATCATCTCCTTGCGGGGTCTGTGCATGGTTCTGGCCTTATTCACATACGCTTCGTATGCCAATTGACATACGCGGCGTATCGACTACCTATATTCATACGCATCGTATGTAATTGTCGAATTGGCCTTTGTCGAGGAACCAGCCATGCAAAACCCATACTCGGAAATCTTTCGTGCCCCTGGAGCCAAGGGGTTTGCCGCCGCGGGCTTCCTCGCGCGGCTGCCGATCGCCATGGCGCCGATCGGCATCGTGGCCATGCTCTCGCAGACGCGTGGCGAATACTGGCTGGCGGGAGCTGTCTCGGCGACGTTCGCGCTGAGCAACGCTTTCGTGGCGCCGAATATATCACGGCTGGTCGATCGCCTCGGCCAGACGCGGATCGTGATTCCGACCACCATCCTCACCGTGCTCGCCTTCGCGGTGCTGATTGCCGCAGCCAATCAGGACTGGCCGGTGTGGACGCTGTTTGTGTCGGCACTGGCGGCCGCCGCCATGCCCAGCATGCCGGCGATGGTGCGCGCGCGCTGGACCGAGATTTTTCGCGGCCGGCCGCAGATGAACACCGCATTCGCCTTCGAATCGGCGGCGGACGAACTCGTCTACATTGCAGGCGCATCGCTGTCGGTGGGCTTGAGTGCCGCTCTGTTCCCGGAAGCCGGTGTCCTGGTCAGCACGCTATTCCTCGCCCTTGGCTCGGCAGCCTTCATCCTGCAGCGTTCGACCGAACCACAAGTGCGGCCGGTGAATCATGTCTCGAGCGGCTCGGCAATCCGGCTCAGGCCGGTGCAGATCATCACCTTCGCCCTGATCTTCGTCGGCGCCACCTTCGCGACGACGGAAGTGAGCACGGTGGCGATCACCAAGGAACTCGGCCAGCCGGGCGCCGCCAGCCTCGTCATCGGCGTCTATGCGCTGGGATCGTTCGTGCTCGGCCTTATCGTCGGCGCGCTCAACCTGAAAGCGCCGCTGCAGCGCCAGTTGGCCCTCGCGGTCGCCCTCGTTGCGCTCGGCACGCTGCTGCCGCTCACCGCCGACACGGTGCCGCTGCTGGCGCTGACCGTTTTCATCAGCGGCGTGGCGATCTCGCCAACCTTCATCACCGCCTTCGGCCTGATCGAACGCCACGTGCCGGAAGCGATGCTGACCGAAGGCATCACCTGGGTGATGACAGGCATCGGCATCGGCATGGCGCTCGGTTCGTTTGCCGCCGGTGCGGTGGTGGATGAATTCGGCGCCCGCAACGGGTTCTGGGTCTCGGTGGCGGCCGGCGTCATCGCATTGGTGACGGTGTTGCTGGGCCAGCGCAGCCTGGCCACCCACACATGCGAGCTGGACGGATGCGACGCGGCCGCCGTTCCCGCGGAGTGAGGATATGGCCTGACGTTGGCTTTGGAGACGATCGCAAACGTTCGGAATTAGGTGAGGCCTCTGGTGTCGTCATCCACGCGCGAGCGGGAGCGAAGCGGCCGCGCAGACCCGAGGACCCATTCCGTTACCTTGACCGAAGGGTGCAGCGGAGCAGACTTCTGCACCGTTGCAACGCGTCGAAGTCGCGGCATGGATCCTATGGTCTGCGCCGCGTCGCTTCGCTCCTTGCTTCGCCATAGGATGACGAACGCGTGGAGGCTTCAGCAAATCGCAGAAGCAGGCGACCTGCCCGCGCAATTTTTTCGGCAGCGTCGCTCTTGCGCGACGAACTAGATAATCTCAGTTTTCGCGATGTGAATCCCAAAGCCTTCAAGCCCGACATAGTGGCGCTCGCGCGAGGCGATCAGGTTGATCGAGGAAATGCCGAGATCCTTCAGGATCTGGGCGCCGAGGCCGATTTCTCGCCACTCGTTCTCACGGCGGCGGGCCTCTTCGTGGTCCTCACGGTCGGCACTCATCGGCCGGTTGCGCTCCTGATGGGCGACGCCGACCGAACCCTCCCGGAGATAGACGATGACGCCGCGCTTGCGTTCGCCCATCGCCTTCATAATGGCGTCGAGCCGGTGGCTGGTGCCGAACACGTCGGTCACCACATCCTCCGAATGCAGCCGCACCGGCACGTCCTCGCCGTCACGGATGTCGCCGAAAACGACCGCGACATGGTGCATGGAGTCCCAGGGCAGCGTGTAGGTGAAGACCTGTGCCTTGCCGCCGAGTGTGTCGATTTCGGAGCAGGCGACGCGTTCGACCAGCGTTTCCTTGCGCTGCCGGTAGGCGATGAGGTCGGCGACCGAGACCTGCTTGAGGCCGTGTTCCTCGGCAAAGCTCGCCACCTGCGGGCCGCGCTTGACGGTGCCGTCGTCATTGACCAACTCCGAGATCACGCCAACCGGCGGCAGGCCGGCAAGTTTGCACAAGTCAACCGCGGCTTCGGTATGGCCCGAGCGCATCAGCACGCCGCCTTCCCTAGCGATCAGCGGGAAGATGTGGCCGGGCCGGACGAAATCCGAACCGCCGACATTGCCGTTGGCCAGGTTGCGCACGGTCAGCGTGCGGTCCTCGGCCGAAATGCCGGTGGTGGTGCCATGCTTGAAATCGACGCTGACGGTAAAGGCCGTGGTGTGGGCGGAATCATTGTCGGCGACCATCGGCTGCAGATTGAGCCGCTTGGCCTCCTCGCGCGGCATCGGCGTGCAGACGATGCCGGAGGTGTGACGGATGATGAAGGCCATTTTCTCCGGGCTGCAATGCACGGCGGCAACGATCAGGTCGCCCTCGTTCTCACGCCCGTCATCGTCCATGACGACGACGATCTCGCCGCGCTCGAAGGCGCGGATGGCTTCGACGATTTTCTTCTGATCGTATGGCATTGGCTCGCTTCGCTCGCAGGGAATAGGGGTTGGGCAGTAGGAGTTAGGGAAGGAAGTACGGGCTGGCTTATTGCCTAATCCCTACTGCCTAATCCCCGGCCTGTCTGTCCCCGGTGCCGCAGATAATGGTCGGCGATGGCGCAGGCAACCATGGCTTCGCCGATCGGCACGGCGCGGATGCCGACGCAGGGGTCGTGGCGGCCCTTGGTCATGACGTCGACGTCGTTGCCGTCCTTGTCGATGGATTTGCGCGGCGTCAGGATCGACGAGGTCGGCTTGACGGCGAAGCGGGCGACGATCGCCTGGCCGGTCGAGATGCCGCCCAGAATGCCGCCGGCATTGTTGGACAAGAAGACCGGCTTGCCGTCATTGCCGATGCGCATCTCGTCGGCATTCTGTTCGCCGGTGATGCGGGCGGCTTCGAAACCGTTGCCGATCTCGACGCCCTTGACGGCGTTGATCGACATCAGGCCGGACGCGATGTCCTGGTCGAGCTTGGCGTATATCGGCGCGCCAAGGCCGGCCGGCACGCCGTCGGCGACGATCTCGATAACCGCGCCGACCGAGGAGCCGGATTTGCGGATGCCGTCGAGATAGCTGGTGAAGACCGGAACGGAGGCCGGATCGGGGGTGAAGAACGGGTTTTCGGCGTCACCGATGAAATTCCAGTTCCAGTTGGCGCGGTCGATCGATTTCTCGCCCATAGACACCAGCGCGCCGCGCACCACCATGCCGGGCACCACCTTACGGGCGAGCGCGCCGGCGGCCACGCGCGCGGCCGTCTCGCGGGCCGAGGAGCGGCCGCCGCCGCGATGGTCGCGCAGGCCGTATTTGACGTCATAGGTGTAGTCGGCGTGGCCGGGCCGGTACTGGCGGGCGATCACGCCATAGTCCTTGGAGCGCTGGTCGACATTCTCGATCAGCATCGAGACGGGCGTGCCGGTGGTGATCATCGTCTCGCCGTCCTCGTCGAGGATGAAGCCGGATAGCACGTTCACCTCGTCCGGCTCGCGGCGCTGGGTCACAAAACGCGACTGGCCGGGACGGCGCTTGTCGAGTTCGGCCTGGATTTCGGCCCGTGTGAAGCGGATGCCGGGCGGGCAGCCGTCGACGACACAGCCGAGCGACGGGCCATGGCTTTCGCCCCAGGTGGTGACGCGGAAGAGATGGCCGAACGTGTTGTGAGACATGAATTTTAGCCCTGCCCGGCAGCGGAGCCGGATCAAGGGTGCGTTCTATTGGCGTTTTCCACAGCGGTCAAACTGTGATCCGGCGGTTTTAGTTTTGACACATTCGGTTGGTTTCTGCTCTCTTCCATCCGCCCGTTGAAAGCTCGCCGCCATCCGTGCAGGCGCAATGACAAAGAGGACGACGATGCGTACCCTGATTGGCGCTGCTGCCGCCATGTTGCTGATTTCCACCGCCGCCTATGCCGGCCAGACCGAAGGCCTGATCAAGAAGGTCGACAAGGACGCGCTGACGCTGACGCTGGAGGACGGCAAGTCCTTCAAGCTCAACGCCGAGACCGATCTCGATTCGCTAAAGCCGGGCATGGATATCGTCATTGCCTATGACGTGACGAATGGCGAGAACGTCGTCACCGATATGGAACTGCCCGACACCGAATAAGACCGACGCCGAACAGGGTCTTGCCGCTCGGCGGAGCCCTGCCCGGATAAACAGGACAGTCGTCCTGTTTATCCGCTCGAATCTAAAGCCAATCCAGGCGCCCGTCCTGCAGCCTGAGCACCCGGTCCTGCCGCACTTCCAGGTTTGCCGCTTCGTGTTCGGAAACACCCTTGACCATCCGAAACAGGGTCCGCACGACGCCACCATGCGTGACGCAGACCGTCTGGCGGTCGAGCGCGTCGAACCACGGCTTCACCCGTTCGAGCAGCATCTGGTAGCTTTCGGCGCCCTCACCCGGCGGCTGGAAATTCCATTTGTTGCGCCGTCGCGCCTTCGCCGAGCCCGGCATTCGCGCATCGAGTTCGGCATAGGTAAAGCCCTGCCAGTCGCCAAAGTGCACCTCGACCAGACGCGGGTCGATGCGGTAGGCATCGGGATCGAGCTGCATCGCCAAGCGCAGCCGCTGCATCGTCTCGCGCGTCCGCTTCATCGGGCTGGCGACAAAGTCGAAATCCTCAGGATTCTGGATCAGTTCGGCCAGCCGCCGTCCATTGCGGGTCGCCTGCTCGCGGCCGAGCGCGTTGAGATCGGTGTCGGCCTGGCCCTGCAGCCGCGACTCGGCATTCCACTGCGTCTGGCCATGGCGCACGATGTAGACGAGCGGAACCATCAGGTCTTCCGGAAATCAGGACAGGCGGGCGGAAACCGCGGCAGAACTATTCCTTGACGGTCGAAATATCCGGCGCGTCGACCGCCTTCATGCCGACGACGTGATAGCCGGAATCGACATGGTGCACCTCGCCGGTGACGCCACGCGACAGGTCCGACAGGAAATAGACGGCGGAATCGCCGACTTCTTCCTGGGTGACGGTCTGCTTCAGCGGCGAATTGTATTCGTTCCACTTGAGGATGTAGCGGAAGTCGCCGATGCCCGAAGCAGCCAAGGTCTTGATCGGCCCGGCCGAGATAGCGTTGACGCGGATCTTCTTGCCGCCGAGGTCGACGGCGAGATAGCGCACGCTGGCTTCGAGCGCGGCCTTGGCGACACCCATGACGTTGTAATGCGGCATGACCTTTTCGGCGCCGTAATAGGTCAGCGTCAGCAGCGAGCCGCCATCGGTCATCAACGCTTCGGCGCGCTTGGCGATGGTGGTGAAGGAATAGACCGAAATGTCCATGGTGCGCAGGAAATTGTCGCGCGTCGTCTCGACATAGCGTCCGGTCAGCTCGTCCTTGTCGGAAAAAGCGATGGCATGGACGAGGAAGTCGAGCTTGCCGCCCCAATGCCTGGCGACATTGGCAAACACCTCGTCGAGGCTCGCCGGATCAGTGACATCGCAATGACCGGCGACAAAGGCGCCCAATTCCGCAGCCAGCGGCTCGACGCGCTTCTTGAACGCCTCGCCCTGATAGGTCAGCGCGATCTCGGCGCCATGGTCGACGCAGGCCTTGGCGATGCCGTAGGCAATCGATCTGTTGTTGGCGACGCCCAGTATAAGCCCGCGCTTGCCGGCCATTAGGCCCTGTCCACCCGCCATGTCAGCGCTCTCCGAAAGGTTTTCTGCTTTGGAGTGCCTATCGCACAGGCAGAAAGGCGCATCAAGCACAGACGGGGCGCGCGTTCAATTCAGACACTCGGCGTGACAACGAATGGGGGATAATAACGTTGTTGTGAGATTTGGACGCCTCACTGCGGCCAGCGCGCCTTGATGGCCCAGGCCCGGCCGACCAGCCCACTAGGCAGGTGGGCACCGCATCGGCCCTATCCAGCCATTTTGCGCCAGGGAATGAGCATTCCCACCTGCTTGCGGTAGAGGCGGTACTGATCGCCAAACATCGCGACGAGATCGCGTTCCTCGAGGAAGATGCCGAGCAGGATGTAGCCGGTGCTGCCCGCCGCGAACAGAAGATGGCCCCATGTCATCGACGGCGTCGCCCAGAAGGCCAGGAGAAAGCCGACATAGAGCGGGTGCCGGACCCATTTGTAGAACAGCGGCGTCCTGAACACGGGCGGCGCCGGTTCGCTCTTGCGCAAAGCGGCGAGAACCTGGCGCAGGCCGAACAGTTCGAAATGGTTGATCAGAAAGGTGCTGGTCAACAATACCGCCCAGCCGAGCCAGAACACGCCATGGATGACGGCGACCCAGACCGGGTTCTCGACCGTCCAGACGAGACCGGGAATCGGCCGCCATTGCCAGTAGAGCAGCAGCAGGATGAGGCTGGCCAAAAGCACATAGGTGCTGCGTTCGGCCGCGTGCGGGACAATCCGTGTCCACCAGCGCTTGAAAACCGGCCGCGCCATGATGCTGTGCTGGGCGGCGAAAAGGCCGAGCAGCAGCGCATTGACGATGACGGCTTCGACCGGACTTCCAGCGACTCCGGAATCGATGGATTTCGGCACGACCATGTTGCCGACGAAACCGACCGCATAGAGAAACGAACCGAGAAAAATCAGGTATGCGGCAACGCCGTAGATAAGGGTGATTACGCCCGCCATGAGTGCCCTCCATGCAAGCATCAGGATTCGGTCGGTCGACCGAATTCAGCGTCAAAAACCATAAATTTTCTAGCGAGTCAACTTGATCGGTCGCTCGACCGAGATAGAGTGGAGGGACGTCCAGCCCCGGACAGGAGAAGCTATGATCCGCCCAGATTGCACCGCTAACAGCGGCAGCCACGCCGCATGACGGACGCTGCCGAAGCCGTTACCCCGCCGCAGAACAAGCAAAAGCGCGACACGCGCGCCGAACTGATTTCGGCCGCCGAGTTATGCCTCCATCGAGGCGGTTATGCCGATCTGTCGACGCGCCGCGTTGCCGAGATCGCCGGCGTTCCGCTCAGCCAGATCCATTACCATTTCGGCTCCAAGGAACGGCTGTTCCTGGCCCTGCTGGACCATCTGAACGAGGGCCTGCTGAAGCGCCAGGCGGAGACCTTTGCGGCACCGATGCCGCTGTGGCAACGCTGGGAGCGCGCTTGCGATTTCCTCGACGATGATCTGGCGTCCGGCTATGTCCGGATCCTGCACGAGATGATCGCGGCAAGCCTGTCGAGCCCCGAGATCGCCAAGGCGGTGCGCCGCGACCTGCGCGGCTGGTTCGAACTGCTGGACGGACTGGCGCAAGAGGCGGAGCGTCGGTTCGGCGGCCTCGGGCCATTCTCCGCCGCCGAAGTAACCAGCCTGGTCAGCGCCGCATTCCTCGGCAGCGAGACGATGATCCTGCTGGAGATCGAGAGCCCGCATGTCCCGGTGCGGCAGGCGTTGCGCCGCTTCGGCGAAACCATCCGGCGGATGGAGGAAGCGGCGCCCGGCAGCTAGCCAGCCAAGTCGAGCCGCATCAGCCTTTGCGGCTGCGCATCAGCGCTTCGAGTTCGCTGTCGCCGCCTTCCGGCAGCATGATGCGGACATGGGCGTAGAGATCGCCATGGCCGCCGGCCTTTTCCGGCAAGCCCCTGCCCTTCAGGCGCAGCACCTTATCGGAACTCGACCAGGCCGGAATGTTGACCGCCAGCCTGCCGGTCGGCGTGTCGACCGGCACCTTGGCGCCCAGCACCGCGTCGGCCAACGCTACCTCCAGATCGGCATGCAGGTCACGGCCTTCGATGCGGTAGCGCGGGTGCCTGCGGATACGGATCTTGACCAGCGCATCGCCCGGCTGTCCCGGCCCCTGCTCGCCCTGGCCCTTCAGCCGGATGGTCTGGCCATCCTCGACATAGACCGGCAGCTTGACCGCGATCTTGCGGCCGTCGGGGAACATCGCCGTCACCTTTTCGGCGGTCGCTATCTCCTCGATGGTGACGTCGAGCGTGACGTTGAGATCGGCGGCTGTCGCCTGCTGGCGGCGGTCGCCGGCGCCAGCGCCGCGCGCACCGGAAAAAGCGTCGCCAAAGATCTGGCTGAAGATGTCGCTGTTGCCGTCGAAAGGATCGCCGCCCGGGCGGCCCGAACGGAATTCGAAGCGCGAGCCGCCGGCGCCCTGCTGGCGGCGGAAGCCACCGAACGGATCGCCGCCACCGGCCGCGCCCTCGAAGCCCTGGAATTTCGGCTTGCCGTCGGCGTCGATCTCGCCGCGGTCGAAGGCCGCACGGTTCTTCTCGTCGCCGACGACCTCATAGGCCTGATTGGCGGCGGCAAAACGGTCCTTGGCCTTTGGATCATTCGGATTCTGGTCCGGATGATACTTCTTGGCGAGCTTGCGGTAGGCCGATTTTATGTCCTTGGCCGATGCGTTCTTGGCCACGCCCAGCACCTCATAGGGGTCGCGCATGCGTCCTGCCCTGGAAAATGAGTTAAATCCACGTTGGCCCTTATATGCGCTCCCATAGGAAGAAATTCCAGTGGCGCACAGGCTTATCGAGGGTTGAAATTGCAGCGCCCGCAAACCTCGAAAAATCAGAGCGGTTTGAAGTCCTGCATGTGCCAGCCGCCGGCCGCGGCGATGCACAATTGCCCCTTGAACAAAGCGACGCCGTCGAAGCTTTCGCGCGAGGCGGTAAAGCTGCGGCAGTCTTGGCCGTTGTCCTGCACTTCGGCGAGTTCGGTGATGGAGCCGCGCGAGCCGGTGTCGGCATTCGCCCAGGGCACGGCCTGGCCGCGAAGCTCCTCGATGTCGGCCGAAGACACCGCATTGCCGATCGTGGTCTGGTCGGAAGCGCTGTCGGCGTCCGTCGATGTCACCCTGGCCGGCGCGCTTGAGGTGACGATGGAACGATCGACCTCGGCCTTTTCCAGGCTGAAGCCGCCGGCGCCGCAGGCGGCAAGCGGCAGTGCGATAATCACGATCACGGCTTTCGAACTGGCCGAAGCGATAACGCTCCATTGCCCGCTGTCAAAAGCTTGCGCGATACGCGACAATCGGCAACCTCCTGAAGCTCGATACAATTTGAGAAAAACTATGAGTGACACTGAGTTAACAAGTAGTGACTTTACCGAAGCCGCCGAGCCGTTCCGGCTCTTTGCCGAGTGGCTGGAGGACGCCAAGAAAAGCGAAATCAACGACGCCAACGGCGTAGCACTTGCAACCGTCGATGCCGACGGCATGCCGGATGTGCGGATGGTGCTGCTCAAGGGTTTCGATGAAAGCGGCTTTGTCTTCTACACGAATTTCGAGAGCGCCAAGGGCCGCGAGATTCTTGGCAGCATGAAGGCGGCGATGTGCTTCCACTGGAAATCGCTGCGCCGCCAGGTGCGCATACGCGGTCCGGTGGAGATCGTCAGCGACGCTGAAGCCGACGCCTATTACGCGACGCGGCCGCGCGGCAGCCGGATCGGCGCATGGGCTTCGAAACAGTCGCGGCCGCTGGAAAGCCGCTTTGCCCTGGAGAAGGCGGTGGCCGAATACACGGCGCGCTACCCTATCGGCGAAATCCCGCGGCCAAAGCACTGGTCGGGCTTCCGCATCGTGCCGCAGGCGATCGAGTTCTGGCACGACCGGCCATTCCGGCTGCACGATCGGCTGGTCTTTTCGCGCAACGCCGAAGGCGGCTGGGACAAGACACGGCTTTATCCCTGAGGATAAGTTCAGGCCTTCTTGCGCGTCATGAAGGCCGTCAACGCGGCGCGCGCTTCGTCGGACTTCAGCCGCTCGGAGAAACGCTCGCTCTCCACCTTGATGCGGGCGACAAGCTCGTCGCGCGGGGCGCGCATCAGGTCACGAGCGATCTTCAGCGCCTGCGGCGGCTTGGCGGCGATCGCGCCGGCCGCGGCGAGTGCCGCGGCTTCTAGCCCGTCCTCCTCGACCACCTCATAGATCAGGCCGGCGGCCTTGGCGCGTTCGGCGGAAAAACCTTCGCCGAGTCCAAGCAGCGCAAAGGCGCCCTGCCTGCCGAGGATGAGCGGCGCCAGCAGGCTGGAGCCCGCCTCCGGCACCAGGCCAAGGTCGACGAAGGGTGTGCGGAACACCGTGCGCGGCGTGGCGAAAGTCAGGTCGCAATGCAAATTGAGCGTGGTGCCGATGCCGACCGCAATGCCGTCGACGCCGGAGACCATCGGCTTCTCCGTTTTGGCCAGCGCCATCAGGAAGTCCCAGACCTCGTTGCCGCCCTCACCGCCGGTGGCGATGACCAGGAAATCGGCGAGATCGTTGCCGGAAGAGAAGGCGCCAGGCACACCGAGGAAGACATGGACGCGAACCGCCGGGTCGGCATCGCCATCGGCCAGCGCCTTGGACATTGTCGCGTACATGGCGCGCGTCAGTGCGTTCTTCTTGTCGGGACGGTTCATGCGGATGATCTGGATGGCGCCCTGGCGCTCGACGAGAATATGGTCTGTCACGGTCATTCTTCCCTGGTGAGCGCTCTGGTATTCAGGCCGTTATCAGCGCCTTGCCGGCGGTAGCGAGGCTCTCGGCGCCATCGATGACGCGTTCCTTCAAGGCGCTGACTTCGCCGAGCAGGTTTTCGGCGAAAAAGCGGCAAAGGGCGATGCGGCTCTGCTGGGCAAGTCCGCCACGCGCCAGATAAGCGCCGCCGGCAGCAAGCGAGATCAGCCTGAGATAGGGGGTCGCACCGGCTTGCGCTTCGTCCAGACGGCCGTCGGCCAGCAGCTTCTGCAGGAAGCGCGTCGCCTCGGTGAGATCGTCGAACGCCTGGTCAAGCGCTTCGGCGGTGCGGCCGAAGCCCTGCAGGTTCGAGGTCCGCACCTCGTCGGCGATGGCCTTCAGTTCGGCGATATAGCCATGCACATGCTCGCCGCCGCCAAGCGGCAATTTGCGGGCTACAAGGTCGATCGCCTGGATGCCGTTGGTGCCTTCATAGATCGGCGCAATGCGGGAGTCGCGATAGAGCGCGGCCGCGCCCGTCTCCTCGATGAAGCCCATACCGCCGTGGACCTGGACGCCGAGCGATGCGACATCGACGCCGATATCGGTGGAAAAGGCCTTGGCCAGCGGCGTCAGCAGATTGGCGCGATCGCGCCAATGCGCGGCCTCCTCGCCTGTCGACACACGCGCAAAGTCGATGGCATAGGCGCAGGAATACGAGATGGCGCGGGCGATCTGGGTCAAAGCCTTCATGGTCAAGAGATTGCGCTGCACGTCGGGGTGATGGACGATCGGCGCCATCCCGGCGCCTGAAAAGTCCGATGCCTTGCCCTGGCGGCGCTCATTGGCATAGGCGATCGCCTTCTGCGTCGCGGCTTCGGCCACTGCCACGCCCTGCATGCCGACGCAAAGCCTCGCGTTGTTCATCATGGTGAACATGCAGGCGAGCCCCTTGTTCTCCTCGCCGATCAGCCAACCGACGGCGCCGGGCGCAGCACCCTGGAACCCGTCGCCATAGATCATGGTGCAAGTCGGCGAGGCATGGATGCCGAGCTTGTGCTCGAGGCCGGAACAGAAGACGTCGTTGCGGGCGCCGAGCGAGCCGTGATCATTGACCAGGAATTTCGGCACCAGGAACAACGAAATACCGCGCGTGCCGGCCGGTGCGTCGGGCAGCCGCGCCAACACCAGATGGACGATGTTGTCGGTGAAATCGTGCTCGCCATAGGTGATGAAGATCTTCTGGCCGAAGATGCGGTAGGTGCCGTCGCCGGCAGGCTCGGCGCGGGTGCGCAGAGCGGCGAGATCGGAACCGGCCTGCGGCTCGGTCAGGTTCATCGTCCCCATCCATTCGCCGGAAACGAGCTTCGCCAGATACCTTGCTTTGAGCGCCTGGGAAGCATGCTTGTCGAGCGCCTCGACCGCGCCCATGGTCAGCGTCGGGCCGATGCCGAAGGCCATGGCGGCGGAGTTCCACATTTCGAGCGCGGCAACGCCGAGCATGGTCGGCAGGCCCTGGCCACCGAATTCTTCCGGTCCCGACAGCGCGTTCCAGCCGCCGTCGATCCAGCTGCGGTAAAGCGCCTTCCAACCGGGCGGCATGGTCACGGCTGCATCCTTCAGCACCGCACCGTGCTGGTCGCCGATCTTGTAGAGCGGCGCCACCTCCTCGCTGGCGAAGCGGCCGGCCTCGGCCAGGATGGCGTCGACAAGGTCTTCGCCGAGGTCGCCGAACGCGCCGCTGTCGAGTGCCGGCTTGAGCCCGGCGACATGCTTGAGCGTGAACGAAATGTCGTCGACCGGGGCCTTGTACATGCCGCTTCTCCTCCGCTGCTCCGATCGCTCGATCCTAGGACCCGGGCCGATGCAAAACCATCCGCCTCTGGGCGGCCTCCGACCTTCTTTTTACGTAAACGTCAAACTTTGTCACGCGGATTTTCATCGAACTTCGTCGTCCACAGGTGGAGCGGGAGCGTAGCGGACGCCGAGTACCATGTCGCGACCTCGCGCTAGGGCGCAACGGTGCAGAATTCTGCGCCGTGGCAACGCTTCGAAGTCGCGGAATGCATACTATGGTCCGCCCCGCGTCGCTTCGCTCCTTGCTTCGCCATAAAATGAAGAAGTCGCGAGAGCGACAGGACTCCTGCCCGAAAGCACTTCCTTAACCATACCGGTCCACCATCGGTGTTTGGTCAGCGGGGATCCCCTGTTTGAAAACGCCGGCGCATCTTCTTCGCCGCTCAGCGATCGCTCTCGCGGCGATGATGGCGCTGACGTCAGCGGCTACAGCCTCGGACTTTTCCGAGCCTTGGCGGGATGGCGACCGCGCGCTGGTGGTCGACGCCTATGAATACAATTCCATCGACTGGGCGCAGCTTGCAACCGACAAGCGCATTGTCGGCTTCATCAACAAGGCCTCCGACGGGCTGCCGCCGCCCTATTTCTGCTACGGCGACGAGCCTACGGTCAAACTCTGCAAGACATTGTGGAAACGCTTTGCGGTGACGCGCGAGCTGTTTCAGACGCGCAAGGTGGTGGCCAAGGCGCTCGGCCTGAAATGGGGCGCGTATCATCTTGCCCGCCCCGGCAATCCGCTCGAGCAGGCCAACAGTTTCATCGATTTCGCCGAGCCAGCCCCTGACGATCTGCTCGCCCTCGATCTCGAAGGCAACGACCCCTCGCAATGGATGTCGCTCGAGGATGCCGAGGAATTCGTGCGCCAGGTGCACCGGCGGCTCGGCCGTTTCCCGATCCTCTACACCAACGGCAAGACCGCCCAGTACATCGCCGACAACCGCTACCAATACCGTCTGCTGTCGCGGCTGCCGCTCTGGTATGCGCGCTACAAGCCCGACATCGACGTGCATTTTCCGATGGGCAACTGGCAGGGCTATGCGCTGTGGCAGTTCTCGGCGCAGGCCAATTGCGGGCGCCTGCGCTGCCCCTACCGCGTCGCCGGCACGCCCAACGACATCGACGTCAACGTCGCGCCGATGGACGCGGCGGCACTGCGCCAGCAATGGCCCTTCGGCGGCCTGATCGACGTGCCGCCCGACTACCTCGCCTCAATACCGGTGCCGGTGTCGCGCGCGGCCGGGCTCGCCGGCAAAGTCACCATCACATACGCCGATGTGGCGACGCCACCGGCGGTCGAGGAAATGGTGGCGGTGCTCGGCGCGCGCTGGCAGACATTCCGCGCCGCCTTCCGCATGCCGGTGGTCAAGACGGTGCCGCGCCGCGCGCGCTTCGGCATTGCCGAGTATGTCGCCTGGAAGCGGACCACGTATCGTTCGGAGGCTCTGCTCGAGGCCGCCTTCTCGCAGGCCGCCGACCCGGTCAGCACCGCTTCGACGGAACTGGTTCGCGAGCGCTGAGGCTTATGTGGCGGCGCTGGCCTTTTCCCGCGCCACCGCCTGCCAGCCTATGTCGCGGCGGCAGAAGCCTTGCGGCCAGTCGATACGGTCGAGCTCGGCGTAAGCGCGGCTTTGCGCTTCGCCCACCGTCTTGCCTGATGCCGTGACGTTGAGCACGCGGCCGCCATTGGCGACCAGCGCGCCGCCATTGATGGCAGTGCCGGCATGGAAAATCTCAACGCCTTCGCCAGCGGCTTCGTCGAGACCCCGAATGACCGAGCCTTTTTCCGGCGTCCCGGGATAGCCCTGTGCCGCCATCACCACGGTCAGCGCGGCATCGTCGCGCCAGCGGATCGAACTGTGCGCCAACTGGCCGTCGACGGCGGCGTTGAGCAGCACCAGCAGATCGTCCTTCAGCCGCATCATCAGCACCTGACACTCGGGATCGCCGAAGCGGGTGTTGTATTCGATCAGCTTCGGCCCCTTGTCGGTGATCATCAGCCCGGCAAACAGAATGCCGGCGAACGGCGCGCCAAGCTCGGCCATGCCGCGCATGGTCGGCTCGACGATCTCGCGCATGGTGCGCTCGACCATTTCGGGGCTCATCACCGGCGCCGGCGAATAGGCGCCCATGCCGCCGGTGTTGGGGCCGGTATCGCCATCGCCGACGCGCTTGTGGTCCTGCGCGGTGCCAAAGGGAAGTGCGGTCGTGCCGTCGCACAGGCAGAAGAAACTCGCCTCCTCGCCGGTCATGAATTCCTCGACTACTACCTCAGCGCCGGCGTCACCGAATGCGCCGTCGAAACAAGCATCGAGGGCGGCGCGCGCCTCGTCCAGCGTCATGGCGATGGTGACGCCCTTGCCGGCGGCAAGCCCGTCGGCCTTGATGACGATCGGCGCGCCGACCTTTTCGACATAGGCTTTCGCCGAGGCAAGATCGGTGAAGCGGCCATAGGCGGCGGTCGGGATGCCGTATTTGGCGCAAAGGTCCTTGGTAAAACCTTTCGAGCCTTCGAGCCGCGCTGCCCGCTTCGACGGGCCGAAGACGCGGATGCCCTGCTCACGCAGATCGTCGGCAATGCCGGCGACCAGCGGCCCTTCCGGCCCGACGACGACGAGATCGATCGCGTTGTCCTGGCAGAAGCTGGCAACAGCGGCATGGTCGGCGATGTCGAGCTTGACCAGTTCGGCCTCGTGGGCGATGCCCGGATTGCCGGGCGCGGCATAGAGCCTGGTCAAAAGCGGCGAGGCCGCGATCTTCCAGGCCAGGGCATGTTCGCGGCCGCCGGAGCCGATCAACAAAACGCGCATGCCGATGTCCCTTGTCATTTCACGACAGGGACTGCGCTATTGCCCCGGGCGGCGCGGGTCAAGAGTTTTACCTTGCGCCATACCGGTTGCGCACGGGAACGTCGCGCCGAGAGCACGGCGTCCCCGGCCGGTATCAGCTCTGGAAGACCACTGGAAACCAGTCCTCGCGCAGTTTCTGGCCGGGCTTCATGTCATGGCCGGCATAGGGTGGCGAGGTACGGCCGGGGCGCTCGACATAGCGCGCATCGTCGCCGACCCAGCGCAGCGACAGCGCCCGGCGCCGCGCCGCGGTCGGATTGCCGCGCGCACCATGCGCGGTGCGGAAGTCGAAGAGGATGGCGTCCCCCGGTTCCATCTCCCATTCGAGCACCTTCAGCGACGGGTCCTTGTCTGGATCCGGCACGGGGAGGTAGTCGCCCTCGCCGGCATAGAAATTGCTGTCATCTAGCCAGCGCACCGGCAGGATCATCTTGTCCCATTTGTGCGAGCCGGCGACCAGCCGCAGCGTCGCTTCCTTGACCGGATCGATCGGAATCCAGAAGCTGACGGTCTGGGTGCCATCGACGAAGTAATACGGGATGTCCTGGTGCCAAGGCGTCGGCTTTTGCGTGCCCGGTTCCTTGACCAGCACATGGTCGTGGAAGAACTGGGCGCTGCGCGACTGCATCGCCGCTGCCGCGAGTTCCGCGGCCGGGGAATTGCGCACCACGTCGACGAATTCGGGAATGCGCTCCCAATTGCAGTAATCGTCGAAGAAGCTGCCCTTGCCGTTGGCGATGTCCGAGGCCGTGGCGCTGCGGTTTTGCATGTTGCGCTCGATGCCGGCGGCGATGGTGCCGACCCAGTCCTTGAAGGCGCCGCGTATGCAGACCGCGCCGTCGCGCTGGTAGTCGGCAATCGCTGCGGCATCAATATGTCTGGCGGCCATCTCATGTCTTCCCTGTTTCGATGACCGACTATCGCAGCCGCCGCACATCGCGTAAAATAATAACTTCTCATCTCTCTTATAGTTTTAGACTATGAATCTGACCCTCACCCAGCTGCGTTACCTCGTCGCCGTCGCACGGCATGGCAGCGTCACCGCGGCCGCGCGGATGCTGAACGTCTCACAGCCGTCGATCTCGGTGGCGATCGACAATGTCGAAGCGACGCTCGGCCAGAAACTGTTCGTGCGCCAGCGCGGCAGCGGCATCGCGCTGACCTCGTTCGGCCGCAGCGCGGTGGCGAAGGCAAAGCAGGTGCTGGCCGAAGCGGACGAACTGGTTGGGCTCGGGACGCGCGACGCCGATGTCGGGGGCGAACTTGTGCTCGGCTGTTTCGAGGATCTGGCGCCCTATTTCGCGCCGGCGCTGATCCGCGCTTTTTCGCAACGCTGCCCGGCGGTCACCGTGGTGGTCCGCGACGAGACCTTCGAGACGCTGGGCCGGCGGCTCGGCGATGCGGCAATCGATCTCGGCCTGACCTACGATCTCGGCCTGCCCTCGCACTTCGCCCGCATCCTGCTGCATGAGCTGCGGCCACACGCGCTTCTGCCGCAAGGCCACGCACTGGCCAGCCAAGCGAGCGTCAGCCTGGCGGAGCTGGCGACCCATCCCTTGATCACCACCGACCAGCCGCATAGCTGGCAGCATATGCTGGACCTGTTCCTCAGCCGCGGCCTGTCGCCGGTCTCGCAATCGACGGCGAGTTCGTTCGAACTGCAGCGCAGCATGGTCGCCAACGGCTTCGGCGTCGCGGTGAGCTACACCAGGCCCTATGGCGACAGGAGTTATGACGGGCTGCCGCTGGTCTGCAAGCCGCTGTCCGATCCGCTGCCGATGCAGCGCATCATCCTCACCCATGACACAAGGCAAAGGCTGTCGAAGGCGGCGCTGGCCTTCACGGAGGTGGCGAAGGAATGGTTTGCCAGCCACGATATTTTCACCGCCTGAGCGACAATGCGGCCGCTTGACGGCGCACGCCGCTGCTGCCACTCCAGCACGATGGAAACCATCCAGTCGAAAGCCGCACAGGGCCGCGTCGCCGACGCGCCGAGCGGCCATTGGGTCTACAAGATATTGCCGCGCTGGCTGTGGCCTTACGCGCAGCTTGCGCGCTGGGACCGGCCGATCGGCTGGCAATTGCTGCTGTGGCCCTGCTGGTGGTCGGCAGCGCTTGCGGCCAGCGCCTATCCCCGCCCGGCAGACCCGTTGCTCACATTGCTGCCGTCGCCGTGGTTCCTGTTCCTGTTCTTTGTCGGCGCCGTCGCCATGCGTGGCGCCGGCTGCACCTATAACGACATTGTCGACCAGGACATCGACAACAAGGTCGAGCGCACGCGCTCGCGGCCATTGCCGGCCGGCAAGGTGACGCGCCGCCAAGCCTGGGCGTTCCTGGTCATCCAGGCCTTGCTGGGCCTCGTCGTGCTGCTGCAGTTCAACGACTTCGCCATTCCGCTCGGCATCGTCTCGCTGGTCATCGTTGCCGTCTATCCCTTCATGAAGCGCTTCACCAACTGGCCGCAATTGGTGCTCGGGCTCGCCTTCTCCTGGGGTGCGCTGATGGGCTGGGCGGTCGAGTTCGGCGATCTCGATGGCCCGGCCATCATGCTCTATATCGGCTCGATCCTGTGGGTGATCGGCTACGACACCATCTATGCACATCAGGACAAGGAAGACGACGCAATCGTCGGCGTGCGCTCGACGGCGCGGCTGTTCGGCGACAACACCAAGACCTGGCTGGTCGGGCTTTATGGCGGCACGCTGGTCTGCTTCGCCATCGCGTTCGCCTCGGCGCAGGTGCCGGTGGTGGCGCTGGCCGGGCTGATCGCCGCCGGCGCCCATATGGCGCGGCAGATAGCGGTTCTGGATATCGACGATCCCGATCAATGCCTGCGGCTGTTCAAATCCAACAACCAGGTCGGCTGGTTGATCTTCATCGGCCTGATCGGCGGTGCGCTGTGGGTGGCGCTAAAGCCGCTGGTTTAATCTCCTTCTCCCCGTCACTACACGGGGAGAAGGTGGCGGCAGCCGGATGAGGGGCAGCGCCAATCTTTGCAGTTGAGGTGAGATGCACAGCGGCGATATTGCGAGAAATGCCTCGGTCAGCGCCGCCCCTCATCGCCCTGCAGGGCGTTGGTCACTCGAAAAGCCAAGCAATTGGCTTTTCGTCCGCTACGCGGACCGCTCCTCAACCCCCGTATAGTGACGGGGAGAAGAAGGCTGTCGTCGGCGGTTTCGCCAATCGCCGGTCAAGCTACTCCCGCGAAATAATCTCCTGGCCGTCGATCACCAGTCTCAGCCCGAGATTGCCGGCCCTGCGGCGGGCGAGGAAGCGCGGGCGGCGCGTGGTCGAGACCCGGCCCTTGCGGCGATCCTTGGCCGGCAGCGCCTTGATGGCGGCGCCGAGCGATTCCTCAAGCGTGCGGGCAATGCCGTCGGATTCGATCAGCAGCATCTGCAGCCGGTAAGCATCGGCCCAGGCGCGCCAGTCGGCGGCGACGTCGTCGAGATCGTCGGCCACCAGCAGCGGCACCGACAGCATCGGGTCGTTGTGCAGGAGTTCGAGGGTTACCGTGACATTGCCTTGCGCATCCTCCATCGCGCGGGCGGCGACGCCGCGAAACGCGTTGGCGGGCAGCGCGATGATCGCCGGCACGCCGCTCATCTCGAGCGTGCGGCGGATGACGGCGCCGCGCTGGTCGATGGTGAAGGTAACGTCGCCATAGTCGTCGCGCGTGGCATAGCTCACCACTTGCGGCAGGCGGAATGGGTCGAGGCGCATGTTGCGCCCGGCCCAGACGGGCTTCAATACACTGTTCATCTGCTGCCTTCCTGTGTTTCTCCTGAGAGCCGTTTTGCGGGTCTCTCCGGGCCGGTTTTCCCGGCCTCGTTGTGTGAAACATTAGCGCGAGCTTCTGCCGCCCGGCTTAAGAAAGTCAGTTAAATTTTGCTGATCTCAGGCAATGGTTATCGGAATGAGACCAGCCACAAAATGTTGAAAGGATCAGATAACCTTACCGGGATTCATGATGCCGGCCGGATCGAAGACGGCCTTCACCCGGCGCATCAGCTCGATCGCCATTGGCGGCGCGGTGGCGATCAGCTCGTCGCGCTTCAACTGGCCGATGCCGTGCTCGGCCGAGATCGAGCCGTGGAAGGAGCGCACGACATCGTGCACGGCATGGTTCATGGCGTGGTAGAGGCCGAGAAACGCTTCGTCGTCACCGCCCTCCGGCCGGGAGATGTTGTAGTGGAGATTGCCGTCGCCCATATGGCCGAAGCAGACCACGCGCGCCTGCGGACTGACCGAAGCCACTGCACCGGCCGCCTTTTCGATAAACGCCGGGATGGATGCCACCGGTACCGAAATATCATGCTTGATCGAAGCGCCTTCGGGCTTTTGCGAATCCGGCAGCACCTCGCGGAAGTTCCAGAACGCGTCGCCCTGCGCCAGGCTGGCCGCGATCACCGCGTCGCCGACGATGCCTTGCTGGAGGCCTGCCGACAGCACTTCTTCGATCAGCCCCCTGGCGTCCTCGGCCGAACGGCCCGACGACACCTGCATCAACACATACCATGGCCAATCCTGCGCCAGCGGCCGCGTGACGCCCTGCGCATGGCGCAGCGTGAAATCATAAGGACGCTGGCCGATCAGCTCGAAGGCGGTGAGTGCCGCCCCTGCCCGGTCCATCGCCAGGCTGAACAGCGAAAGCGCTGCTTCCGGCGACGACAGGCCGGCAAAGGCCACTTCGCGCCCCTTGGGCTTGGGAAACAGTTTCAGCACCGCCGCGGTGATGATGCCGAGCGTGCCTTCGGCGCCGACGAACAGGTTCTTCAGATCGTAACCGGTGTTGTCCTTCTTCAGTTTGCGCAGATCGTCGAAGATTTCGCCGGTCGGCAGCACCACTTCGACGCCGAGGCAGAGTTCGCGCGCATTGCCATAGGCGAGCACGCCGGTGCCGCCGGCATTGGACGAGAGGTTGCCGCCGATCTGGCAGGAGCCCTGCGCGGCAAGCGACAGCGGAAACAGCCGGTCGGCGGCGTCGGCGGCTTCCTGCAGCGTCTGCAGGATGACGCCGGCTTCGACGGTCACCGTGTTCGAGAAGACGTCGATCTCGCGAATGCGGTTCAGCCGCGACAAAGAAAGCACGATCTCGCGGCCGGAGGCATCCGGCACCTGGGCGCCGACCAGCCCGGTGTTGCCGCTTTGCGGCACGACCGGCGTTCCCGTCTCGCTCGCCAGGCGCATGATCCGGCTGATCTCGTCGACGCTGCCGGGACGCAGCACCAAGGCGGTCCTGCCGTGCCATAGGCCGCGCCGCTCGGTCAGATACGGCGCAATATCGGCCTGGTCGCGCAGCGCATATTTGTCGCCGACGATTGCCGCGAAGCGGGCGATGAGAGCGGGATCGAGGTCGAAGGGTGCGTCGTTCATGGGCGCAAACTATGGCGCTCAATCGAGCTTGTCACGGGGGGCAGCGGCACGAAACAGCCGATCGTTGATCGCCTCGCCGAGCCCATCGAACGGGATCGGCTCGACGGCGATCGTCGCCGCACCGCTGCGGTCGAGTTCCTGCAAATACGCGAACAGATTGCTTGCGGCTTCGCGCAAATCGCCTGACGCGGACAGGTTGCGCAAGGCGGCCGCCGCTTGCCAGCCTTCGGCGCGGTCGCCACCAAAGGCCAGCAAGGCCTCGCCTTCAGCCACACTCTGTGCATCGAGCCGCACCGATGCGCGCGGCGCATAATGCGACGCCAGCATGCCGGGCGCCTCGATGCCGGCTGTCGCGCCGCGCTGCAGCTTAATGCCGGTGACGGCCTCGATATCGGCGGCAGCGATGCCGCCTGGCCTCAGCAGCCGCACGCTGTTGCCTTCGACCTTGACGATGGTCGATTCCAGCCCGACCGGGGTGGCGCCGCCATCGACCACCAGCTGGATTTTGGCGCCGAGATCGGCCGCGACGGCTTGCGCCGTCGTGGCGCTGATCTTGCCCGAAGAGTTCGCGCTGGGCGCGGCCAACGGCCGGCCGAGTCTGGCGATCAGCTCGCCGCCGAACCCCCTGGGCATGCGCAGCGCGATCGTGTCCAGCCCGGCGGTGACCAGCGGATGGATGCCGTTGCCGGGTTGGAGCGGCAGCACCAGCGTCAGCGGCCCCGGCCAGAACGCCTCGGCCAGCCGTTTCGACAGCGGATCGAAGGCCGCAATGCGCTCGGCCATCGCCAGATCGGCGACATGGGCAATCAGCGGGTTGAAGCGCGGCCGGCCCTTGGCTTCGAAAATGCGGGCGACGCCGACGCCATTGGTCGCGTCGCTGGCCAGTCCATAGACGGTCTCCGTCGGGATGGCGACGACGTCGCCGCCCTCAAGCAGCGCCAACGCCTGCTCCATCGCTTCGCCGACGGATAGTATCTCAGCCACTCGCTTCACCTCACAGGCACCGGACCTAAAGCGCGTCGCGCTGAACCGGATTCATGCGACGCGCTTTAGGTCTTTGTTTTGATGCATGTCGTTCTCTCAAAACCGGGGCCACTTTTGAGCGACATGCATTAGAGCGGTTCAGCGGTTCGCTGAAACGCTCTAAGTATTTGTTTTTGCGCAATTCCGGACGGAAAACCGCTACTCACTTTTCCTGGAATTGCTCTAATACGGCAGTGGTTTTCGGGCAAGCCGGCGTTGGCGAATTATCAATGCCTAAAATGCTACGTTTCCCTGCAAGCCGGCATCAATCCACTGGGGTTAAGGCTATTTGCGGTTAGGGCTGGCGGCTTGTCGGGCAAGGGGACGGTTTCGATGTCGATGCGTGTGCTTGGAGCGCTTGGTTTCACCCTGGCGGCGATGACCGGTGGGGCGCACGCCTCGTCGATCGTCTCTCTCGGCGTCTCGACCTCGACGCCATCGGTCATCAAGGTTGGCGGATCCGAACCGGTCAGGATCGCCTCGTCGCCATCGATCGTCGCACTCGGCGATGCCCAGCCCGATGTGACTTATGAAAAGGTCGCGGCGATCCCCGAAAAGCCTAGGCACGGCCAGGACCCGATGATCATTCGCGGCGGCATCGTCGGCGGCGCCTTCGCCGCGCCGGCTCCGGCCAGGGCGAGCGCCGCGGCGCCGGCGACTGAGCCGACGGCAGAGACCGCACCAGCCGGAACTGCAACGGCATCGAACGGCAAGCCCGAGTCGCAACCGGCAGCGCCGCAGCCGGCAGCAACACCGCAGCAGCCGATCGAGGGCGTCGGCAAAGCCGAGTAGGCCATTCAGCCAAAACAGTCGGCCAAGACAGTCGGCCGATCCATGCCGCTTGACGCCGATCGACGCCCCGGCGCAGGATCGGCTTGGCGGCGGCGGCCCCAATTTCGCCAATCGGGTTTGGCATGAGCGCGCCGGGTTCTAGGAGAGCGAGGGGTTATCATGAACATGACGAAATCTTTGACTATTGCCGGCCTGTTGCTGGCGTCACCTATAGGTGTCGGCGGCGCGCAGGCCGGTGACGAGCTAGGGTCCTACGTCGCGCGCATTTCCGATCGCGACCACCATGCCAGCGACGGCTATGAGCTGAGCAGCGCAGCACAGATGGTGCGGCAGGACCGTGCCAACTGGCACAAGTTCCACCGGCGCGATGCCGACGACCAGGGCGATGACTGGTTCCGCAGCAACGATGATCGCGCGTATCTGGAACGCATGCTGAAGCGCGGTGGCGCGATGAGCTCCTCGACACGGAACGCCATCGTCAATGGCGAGCCGCTGATCCAGGTCGACGTCTATTCAGACAGCGTGCATGTCAGCATTTTGGAGGACTGACGGAGTCAGCCTCGGGAGGACTGAAAACAAGACGGGCGGCGTGTGAACGCCGCCCGTGTTCGGGCTTGTCCGTCCCTTAGCCAGCTATTCTGGAAAAATCCGCGACCTGATCGGTGGCCGTGCGGATGCGAGCCAGCAGCGCCAGGCGGTTGGCGCGCACGGCCTGGTCCTCATCATTCACGAGAACGCGTTCAAAGAATGAATCAACCGGTTCACGCAACACGCTAAGCGCCAGCATGGCGGCGGAAAAGTCTTCGTTTTGAATCGCTTCGCCGGCTTCTCTCTCCGCCTGATTCACCGCCGCAAACAGCGATTTCTCGGCCTCCTCGCGAAACAGCGCCGGCTCAACAGTCGCGGCGACGCGCGTTTTCTTCTTCTCCTCGGCAGCCAGAATGTTGGCCGCGCGCTTGGCGCCGGCGAGCAGGTTCTTGCCGTCCTCGGTGTCGAGGAAGGACCCTAGCGCCTCGACGCGGCGCACGATCTGCAGGAGGTCATCCGAGTGCGATTGGCCGATCTCCCCCCTTGTGAGGGAGATGCCCGGCAGGGCAGAGGGGGGCGCGCCAGAATGAGAGGTCGGCGGGACAGCGCCCCCCTTTGTCGGCTTCGCCGCCCCCACAATGGGGGAGATTGGCGCGCTTCCACCACCTGCCAGCACGGCGTCAATGAGATCATGCCGAGCGCCCTGGTCGCGGAGATAGACTTTCAGGCGGTCGTGGAAGAAGGCGAGGAGGTCGGAGCCAAAGGCCCGTCCAGCCTTGGACGCGAGATAACTCGCCGTTTGATAGGCACTATCGAAGAGCGATGTCAGCGGCAGTGAGATCCCATTCTCGATCAGGATCCTCACCACACCCAGTGCTGCCCTTCTCAGCGCGTAAGGATCCTTCGAGCCCGTCGGCTTTTCATCAATGGCCCAGAAGCCGACCAGCGTATCGATTTTGTCGGCCAGCGCGACGGCAATCGACACCGGATTGGTCGGCACGCTATCCGACGGACCTTGCGGTTTGTAGTGCTCCTCGATCGCCGCAGCCACGGACGGATGCTCGCCCTGCAGCAGCGCGTATTTGCGCCCCATGGCGCCTTGCAGTTCCGGAA
The DNA here is from genome assembly GCF_040323095.1 of Mesorhizobium sp. M0058. NCBI lineage: Bacteria > Pseudomonadati > Pseudomonadota > Alphaproteobacteria > Hyphomicrobiales > Phyllobacteriaceae > Mesorhizobium > Mesorhizobium sp. M0058. The sequence continues at coordinate 67,319 of NZ_JAMYUQ010000020.1, forward strand.
ACTCGCCCACTGCTTCGGTCGTAAGATCGGCCTTGGCCAGCACCGCGGCGCGGGCCGCGAGCGCGGTAATCTCCCCCCTTGAGGGGGAGATGTCGCCGAAGGCGACAGAGGGGGTCGTCTCGCGTGGAGCGCCAACTCCCTCTTTCTTTGCAAAGCCAGATTGCGTCGCGGCAGCCGAACCGACCCCCTCTGGCCTGCCGGCCATCTCCCCCTCAAGGGGGGAGATCGACTGCGCCACTGTTGGCGCCAGTTCCTCCGCCAGCCGCTTGATGCGCTCTACCCGCTCGCCTTGCGTGCCGAGCTTGGCGTGGAAAGTCACCCCGAGATGGTCGAGGCGGGCCATGCGTTGGTCGAGCGGCTTTTTCAGATCGAGCCCGAACTTTTCCGCCGATGCTTCAAGCTGCTCGAGATCGGGCAGATCGCCCTGGTCGGTCCGCCAGAAGTACAGCGCATCCGACAGGCGCGCGCGCACCACCTTGCCGTTGCCGTGCGCGATCTCCTTGCCGCCATCCTTCGCCTCGATGTTGGCGGTGAGGATGAAGCGGTTGGAAAGGTTTTCGCCGTCGCCTTGCGGACGGGTGACAAAGCATTTCTGATTGGCGCGAATGGTCAGCCGCACCACCTCGGGCGGAATGGCAAGAAAGGCCTGCTCGAATTCGCCCATCAGCACCACCGGCCATTCGACCAGGCCCGACACTTCTTCCAGCAGCCCTTCGTCCTCGACCAGATCGAGCCCGTTGGCGAAGGCGAGGTTGCGGGCGTCGGCAAGGATGATCTCCTTGCGCCGGTCGCCGTCGAGCACGACCTTGGCCGCTTCCAGCTTGGTCACGTAGTCGTCGAAGCGGCGCACGGTGATTTCACCCGGCGCCATGAAACGATGGCCATAGGTGATATTGCCCGAGCGGATGCCATCGATCTCGAAATCGACCACCGCCGGCTCCTCGGTCTCCGGGCCGAAGGTGCACAGGATCGTCTGCAGCGGCCGCACCCAGCGCAGCGAACCGGGCTTAGCCGAAGCCGGCCCCCAGCGCATCGATGTCGGCCACGGGAAGCTGCGGATGATGGCCGGCACCAGTTCGGCGACGATTTCTTCCGCCGCCCTGCCCGGCTTCGAAATATGGGCGACGTAGAAATCGCCCTTCTTCGGATCGGAATGGACATGCGCCTCGGCAACCGAGGCAAGGCCTGCCTTGCGCAGAAAACCCTGCACCGCCTGGTCCGGCGCCGCCGTCGACGGCCCCTTGATCTCCTCGTGGATGTCCTTCGAGCGCGCGGTCAGGCCCCTGACATCGAGCGCCAGGCGCCGCGGCGTCCAGTATTCGCGCGCGGCGTCATAGGTCAGACCCGCCTCGACCAGACCGTCGGTCAGCATCTTCCTGAGATCGCCCGCCGCCTTGCGCTGCATGCGGGCGGGGATTTCCTCGGAGCGAAGTTCTAGCAAAAGATCAGGCATCAGAGTTTCTCCACCCGCATGCCTTCTCCCTGATTGCGCGTCCTCGCGCCTCCGGCGCTGCGGTTGCGCGGCCGGGCGGGGATTTCCTCGGAGCGGAGTTCCAGCAACAAATCCGGCATCAGAGTTTCTCCACCCGCATGCCTTCTCCCTGATTGCGCGTCCTCGCGTCTCCGGCGCTGCGGTTGCGCGGCCGGGCGGGGATTTCCTCGGAGCGAAGTTCTAGAAGCAGATCAGGCATAGTTAGGCTCCCACCCTCCCCTCGATGGGGAGGGTCGGCGCGTAGCGCCGGGGTGGGGTGGCGACCTCTCAGCCGCCGATACCTTCGGCACCATCGCGCAAACGCAGGTGTGATTTTCGTTCTTCCACCGCCGCATAGATCGTATCGAGCACGGAATCCAGTTCGTTTTTGATTTCATGGTTCCAGAAGCGGATGACTCGATAACCCTGGCTCTCAAACCATTTCGTTCGACGTTCGTCATGGTGCTGTTGGTCATCGAAGCTGTGATGGACACCGTCCACCTCAATGATCAGCTTCAGCCGGTGGGAGGTGAAATCAGGGAAGTAAACGCCTACCGACGCCTGCCTGCGAAAATGAGTGCCTTCTACTGGAATGCGCCACAGATGCCGCCACAGGATGCGTTCCTCGTCGGTCATCGCCGCGCGAAGCCTTTGCGCAGACTGCAGCTTGAATCGATCGAGTTTTGGCATGGAACGTCGCGCTGTCACCCCCACCCGCCGCTTCGCGGCGACCTCCCCCATCTAGGGGGAGGTAAGAGGGCATGGCAACTCGGCTGACCGCTGTTTCCAGAAATTTTGACCGCCCCTGTCGGGCCGCAACCAGCCCGCCCGTCCTTTGATCAAAGATTTCCATGAACCAAACGCAGCGCTGAAGCGACGAACGCTCAGGCAGGGAACTTATTGGCTGAACGACCATGAAAACGGCATCGAGACTTCTGCAGATCATCGCGCTCAGCGCCTGTTTGACCGCGCAGGCCCATGGCGCCTTCGCGATGCCGGGCGTACGGCAGGCTTTGCGGACCATGGCCGGATCGACTGGCCCGATGTTGGCCCCAATCAACATGTCCCCCGAAATGATGAAGTGAGCCTCAGGCGGCGAGGCCGCCGGCCTGGGTTTGGAGGAACGCCTCGCCGCAGGCCTTCGCCAGATTGCGCACCCGCAGGATGTAGCTCTGCCGCTCGGTCACCGAAATCACGCCGCGCGCGTCGAGCAGATTGAAGACGTGGCTGGCCTTGATGCACTGGTCATAGGCCGGGAAGACCATGCGGTGCATCGGCAGATTGTCGTTCGAAGCCGGGGCGCCGGCCGCGAGCAGCGCCTTGCATTCGGCTTCGGCGTCCTCGAAATGCCTGAGCAGCATGGCGGTGTTGGCATATTCGAAATTGTGCCTGGAATATTCCTGCTCGGCCTGCAGGAAGACATCGCCATAGGTGACTTTTTCGGCGCCTTCTCGGCCATTGAAGTTGAGGTCGTAGACATTGTCGACGCCCTGCACATACATGGCCAGCCGCTCCAGGCCGTAGGTCAGTTCTCCCGCCACCGGCGCGCATTCGATGCCGCAGACCTGCTGGAAATAGGTGAACTGCGACACTTCCATGCCGTCGCACCAGCACTCCCAGCCGAGCCCCCAGGCGCCAAGCGTCGGGCTTGCCCAGTCGTCCTCGACGAAGCGAATGTCGTGCAGCAACGGATCGACGCCGATCGCCTTGAGCGAGCCGAGATAGAGTTCCTGCAGGTTCGGCGGGTTGGGCTTCAGGATCACCTGGTACTGGTAATAATGCTGCAGCCGGTTGGGGTTTTCGCCGTAGCGGCCGTCCTTGGGCCGGCGCGAGGGCTGGACGTAGGCGGCGTTCCAGCCCTTGGGCCCGAGCGCGCGCAGCGTGGTGGCCGGATGGAAGGTGCCGGCGCCGACTTCCATGTCGTAAGGCTGCAGGATGACGCAGCCATAGGCGGCCCAGTAATTGTGCAGGGTCAGGATCAGCCCCTGGAACGAGCGGCTGGGATGCATATGGGCTGGACTGTCTGACGTCACGGCGGCCTCGGAAAGCGCTGAAATGATGCCATTCCCTAGTTGCCGGGCCGGTAGGCGTCAAGGCAGCGCCTATCGCCGCCTTGATGAGAGGTTGAACGCTTTGCTTCGGACTGGCCCATTGCCGGACGGTGCCGGTGGCCGTTTGCTCGCCCAGCTTCAACGACAAAGGTTCAGCCATGCAAGGCCAGTTCACCGTACGCCCCGTCACCCGAGAGGATTACGAGCAATGGCTGCCGCTGTGGGACGGCTACAATGCGTTTTACGGCCGCTCGGGCGAGACCGCCCTGCCCGGTGACATCACTGCAATGACATGGTCGCGCTTCTTCGATGCCTATGAGCCGATGCATGCGCTGGTCGCGGAGAGCGAAGGCAAGCTTCTCGGTCTTGTCCATTATCTCTACCACCGCACCACGACGGCGATTTCGCCGAACTGCTATCTGCAGGACCTCTTCACCAATGAGGCGTCGCGCGGCAAGGGCGTCGGCCGGGCACTGATCGAAGACGTCTATACCAGGGCGCAAACCGCAGGCTCCAGCCGCGTCTACTGGCTGACACACGAAACCAACCACACGGCGATGAAGCTCTACGACAAGATCGGCGATCTCTCGGGCTTCGTCGTCTACCGAAAGCTGTTCTAGAATGAGCGCCAACGCTGGGTCTGCGCCGCGTCGCTTCGCTCCTTGCTCCGCCATAGAATGACGATCGCGATAGGGCGTCTCTATCTCTTTGTTCTGTCGCAATTCCGAACGGAAAACCGCGCACACTTTTCCTGGAATTGCTCTAAGACGCCAAGCCGAAACAAAAACGGGGCTCAGCGAGCCCCGTTTCATCAGAAGTATGGCCCGATCACCCTTTCGGCGCTGGCGGGGTGGCCGGCTTGACTTTCGGGGTTTCCTGCGCCGTGTTGGATTCGATCGGCGGCAGGCCCTTCATCAGCTTCTGCTGCAAAATGGCAAGCACATCGGGATCCGGCTTCAGGTCGCGCGCCTGGTTCCACTGGAAAGTGGCTTCGAGCTTGCGGCCGACGCGCCAATAGGCATCGCCGAGATGGTCGTTGAGCACCGGATCTTCCGGCTTGAGCGACACGGCGCGCTCCATTTCGCGCACGGCGTCGTCGAACCGGCCCATGCGGAAATAGGCCCAGCCCAGCGAATCGACGATGTAGCCGTCGCTCGGCCTGAGGTCGACGGCCTTCTGGATCATCGCCAGGCCTTCCTTGAGGTTCATGTTCATGTCGACCCAGGAATAGCCGAGATAGTTCAGCACCTGCGGCTGGTCGGGGAACAGTTCCAGCGCCTTGAGGAAGTTCGGTTCGGCCTTGGGCCATTCCTTCAGCCGCTCATAGGCGATGCCGCGCTGATAGTAGATGTTCCAGTTGGCATTGGTCGGCGTCTTCAGCACCGCGACCGCCTTGTCGTAGAGAGTGGCGGCGGAGCGGAAATCTTCCTTCGAGGCATAGACCCCGCCCAGCGCCAGATAGGCGCGCATGTCATCGGGGTGAGCTTCGACGAATGCCTTGAGATGGGCGATAGCCTCGTCGTGACGGTTGAGATCGGCAAGGTTGAGGCCGAGCTGCAGGTCGGAAAGCTCCTTCAGCGGCGAGGAGGCTGGAATGCGGCTATAGAGCGCAATGGCGCCTTCGCCGTCCTTCAGCTGCTCCGCAACGGCGGCAAGCTGCACCAAAGCGGCGTCGCTGTCGGGCTTGAGCGCGAGCGCATATTGCAGATAGAGGCGCACGAACGGCTCGCCGCCGCCGCGATTGAGCGCGATGGCGAGGTCGAGCAGGATTTCAGCGGCGCCTTCGGAGGGACTGGCGACGAAGGGCTCGATCTTGTCGCCCTTGCTGATCCTGTCGCGAAGCGCCTGGATGTCGAGCTTGCCGGGCGCGAACGCCTCGGCCTTGTCGAGCACGTAGAGCGCCTTGTTCTTGTTTCCCTTGCGCGCCAGGAAAGACGCGTAGGCCTGGGCGTTGCGCATCCATGTCTCGGGCGCGGCACCGCCGGCCGTGACGTCGGTCAGGGTCGCGTCATAAAGCGCGTCGGCCTTGTCCGATAGGCCTGCGGCATCGGCGATCAGCGCGCGGTGGAAGGACTTGAACAGGCCGAACCAGTCAGGCCCCTGCAGTTTGTCGATCGAGGCCATCGCCCCGGTGGGGTCGCCGGCGCCCTCTTGTGCCCAGCCGGACATGACGCCGGAAATCAGCCGGTCGAGATCGGATTCGAGCGACAGCTTGAGCCAGTACTGCGCCTTGGTGAAATCCTTCTTGTGGAAGGAATCGACCGCCAGAGCCAGACGCGAGAAGCGCTCGACGTCGGGAACTGCCTTGAGCTTGTCGGCATAGACCAGCGATTCCTCGAAGCGGCCTTGCGCGATCAGCGACAGCATCAGGCTTTGCTGCAGCGAGGTGTCGCCAGGATTGAAGGCGAGCGCCTGCTTGTAATAAGCGATGGCACTGTCGAGGTCGTTGTCGCCTTCGGCGATGCGGGCGGCGAGATAGGCGCCCGAGAAGGAGGTGATCTTGACCGGGTCGGTCGATTCCTTGGCGTAGGCAGGCAGCGGAGAAATCGCCATCCCTGCCACAATTGCCAGCCCTGCGAGCCAGCGCGCACGTCCTTGCCGCATCGTATCCCTTTCAGCCAAGCGCCATCCCGCGTCGGCGCGGAGAAGCCATAGACTCGATGTTTCCTGACAAAGCATGGCCTTTTTGGGGTCAGGCTTCAATCCGGGCCGAATTCACAATCGGGTCACCCGATTAACAAACCATGGCGACGCAGACACTGTCGGTTCCGACAATAGCAGATCGGGGTTGGGAGCTACAGCCTGACATCGCGATATCCGCCTGCCGCTATCGTGCTGCACAGGCCGGCCCACTCGCAACCCTGGCAGGCCTCACGCGTCACGCCGGCTGAAAAGGCCGCGCGCGAGGCGGCAAGCGTTGCCGCGTCGAGGCTGAGACGGACGCCCGCCTCGATGGGCCGGGCCAGCAGCTTGCCGACATCGCGTGCTGCCAGCTCGTCCCGGCCTGCGGCGCTTTCGCGCAAGCAGTGGGGCTCGGCCTCGCCGAGCAGCGGCCGGCAGATGTCGTCGGGGCCGGAGACGATCAGAATATCCTCGCCCCGGCCCAGACGTTTCGCGATCACGTCATAGTTGGCGACGAAGGCTGCGCTGTACCCTTCGCCGATATAGGTCAGCAGGCAAAGCAGATGGTGGGAGCGCAGCCGGACGGTCATCGGTCAGGACGCGCCAGCGGAGCCTGTTCCATCCCGATGGTATCGGGATGGGGCTCCATTTTTTTGTTTGAGCATGATCTCTTCCGAAAACCGGACTCCACTTTTCGGGATCATGCTCCTGCCGGGTCCGCCTTGTTGCTCCAAAACAGCTTGAGCGTCGCGGCGCCGAGCGCCGATTTCAGCAGGCCGCCGACGAGGAACGGCAGGAAACCGAAGGCGATGGCCTGTTCGAGGCCGATCATGACGGCGAGCCAGGCCGTGCCGAGAACCAGGCAGGCGAGGTTGCCGAGGACCATGCCGGCGAAGGCGAGCAGCACGCGGTTGCCGTTCCAGCCGCGCTCGGCCAGCCAGCCGACAAGCGCGCCGACGAGAGGGAAGGCGAAGAGATAACCGCCCGTTGCCCCGACGAAATACGACGCGCCCGCTGCCCCTCCGGACAGGACAGGAAAGCCCACGGCGCCCTCGGCGAGCCAGGCGATGATGGTCATGGCGCCAAGCCGCCAGCCATAAAGTGCGCCAACCAGCGTCACGGCGAAGGTCTGCATGGTGACCGGCACCGGCACCATCGGCACCTCGATCTGGGACAACAGCGCCAGAAACAGCGTACCGAGGACGACGGCCGCGGCCTGCCAGCTATGCGAGCGGGTTTGCGGGCGCAACGGGCTGAAGGACGGCTTGGACGGCGAAAAGGCGATGTCGGTCATGGTTGCTTCCTAGCTGGTTTGAAATTATAGATAATTTTGTTGTTCGATCTATTATCGAATCCATATTTGCGCGGGAATGGCAACCCTCACCCCTAAAAAGGCTTGGGCTTGCGTGTCGAATAAAGGACATTTGGAAAGGCTGGCGGGACAGCACCCCCCTCTGGCCTGCCGGCCATCTCCCCCGCAAGTGGGGAGATCGGATGTCGCCTTTGCTTTCGCCAATGGCCGACGTTGCAGGACTAACGCAACGGCAAAGCTGTTGATCTCCCCGCTTGCGGGGGAGATGTCCGGCAGGACAGAGGGGGTGTGAAGGATCGCTACGCGCGGAATCCGACGACTTGTCCCTTCGTCCCTACCCGACGATGGCAAACGCTTCGCGCATCTTGCCCGACGCGGTCTTGACTGGTTTCTGGCCGATCCACTGCACGTGCCGGCCAAGCGTGGCGGCGGCCGATTCGGTGTTGCCTTGCCGCAGCGCGCTGAGGATCGCGCGATGATCCTGGTCGGTGCGGATTTCCCATTCCGAGCGCCAGGCGGCGAACAGGAAGCGGGCGCTTGCTGCGTGCAAATCGTCGATGGTGGCGATGAGCCGCGGCATGCCGCAGGGCGCCAGGATCAGCCGGTGGAAGGTGCGGTTGGCCTCCTCCCAAGAGCGGACATCGCGGGATTTGTCGCCGGCCTTTGTGGCTTCTTCGGCAAGATTGAGAATGGAAGCCGTCAGATGCGGCGCGGCATGGCGCAGCGCCAACACTTCGAGCGCTGCCCGCATTTCGGCGACTTCCCTTACCTCGCCGAGATCGAAAGCAGCGACGCGTACGCCCCGCCTGGGCTCACTGGCCGCCAGCCCTTGCGCCTCCAGGCGCCGAAAGGCCTCGCGCACCGGGACATGGCTGGTCTGGAATTCCTCGGCGATGTGATCCTGCCGCAGCCGGGCGCCGGGTTCGATCGCACCCGATATGATGCGATCCGCCAGCACCTTGCTGATGCGCACGGCGATGGTGTCGTCTGCGGTCTTTGCCATGTTTTATAGATAATTTGCGCCGCAACCGATTGTCGAGCGGTGATTGCCCGATTTTGCGTGCAAACTTGCTTTGGCGCCAGGCGCGGGTCAGTTCACCCGGCTGATGCAGAAGTCGATGACGTCGATCAGCGCCGATTTCTGCGGCGTCGCCTCCAGCGGCGCCAGCGCGTCGCGGGCGATCTCGCCGAAATGGCGGGCGCGTCCGATGGTGTCGGCAATGGCGCCATGGCGGGTCATCAGGCCGATGGCCTTTTCCAGTCCGGCATCGTCGGTGACATTGTCCTCGATGGCGCGCTTCCAGAAGGTGCGCTCGGCCTTGGTGCCGCGCCGGTAGGCGAGGATGACCGGCAGCGTAACCTTGCCTTCGCGGAAATCGTCGCCGACATTCTTGCCCAGCTCCTGGCTGGAGCCGCCATAATCCAGCGCATCGTCGATGAGCTGGAAGGCAAGGCCGAGATTCATGCCGTAGGAGCGCAATGCGGCGCGATCGTTGCGCGTCGCCGATGCGATGACCGGACCGACCTCGGCGGCAGCCGAGAACAGCGCCGCGGTCTTGGCCTTGATGACGGCGAAATGCTCGTCCTCGGTGGTATCCAGGTTCTTGGCTGCCGCCAGCTGCATCACCTCGCCCTCGGCGATGATCGAGGCGGCGCTGGACAGGATATCGAGCGCTTCCAGCGAACCGACATCGACCATCATGCGAAAAGCCTGGCCGAGCAGGAAATCGCCGACCAGCACGCTCGCCTGGTTGCCCCAGATCATGCGGGCAGTCTTTTTGCCGCGCCGCATGCCGCTCTCGTCGACCACGTCGTCATGGAGCAGCGTGGCGGTGTGCATGAACTCGACCGCGGTGGCGAGCTTGACGTGGCCCTCGCCGGAATAGCCGAACATCTGGGCCGCGGCGAGCGTCAGCATCGGCCGCAGCCTCTTGCCGCCCGACGAGATCAGATGGTTGGCGACCTCCGGGATCATCTCGACGTCGGAGCCGGCCTTGGACAGGATCAGTTTGTTGACGCGCCCCATATCGGCTGCTGTCAGGTCGATGAGATCCTTGATGGAGGCGGGTTCCCGCTTCCCGTTTTCGATGTTGAGAACGACACCCACCAACAAACACTCCCGTCTTTGATCACGCGTGCGACGGCACCCTGGTCCCGCCTGGGACTCTAGGGCGGCACATACGGGCACGGCAAGAGGCGAATTGGCGCGGCTGCGGTGACGGCGTGTCAACCTTAGCGACCGCATGCCGTTGCCCGGAAACCGCTCCACACTTTTCGGCGCCATGCTCCGGCGTTTACATCAACGCTGCAACCTGCGAACTTCGTCCGATGATAGAACTCGTGCGCACCAACGATGCCGTGATCATCTCCTTCGTCGAATCGCTGATGCGCGATGCCGGGATCGCCTGCTTCGTCGCCGACCAGAACATGAACATCCTCGAAGGGTCGATCGGTCTTTTGCAGAAGCGCGTGATGGTCGATGCCGACCAGGCCGATCAGGCGCGGCGCATCTTGAAAGACGCCGGCATCGAGAACGAAATCCGCCAGACATAATGGCTGAAGCGAGCGCGCTTACCAGCGATACGCCGGCCCATACGGTCGATGCCTTCCATCGCGGCCGCTTCTGGCTGGTCCAGCCCAGGACAGGGCATCGCGCCGGGATGGATGCCATGATGCTGGCGGCAGCAGTTTCATCCGGTTTTTCTGGACGCCTCGCCGATTTCGGCGCCGGCGCCGGTGCGGCGGGTCTCGCCGTGCTGTCGCGCTGCCCAGAGGCGCAGGTCGTGCTCGTCGAACGGTCGGCCGAGATGGCAGGCTTCGCCACAACCACGCTCGCCCATCCCGGCAATGCGCATCTCGGCAATCGCGCCTCGGTGCTGACCGCCGACGTCACGCTGTCAGGCCGGGCGCGGACGCAAGCCGGCCTCGCCGACAATTCCTTCGATTTCGTCATCATGAACCCGCCCTTCAACGCGGCGCAAGACCGCGCCACGCCAGATCCGCTGCGGCGGCAGGCGCATGTCATGGACGACGGGCTGTTCGAAAGCTGGATCCGGAGTGCGGCTGCCGTCGCCAAGCCGCGCGGGGGCCTGGCCGTCATTGCGCGGCCGGAACAGCTTGGCGACCTCCTCGATGCGCTGTCGGGCCGCTTCGGCGACGCCGAGATGCTGGCCGTGCATCCGCGCCCGGAAGCAGCCGCAATCCGCATTGTCGTTAGGGCAGCGCTCGGCGCGCGCGGCAAGCTGTCGATCCGCCCGCCTTTGATGCTGCATGGGCAAACGGGCGACGGCCCGTCGGAACGAACCGAGATGATCAACAACGGACTGGCGTCGCTGTTTGGCGATTGATTTTGGGCCCGTCAGTGTCGTTGCCGCAAAACCGGCACACAGTTGGCTGAGATGGATTGCAGCATTGCCGTTGACCCGCAAATCCCTACATGCGTTGAAGCCATTTGGAGACAGCCACCTCGTGAAACGCCTTTTCAACCGCCTGCTGCCGAAATCCTGGCGATCCAGCGTCGTCACCATTCCCGTCATCAGGCTGCATGGCACCATCATGGCCGGCGGCGGCCCGTTCCGGCCGAGCCTGTCCTTGGCGTCCACCGCCGCCCTCATCGAAAAGGCGTTCCTGTTCGATGCGCCCGCCGTCGCCATTTCGATCAATTCGCCTGGCGGCTCGCCGGTGCAGTCGCGGCTGATCTTCAAGCGCATCCGTGACCTCGCGGTCGAGAAGAACAAGAAGGTGCTGGTCTTCGTCGAGGATGTGGCGGCCTCGGGCGGCTACATGATCGCGGTCGCCGGCGACGAGATCTTTGCCGATCCGTCCTCCATCGTCGGTTCGATTGGTGTCGTCTCGGCCTCGTTCGGCTTTCCCGAACTGATGAAGAAGATCGGTGTCGAGCGCCGTGTCCACACCGCCGGCCAGAACAAGGCGGTGCTCGACCCGTTCAAGCCGGAGAAGAGGGAAGACGTCGAGCGCCTGAAGGCGCTGCAGCTGGAAGTGCACGAGACCTTCATCGACCTGGTCAGGGAACGCCGTGGCACCAAGCTGAAGGACGATCCGGACCTGTTCACCGGCCTGTTCTGGACCGGCAAGAAAGGGCTGGAGCTTGGCCTCGTCGATGCGTTGAGCGACATGCGCACGGTACTGAAAACCCGCTTCGGCGCGAAAACCCAGCTCAGGCTGGTCACCGCGCCGCGTGGCCTGTTTGGCCGCATCGGCCTGTTCGGCTCGAACGTTTCGGCGCCCGATATTGCCGCCGCCGCCGCAAGCGGCGTGATCGATGCGGCGGAAGAGCGCGCATTGTGGGCGCGCTTCGGGCTTTGAAAAAGCAGGGAAAGCGTCTAGCATGAGGGCTTGACAGTCTGCCTTGCCGCCTTGCGAGGGAGGAGCTTTGAAATGCCACAGATCATTTTCTTCGCAGTTGTCGGCGCAGCCGCTTATTTCGGCTACCGCACCTTCGTCCGCGAGGCCGAACGTGTGACCGCCAAGGTGCGGCGCACCGAAAAGCAGGCAGCCAACGGCACCAACGGCACGCTGGTCCAGGATCCCAAGACCGGCGAATACCGCCTGGCCAAGGACTGATCATCATCCCGTCAGCAGCCGACAGTTTGGATGCCGCAGCCCGGACGTGGCTTGCGCCCGCCAAGATAAATCTGGCGCTGCACGTCACCGGCAAGCGCGCCGACGGCTACCATCTGCTCGAGAGCCTGGTCGTTTTCACCCGCTTCGGCGACAGGGTCGAGATCGAGCCTGCCGACGCCGACCGGTTCTCCGTATCGGGCCGTTACGCGACTTCCGTGCCGATCGACGACAGCAATCTGGTGGTGAAGGCGCGCGAGGCGCTGCGCAGGCAGGCCGGCCAGCAGAGCACGCCGCCGGTTGCCATCCGGCTGGAAAAGAACCTGCCGATCGCATCCGGCGTCGGCGGCGGCTCGAGCGACGCGGCGGCGGTATTGCAGGGTCTTGTCCGGACCTGGGGGCTCGACATCGGCGAGGCCGAACTGAGCCGGATCGGTCTCACGCTCGGCGCCGACGTGCCGATGTGTCTTGCGGCAAAACCGCTGGTTGCGCGTGGCGTTGGCGATGAGCTGTCGCCAATTGCGGATTTTCCTGCGCTGGCCTTGGTGCTGGTCAATCCCGGCGTCGCCGTCTCGACGCCTGATGTGTTCAACGCACTTGAGAAACGCGACAATGAGGGATTGCCGCCGCTGCCGCGCGGTTTCGATTTCCACGGCGTCCGCAATTGGCTGGAGATCACCCGCAACGATCTTGAGGAACCGGCGCAAGCAATACAGCCGCCCATCGGCAGAGCGCTTTCCCTGCTGAACAGGGCCGGATCTGGATTCTCGCGCATGTCGGGATCCGGCGCGACATGCTTCGGGCTGTTCGAGACCGGCAATGTCGCCAAGCGCGCCGCCGCCGAGATCCGCAGTCGCGAACCGGAGTGGTTTGTCGCCGCGACACGAAGCATCGCTTCGGAGGGGGCCGATGGCCAAAATTGACGAGAGCCGGCCGTTCATCCCGGTGCGCATCGCGGTGCTGACGGTGTCCGATACGCGCAGCCTTGCCGACGACAAATCCGGCCAGACGCTGGCTGATCGCATCGCCGAGGCCGGCCATGTCCTGGCCGCGCGCGACATCGTCACCGACGACCGGGAGAAAATCCGCGACAAGGTGCTGGGCTGGTCGCGCGACGAAGACATCGATGTCGTCATCACCACCGGCGGCACCGGTTTTACCGGCCGCGACGTGACGCCGGAGGCGCTGGAGCCGATCTTCGAGAAGCGCATGGATGCCTTTTCCGAAGTGTTCCACCGCATTTCCTACGACAAGATCGGCACCTCGACAGTGCAGAGCCGAGCGACGGGCGGCGTCGTCAACGCCACCTTCGTCTTCGTGCTGCCGGGCTCGCCCGGCGCCTGCAAGGACGCCTGGGACGGCATCCTGAAACCGCAGCTCGACTACCGCCACATGCCCTGCAACTTCGTCGAGATCATGCCGCGCCTGGACGAGCATTTGCGGCGCGGCAAGGCCGCCTCGTAAACCAAGGCAAAGTGCCGGCCAAGTGCTGCCTTTGTCAGGCAGAATGGCGGCTGCGCCTTCGAGAGGTCATTTCCTCCGGGTCGTCGGGCGGATAGTCTGTCGCCAAGTCAAGACGGAAGAGATCCAATGAGCGCGCACCGCGGCGGCTGCCATTGCGGCAACATCCACCTGACCTTCGAAACCGGAATTGAGCCGTCCGAGATGGAGATCCGCGCCTGCCAATGCGCCTTCTGCGTCCGGCATGGCTCACGCGCCGCCGCCGATCCGCAGGGGCGATTGATCGTCGCGGCCGAGGACGAGGCCCGGCTGCACCGATACCGGTTCGGATTGCGCACCGCCGATTATCTCATCTGCCGGGACTGCGGCGTCTATGTCGCTGCTGTGACCACCGACGGCGAACCGAGAGCGATCGTCATCGTCAATGCGCTGGATGACCGGCCGCGGTTCAACCGCGAGCCGGTCCCAATGGACTATGATGCCGAGAACAAAGAGGGTCGCATTGCCCGGCGGCAAGCGCGCTGGATGCCGGTCGAGATCCGCTCCGGCCTCAGCGGATGACCGGTTCGCCGTGGAAGCGGCGGCGCGAGGGCGGCGAGACGCCGAAGCCGACCTCCATCATCAGCCGTGGCGTGGTGGACGGCACGGTGCCCATGTGGAAGCCGAACGGGTCCTCGACGAAGCCGAGGCCGGCCTCGCCGGTCAGCGTGACCGGGCTGTCGTCGCCATAGACCTTGAGCACGTCTTGCGCCGGATGGCCGACCAGCAGCGTCAACTGGTGCTTGAGGCTGCGCCTGTTGTGGCTGCCTTTGACATAGACATGCGGGCCGGTGCCGGCATCGCAGGGCTTGAGATAGAAGAAGAATTTCAGCATCCGCCAGTCGTCGAGATCGAAATGATATTTGCCGAGCGAGGCAAGGTTCTTGTCGGCGTCGGAAGCCTCGCCGGTCGGAAAGCTCCACCAGACACGCGTGGTGATCAGCTTTGCCTGCCCGCCCAGATAGTGCTGGGCGATGTCGAGCAGCAGCGGATCGTTTTGGATGGCGAGTGCTGCCTTGCAGCTGAGGATGCGCTCGAAATAGTGGCCGCTGAGCAAAGAGCGGCCGAACCGCTTCTCGGCTTCTGCGTGTTCTCCGGGCATGAATTCGAGCCGGCGGTCGAAATTGCCGAAGCACGGCGTGCTCTGAGCAAAGCTGGCGATCTCTTCGTGGATTGCCTGCGGAAGGACCAGTCCGGAGAACAGGCCATCGGCGCGCAGCGCCGCGACGATCGACTTGAGGTCGACGCCCCTGAACATCGTCGCTCCGGCACTCTGCGCGGGGCGCGCGGCTTTGGCGCCAAGCCAGTGCAGTTTGCGCGCCGGCATGGTGCGGGCAAGCACGAACATCGGCAGCCATGCGGGATTTTCGCGCAGGTCGGACAGATAGGTCGGGATACGCACCGCAATGCGGCGGAGCTGGCTGCCGTTGCGGGCAATGGCTTCCAGACTGGGGGCGCCGGATTTGTCAGGGGACGAAAGGTTCATCGGGGTCCTCAGATATGAACGGCAGCAACGACGACGCGGCGCTTGCTTACCGCTCCGGCACTACCCAAGCCCCGATATCCCGCATCAACGGAATGCTAATCCCGCGTCAGCTTTTGTGCAATGCACAATAGCTTTTTGCGGCGAAAAAGAGGGATGGTGCTGCGACCGTGCCAATGCGGATGAGGCGCCGACGCTGCCCCTCATCCGCCCTTCGGGCACCCTTCTCCCTGGGAACGGGAAAAGGGAGAAAGATCACTTCTTCGGCGCCAGCCAGATTTCGGCGTCGAGCCGCCTGGTGGCGAGACCGCGCGCAAGGGCTTCGGCGCTGTGCGCGTTCTTCGACAGGGCAGCGGCCTGGCGCTTGCTGATGACCAGCCCTTCGGCCAGCGCCCGGTTGCCCGAAAACACCCGTGACAGGAACGGCGTGCGGCTGCCGCGCGCACGGGAAAAGCGCGCCGGCATGGTTTGCCGCGCCGTGTGAGCGACAACGTCGTCGATCCAGCCCTCCGCCAGCCTTGCGCCGGGTTCCAGAAACAGCAGCCAGTCACCCTTCGCCTGCCTGATTCCCGCGGCAATGCCGCCGGCCACGAAGTGGCAGCCGGCATGATCGGCAACCCGATGCGTCTGGTCGGTCGAGCCGGTGTCGCAGACGATGACATCGCGCACCACGCCCTCGACCGCGCCGCCGATCAACGAGGCGAGCGTGCGGGCAAGGCCTTCTTCGTCATCCCGGGTTTCGATGAGAACGCTGAGCATTTTTAGCCGAATAGCGGAAAGCCCGGCGCAGCGCCAGTTTTGCATGGCCCAACGAAAAAGTTCTTGCTTTGTTCTCATCAGCGAAATAGGATTATTTTCATGAACAGAGCGATTCGACAGCCAGCCGACAGTCCTTGGGAAAGGGCCAAAATGGAACATATCGTGCGTGCGGACATTGCTGCTTTCGGAGCAGGGCGAGCCGAGATGGCCAATGCGATGATCGAACAGAGCGGCATGCGCGTCCGTCCGGATCGCAACCGCGGCCGTTCCGCGGGCATCAACCCGTCCGGCCGGTTCGAGCCGGTCAGCCGGCATGTGTTCGACGACGGCTGGAATTCGCTGGAGGAATTGCCGCCGTTCAAGACCGAAGTGCAGGTCGAGAAGCCGCGCACCATCATCACCCGCAACGAATCGCCCGACATTTCCTTCGACCGCTCGATCAACCCCTATCGCGGCTGCGAGCATGGCTGCGTCTATTGTTTCGCCCGGCCGACGCATTCCTTCATGGGCCTGTCGCCGGGGCTGGATTTCGAAGCGAAGCTGTTTGCCAAGCCGGATGCGGCGCGGCTGCTCGACAAGGAACTGTCGAAGGATGGCTATCAGCCGCGCACCATCGCGATCGGCACCAACACCGATCCCTACCAGCAGATCGAGAAACAATACCGGATTATGCGCGAGATCCTCGAAGTGCTGGAGGCGCGCGGCCATCCGGTCGGCATCGTCACCAAATCCCATCTGGTGACGCGCGACATCGACATCTTGTCGCGCATGGCCGAACGGGGCTTGGCCAAGGTGGCGCTGTCGGTGACGACGATGGACCGCATGCTGGCGCGCACCATGGAGCCACGCGCGTCGACGCCGACCAAGCGGCTTGAGGCAATCCGGCAGCTTTCCGATGCCGGCATCCCGGCCTCTGTCATGGTGGCGCCGATCATTCCCGGCCTGACCGACCAGGAGATGGAGCGTATCCTCGATTCGGCACGCGCCGCAGGCGCCCGCGAGGCCGGCTATGTCATCCTGCGCCTGCCGCTCGAGGTGGCGCCGATCTTCAAGGACTGGCTGCTGCGCCACTATCCCGACCGCTACCGGCACGTGATGTCGCTGATCCGTTCGATGCGCGACGGCAAGGACTATGATTCGGAATGGGGCAAGCGGATGAAAGGCGCCGGCCCCTATGCCTGGCAGATCGGCCGGCGCTTCGAGATCACGGCCAAGCGGCTCGGCCTCAACGCCGAGCGGCGCACGCTCCGAACCGACCAGTTTGTCGCCGCCGCCACGGCGACCGAGCAGCTGATGCTGCTCTGAGAGTAGCGCCTGCCCTGCCCTCGTGGTTGGCAGGCGACCCAAGAATCCCGTCCGGCCTGTCCCCCGGCCTGCAGACGGTGCCCTCCCGGTCTTGCCCCACTCGACCCTGGAGGGACTTGCGGAGAATCGGAGCCGATGCGAACCTCGCCGCAACATGGCTCGCGCGCGTTCCGATTCTCCGCTTCTTTTAGAAATCGTCGAAAAGCCCGACTTCTCCTTCGAGACGAAGGCGATGGCTGAAGGCCTGTGGCCGGTGGCAGGCATGGACGAGGCCGGCCGCGGTCCGCTGGCCGGGCCGGTGGTGGCGGCGGCGGTGATCCTCGATCCCGCCAACATTCCCGACGGGCTAGACGATTCCAAACGGCTCAACCATTTGCAGCGCGAGGCGCTGTTCCTGAAAATCCTGGGGTCAGCGCTCGGCGTGTCGATGGCCTCGGTCAGCGCCGAAGGCATTGACGGCAGCAATATCCTCAAGGCCAGCCTGGAAGCCATGCGCCGCGCCCTTGCCGGCCTGCCGATCCAGGCGAAGCTGGCGCTGGCCGATGGCCGCGATGTGCCGCCGGGCCTCCTCTGCGAAGGCCGCGCGCTGATCAAGGGCGACCAGCGCTCGCAATCGATCGCCGCCGCCTCGATCGTCGCCAAGGTGATGCGCGACCGCATGATGTGCGGCTGCGGCAGCCACCACGAACGCTACGGGTTCGAAGTCCATATGGGCTACGCCACCGTGCGGCACCGCACCGCGATCGAAGCGCATGGTCCGGTGGCAAGGCTGCACCGGGCGTCATTCGCGCCGTTCAGGCTGGGTGGAGTTGAGGTGGTTGAGCAAGAGAGCTTCGCCGGGTTGAGTAATGATAATCTCCCCCCTTGAGGGGGAGATGGCCGGCAGGCCAGAGGGGGTCGCCGCGCGTGAAGCGCTAGCCCTTACTGGCCGCAGAAAGAGCGTCGCGGCCGGTCGCACCGAACCCCTCTGTCGCTTTTGGCGACATCTCCCCCTCAAGGGGGCAGATTGTCCGCGCTCAACAAAAAAGCCGCCAGGTTGCCCGGGCGGCTTGATGTCAGCGAGTTAACCCCGCTCAGTTCAGCCTGGCCTTCACGTCCTGCAGCGCGGACTTGAACAGGTCGGCGCCGGCCTTGGCGTCGATCTTGCCGGCAAGCAGCGTGCGGGCCGCCTCGACGGCGATGTCGACGGCGCTGGCGCGCACTTCGGCGACGGCTTCGCGCTCGGCCTGGCCGATCTTCTGCTCGGCAAGCGCAGTGCGACGGGTGACATAGTCTTCGGTCTTCTTGTGCGCCTCGGCGGCAAGCATGTCGGCCTCGCGCTTGGCGGCAGCGACGATGGCTGCGGCCTCCTGCTCGGCTTCCTTGCGCTTCTTCTGGTATTGGCCGAGCAGTTGCTGGGCCTCTTCGCGCAACCGGCGGGCTTCCGCAAGCTCGTCGCTGATCTTGGTCGCACGGGCGTCGAGCGACTTGGCGATCAGGCCTGGCACCTTGATGTAAACGGCAACGCCGAGGAAAATGACGAGGGCAACCGTTGCCCAAAGCGTTGCGAGAGATGTGGCGTCCATGATGTGCTCCTCACCGGGCCACGGATTTGACCGCAGCCGAGATCTCGGCCTTGCTCGTCTTGCCGCCGACAAGCGCATCGACGATGGCTGAAGCGGTGTCCTCGGCAATCATGCCGACTTCCTTCATGGCGTTGGCCTTGATGGAAGCAATGCTGGCCTCGGCCTCGCCGAGCTTCTTGTCGAGGGCGGCCTCGACCTTCTTGCGGGCAGCCTCGGCTTCAGCCTTGGCAGCGTCGTTGGCCTGCTGGCCGATCGCGTTGGCCTTGGCCTTGGCTTCCGCCAGTTCCTGCTCGTAAGCGGCAACGGCGGCGTCGGCCTCGCCCTTCAGCCTGGCGGCCTGGTCGAGGTCCTGCGTGATGCGATCGCTGCGGACGTCGATGATGCCGCCAAGGCGCGGCATCACCACCTTCTTCAGGAACAAATAGAACAGCCCGAACGTGATCGCCAGCCACAGAAGCTGGGACGGAAACGTCGCCGGATCGAATGGCGGGAACGTGCCGTGCGCCTCGGCAGGCACGCCGGTGCCGGAATGCGTGTCGCCTTCCGTACCGGTGTGGGCGCCTTCAGCGGCGGGTGCGGACTCTTGCGCAAACGCAGATGTCACGAACATGGACTATCCCCTCATATCAGGCATGGCCGCAGGAATGCGGCCAGCCAATTCTTCCCAATGCTCGTCCGACCGATAATTGGCCGAACAGGGGCTCAGCCGAACAGGGCGAGAAGCGCGATGAGAAGCGAGAAAATGCCCAGAGCTTCGGTCACGGCGAAGCCGAAAATCAGGCGGCCGAACTGGCCATCGGCGGCCGACGGATTGCGCAGGGCGCCCGCCAGGTAGCTGCCGAAGATGTTGCCGAGGCCAATGCCCGCGCCGCCCATGCCCAGGCAAGCGATACCGGCGCCGATGTACTTTGCTGCTTCTGCGTCCATTTTGAACTCCTTTGGATCTGTAATTCCGTTGCAATTCCATCCGGCGAAAGATGCCGGAAATTCTAAGGTCAGTGCCCGGGATGCAGGGCGTCGTTCAGATACATGCAGGTCAGCACCGCAAAGACGTAGGCCTGCAGGAAAGCGACCAGCAATTCCAGCGCGGTCAGCGCGACTGCCATGGCCAGCGGCAACACCGAACCGGCAACGCCGACGGCGCCGAGCGCGCTCAGGCTGACGACGAAGCCCGAAAACACCTTCAGGGTGATGTGGCCGGCCAGCATGTTGGCGAACAGACGAACCGAGAGGCTGACCGGGCGCGACACGAAGGAGATCACCTCGATCAGCACCACCAGCGGTAACAGGAACACCGGAACGCCGTGCGGCACGAAGAGCTTGAGGAAGCCCAGACCGTGCTTCGTGAAGCCGTAGACAACGACGGTTCCGATCACCAGGGCTGCGAGGCCGAAGGTGACGATGATGTGGCTGGTGACGGTGAAGAAGTAAGGGAAAAGGCCAAGCAGGTTGGCGACCAGCACGAACATGAACAGCGAGAACACGAAGGGGAAGAACTTCATGCCCTGCGTTCCGGCGGCGTCGCGCAGCATGTTGGAGACGAACTCATAGCCCATTTCCGAAACCGACTGCAGGCGCCCGGGAACAAGGCTGCGGCTGGAGGTCGAGAGGTACAGAAACGCCGATGCGACGAGCACGGTCGCGACCATGAACAGAGCCGAATTGGTGAAGGACAGGTCATAGCCGCCGATATTGATCGGAATCAGCTTGACGATATGGAACTGGTGGATCGGATCGACCTTGTCAGCAGCCATTTACATCCCCGTCAAAACCGCGAGCGGCCTTAAGTGTCCTTGTGCGCCATTGGCGGCGCGCCATTTCATTCTTTCGGATCGTGCGACTTCTCGCTTTTTCCGAATTCCGCCACAACACCTGACGAACGCAGGACATTGAGCACGCCGGCGCCAAAGCCCAGCAACAAGCCGACGACCAGACCCCATGGCGAGGTTCCCGCCACGCGATCCAGAAACCAGCCAAGGCCCACACCCACCACTATCCCGGCGATGAACTCGCTGGACAGCTTGAGCGCCTGGCCATATCCGGCCGTCGCCTTCGCGCCGTCATTCCCCTCGAGCTGATCCGGCCGTCTTGTCGCAAGCGATGCTCCAAGCTCACGCCGGCGGCGTTCGAGATCTTCGTCGCGGATGTCGGCCTCGTGCTTGCTGCCGCGGCCGGTTTCTCCGGTTCCGTCTGGCCCGTTCTTGTCGGCCATCGTAACCCCCCTGCCCGGTCAGACCGTCACCGTCCGTCCGCTTCTAAAGTCGCCGGCAACATAGTTAGAGGGTTTGCGCCCGTCAAGCCACGGGCGGGACTTCAAAGCCATGTATTTTTTCTATTGGAATCAATCACTTGGCGAGGTGCGACATCGTGCCCGGCACTATCGGGTCGGCACATGCCCCGAATCCGTCCGGCGACCGTTGTCCGATTTCGGCTTCCAGGGCCTTTGCGGTTCGTTTGCGACAGGCAAGCCGAAGGGCTCAGCTCCAGCCGCCGCCATAGGTGCGGTAGAAGATATGCAGGCCGATCTTGGTCATCTTCTGCATCGTGCGCGCCCAGCCCGGATGGACGTAGTTGGCGTAGTAGTGGGTCGATGAGCCGACTTCGGGAATGAATATCTTGCCGGCGGTGACCGCCATCGCGACGTCCTGCGCGGTCTTGTAATGGGCGGGGCTCTCGATGCGCTTCTTGCGGCCGTCGCAGGCGAAGGAGAACTGGCAGCGGTTCAGCCAGTTGTCGTTCTGGTAGACGACGCCGCAAATCGAGTTCGGATAGGCCGGATTGCGGACGCGGTTGAGAATGACCTGCGCGACGGCGGCCTGGCCGCGCACGGATTCGCCGCGCGCCTCGAAATAGATGCCGTTGGCGAGGCAGGCCTGCTCCTTCGTGGAGAAGACGCTGGCCGGCAGCGGGTTCTGGATCCACGAGTGGTCACCCTTGGCCATCGGCGGAATGAAGCGCCCGCTGCTCGGCTCCTCGTCCTGCAGCAGCGCTTCGAAGGGTGAGGCCTTGGCGTAATCGGGTTCGGCCTGGGCATAGGCGGTGGCCAGCACGTCCGGTCTGTCATTGTTGACCAACGCGGCAAGCATGGCCGGCACGCCGGGATCGGGCTTCTTGTCCACATTGGTATGGAAGGCCTGGGCGATCTGGATTTCCTTGCCCTTGATGCCGGGCTTGGCGAAGGCGAGCTTCAGGCCGCTGTCCATGCTCGGCCGCAGCAGCGAGGACGTGCGCTGAAAGATTGAGCCGGCATTGAAGTTCTTCGGCGGCGCCACCGGCGAGACCTGGATGATGCGGCCCTTCTTGTCGGCGCGCATGATGCGGTCCTCGTCGGGCGTGATGCCGGCGACATTGCCCTTGCCGCGAAACGAGACCTTGCCGACGCCGGGCAGGCGCACGCCCGAGCCCGAGAGCGAACCGGTGGTGACGGAATCGATGAAAGGCATTTCGGCGGCATGAACCGAGCCGGCGACGGAGCGCTCGACATAAGAGTTCCAGCGGGTGCCCGAAGCTTCGAGGCCGGAAATCAAGCTGCCCATGTCCTGGTAGGCGACGACAGTTGGAAAGCCGATCCAGATGCCGAGCCCGATGACCAATGGCGATACGAAGGAACGTTTTTTCTCACCGGCGGCGGCGGCCAGCCGCTTCAGGACACGTCGATGCACGGGGAACTCTCCAGAAACGCCACTGAGCCACTGGAGAGCCAAAGTGAAGCATTAACCTTGATGCGGGGTTAACGCGGTTGATCGTGTTTTTCCGAAGCGGCCCGAAATGGGACGCCGTTTGCCGACCGGCAACCCGTCAGTTCGGCCGCAGGAAAATTGGCCATGCAATCATGGCGCAGAGCGCGCCCACCAGCCAGACGCCAGGCCACGACCAGATGAGCAGCAAAGCCGGAATGGCGGTCGGCACCACGAAGAAGGCGATGAAGACGAAGCTGTTGGCAAGACCGAGCGCGGTTCCGGCGCGGCTGGCGCCGGCAAGCGTGGCGAGTTCGGTGTAGGCGACGCCATGCCAGGCGGAGACCGAAATGCCGGCAACGACCAGCAGCACGTCGATCGCCGGGATCAACGCGGCATGGGCGTCTGGCGTGGCTCCTGCCGCCAGGACCAGCAGGCCGACGGCCGCGAAGCCAAGCGCGCTCGTCATGCTGCAGAGGCGCAGGAACCAGCGGCGGTTGCCATGGCGGTCGGTGAAGCGGCCGCTCCAGACGCGCATCACCATCGCGCCGGTCTGCACCGCGGCAAGGCTGGCGCTGATCGTGAGCGTGGCCATGCCGGCGAAATCGTGCAGGAAGACGGAGGCGAAGGTGAGCACCGCCACTTGCGGAAAGCAGAGCAGGCCGATGGCGGTGGCGATGCGCCAGACCTCGACATTGCGCAGCGGCGCCGGACCGCCCGACTTTGCCACGGCCATGCTGCCGGCATTGTCCAGTTCCGGCGGCTGGTGCAGCCATCGCCAGGCAAACAGCGCAGAGACGGCGTTCATGGCGGCCAGCAGCCCGAAGACCGCCGCGAAACCGTGCACCGATGCCAGCGACGGCAGGACCAGCGCGCCGAGCCCGCCGCCGAGCGGCACCGCGGTCTGCCTGATGCTCATGGCAAAGCCACGTTCGCCTTCGTGGAACCAGGCCATGATGGCGCGGCCGCTGGAACCGTTGACGCTGCCGCCGAGCAGGCCGGTGACCAGAAGGCATGCGGCCAGCATTGCGACGCCAGGCACATAGGTCACTGAGGGCACGATGAACAACGCCATCAGGGCGAGCCACGCCGCGGTCGCACCAAGGCCGGTCAATAGCACGCCGCGATCGCCCCAGCGGTCGGTGAGCAGACCCCAGGGCAGTTCGCTCAAGGCAACGCCCAGTCCGAGAAGACCGAGGACCAGGCCGAGATTGCCATTGCTCAAGTGATAGCCCGACCGCAGAAACACCGCCGCCGCCGGTATGCCGGCGAAGGTGGCGGAGAAACTGGCATTGGCGGCAACGCCGATGCCAAGCACCTTCCAGCGATGATTGGCGCGAAATCGTTCAGCCTTCGACGTGACGGCGGCGGCTCGGCCAACCCGGCCTGGCTCACAATTTGCGTCGGCGATCGACATGGCGGGACTCCTGTTGATGCCCTTTCGGGACCTTGACGCCTCGTCTTTACCGCCATAACTTCATCCCGAATATCGGGAAGTTTTTGACAATTGTTCCCGAAAAACAGGATCGTTGTGATGCGCCGCGTAACCTTCGACCTCGATGTCCTCCGAAGCTTCGTCACCGGCATGGAACTCGGCAGCTTCGCCAAGGCCGCCGACCGGCTTGGCCGCTCGACCTCGGCGGTGAGCGCGCAACTGAAGAAGTTGGAGGACCAGGCGGCGACGCCGATCTTCCGCAAGTCGGGCCGCGGACTGGCGTTGACCGAAGCCGGCGAAACCATGCTCGGCTATGCCAGGCGGCTGCTCGAGTTGAACGACGAGGCGGCCTCGGCCATCCACGACGTGGAACTGGAAGGCTGGGTCAGGCTCGGCTTGCAGGAGGATTTCGGCGAGGCGGTGCTGCCGGAGGTGCTCGGACGCTTCGCCCGCGCGCACCCCAAGGTCAAGATCGAGGCGCGGATCGGGCGCAGCTATGAACTCGCCGAGCGGATCACATCAGGCAATCTCGACATTGCGCTGGCCTGGGACAGCGGCCAGGCGCTGCCTTACAGCCGGCATGTCGGCGACGCGCAATTGCGCTGGATCGGGCCGGCAAAGCTGATCGAGACCAGGCTACGCGAGGGCGAGGCACTGCCGCTGGTGGCGCTGGAAGCGCCATGCCTGCTGCGCACAGTGACGACGGAAACGCTCGACCGCGCCGGCCTGCCATGGCGGATGGCCTTCTCCAGCCCCAGCCTTGGCGGCATCTGGGCGGCGGTCGCCGCCGGCCTCGGCCTGACGATCCGCACGGATATCGGCCTGCCGGCCAATGTCAGGACGATGGCACCGCAAACGTTGGGCTTACCCGCGCTGCCAACCATGGCGCTGGTGATGCACCAGAAAGACGCCGAACTGGACCCGGTGGCGACGCGGCTGGCGGATATTTTGTGGCAGGCGGCGGTGGCGGCGCTGCCGCAGGACGAGCGGTTGAGAGAGGTCGCTTAGACGCGGTGATCACCCGGTGTCGCGTTCCGTCACACCCCCCTCTGTCCTGCCGGACATCTCCCCCTCAAGGGCCCTCAAGGGGGGAGATTGCTGTCATCAACGCTTTCGCCAATTTTTGATCTTGCAAGGTGAGAACGGCCGCAGCGGCTGCTGATCTCCCCCCTTGAGGGGGATGCCCGGCAGGGCAGAGGGGGTGCTGCCCCGCCAATCTTGCGGAGAATTTCGCAACCGTCACCGCTCACTTGCGCTTGTTCGCTCTCCCCGCGAACGGGTTGTCCGAAGTCCGCAGCGCTATCCTGATCGGCACGCCGGGCATGTCGAAGGCTTCGCGCAGGCTGTTGGAGAGGTAGCGGACATAGGATTGCGGCATCGCGTCGGGCCGCGAGCACTGGACGACGAAACCCGGCGGCCGGGTCTTGGCCTGGGTGACGTATTTGACCTTGAGCCGGCGTCCGGCGACGGCGGGCGGCGGATGATGCGCAAGAATGCTTTCCAGCCAGCGGTTGAGCTTGCCGGTGGAAACGCGGCTGTTCCACACCTTGTGCGTCTTGATGACGGCATCCATCAGCTTGTCGAGGCTGCGCCCGGTCTCGGCCGAAACCGTCACCGCCTGGATGCCGCGCACTTGCGGCAAAAGCCGTGTGGTCTTTTCGCGCAATTCGGCCAGCAGTTCCTGCGGATTGTCGATCAGGTCCCATTTGTTGAAGGCGATGACCGGCGCCCTGCCCTCGCGGATGATCAGGTCGGCGATCTGGAGGTCCTGCTTCTCGAATGGGATGGTGGCGTCGAGCACGATGATGACGATCTCGGCAAAGCGGATGGCGCGCAGACCGTCCTGCACCGACATCACTTCCAGCTTTTCGTGGATCCTGGCCTTGCGGCGCATGCCGGCAGTGTCGAACAGTTTTAGGCGACGGCCATGCCAGTCCCAGTCGACCGAGATGGAATCGCGGGTGATGCCGGCTTCCGGGCCGGTCAAAAGCCGCTCCTCGCCGATCAGCGCGTTGATCAGCGTCGACTTGCCGGCATTGGGACGGCCGACGACGGCGATGCGCATCGGCTTGGTGTCGTCATAGGCAGGTTCGGCGTCGGGATCGGTGATGTCCTCGCCGATCAGCACCTCGCTGGCGGCGACGTCCTCGGCCTCGTCTTCTTCCTCGCCGAAGGCGCGGTCTTTGCCCAGCGCCTCGATCACCGCGTCGCGCAGATCGGGCATGCCCTGGCCGTGCTCGGCCGAGACCGGGATCGGCTCGCCGAGGCCGAGTTCCCAGGCCTCCAGCATGCCGCCCTGGGCGCCCTTGGCCTCGGCCTTGTTGGCGACCAGCACGACCGGCTTGCCGGATTTGCGCACGATCTCGGCAAAGGTGCGGTCGTCGGGCAAAAGGCCTGATTTGGCGTCGATGGTGAAGAAGATCAGGTCGGCTTCGCGGATCGCGATCTCGGTCTGCGCGCGCATGCGGCCGGGCAACGTCGAGGCGGCGGCGTCTTCGAAACCGGCGGTGTCGATGACATCGAAATGCAGATCGTAGAGTTTGGCCGCGTGGACGCGACGGTCGCGGGTGACGCCCGGCGTGTCGTCGACAAGCGCCAGCTTCCGTCCCACCAATCGGTTGAAAAGCGTCGATTTGCCGACATTGGGCCGGCCGATAATGGCGACTTTGAAGCTCATCCGGCTATCCATATCATCGCCCAAACCGCAGCGCGCCCTTGGGTCAGGCCCGAGGGCAGGCTTTGGGCGATGCGTATCATGACGCGCCCGAGCCGCGGATCAATTCCGACATCAGCGTCGCCCGCTGGCGCGCGTTGCGCGGGGCGCCGTCATCGGCGGCGATCTGGTCGAACAGTTTCAGCGCATCCTGGGTCTTGCCTTCCTTCCAGGCGGCAAGGCCGAGCGCTTCGCGCGCTGTGTGGCGCAGCGTGTTGTTGTCGGCGGTCAGCGCCTCGACGCGGCTGGAGACGTCGGCGAAGGAGCCGTGATCGACGAGCAGCAGGGCGGCCCGCAGGCGCGCCATGTCGCGAATGCCCTGGGGAATGGCGTTGTCGGCGGCGACGCCATCGAAATCGGCGACGGCGGCGGCAAAGTCGCCCTTGTCGGCCTTGACGGTCGCCGCGCGCATGCGGGCGAGCAGCGGATAGGCGCCGTAGCCGTCCTTTTCCAGCTGTTCGAGGGCGGTCAGCGCCTCGTCGCTCTTGCCGTCATTGGCAAGCTTCAGCGCCTGCGAGAAGGCATCGCCGGAGCGGTTGGCGCGCGTCTCGTCCCAATAGCGGTAGCCGACGAAGGCGGCGGTGCCAAGCACCACCAGGATGGCGAGGCCAAGGATCGCCGGACCAAAGCGGTCCCATAGCGCCTGCGCCTGCTCGCGACGGATCTCGTCGTTGACTTCGCGGATAAAACTGTCGTCGGACATCAATCAAAACCATTGCTGCCCTAACAGGGGCGCTTCTTGAGCCCGCGTTTTAGCGAAATTTCGCGGGCATGGAAGGGGCTCGGCAGGAAAATCGGCTAATCGCCGGGCGCATAGCTGCCGACGTTGATCGCACCCACGCCACATTTTGCCGATAGCCGGCTTGGACTGCCTCCAGATCAAGCCCAGATTGCCGATGCCACGTTTGTCCCGCGTTGTTGCGTTTTCCTCAGCCGTGCTTGCCATGGCTGGTGCGGCTTTCGCCGACCCGCCGGCGCCGCCTGCCCCGGCAAAGCCGAAGCAAATCGTCATCATCTCGTTCGATAGCGCCCGGGAGATCTCGCAATGGCAGCGCAGCCGGGCGCTGGCCAAGCGCACCGGCGCGCATTTCACCTACTTTTTGTCCTGCGTCTTCCTGCTGTCGCCGCAGACGCGGGCCGACTACACAGCTCCGGCCAAGTCCGCGGGCAAATCCAACATCGGCTTTGCCGCTTCGAAGCAGGACGTCGCCGATCGGCTCGATCAGATCGGGCTCGCCGCTTCGGAAGGCCACGACATCGCCAGCCATGGCTGCGGCCATTTCGACGGCAAGGACTGGAGCAAGGCCGACTGGCTGAAGGAATTCGCCTCGTTCGAGCGCATTCTGGAAAACGCCTATGCGATCAACGGTATTGAACCCGAGCCCAAGGGATGGCGCGATATTGCCCATGCCGTTGTCGGCTTTCGCGCGCCGTACCTCTCGACCAGCAAAGGGCTCTATGAGGCCCTGCCTGAAGCCGGCTACCACTATGATGCCAGCGGCGTTTCGAAAGGCCCGGTCGAGCCGCCGACCGGCGGCGGCTTGACCCGCTTTTCGCTGCCGCAGATCCCGGAAGGCCCTGATGGTAGGCTGGTGATCGCCATGGACTACAATCTCTATGTCAGGCATTCCGGCGGCTTCGAGCGGCCAAGCCAGGCGGCAGACTTCACCGAGCGGACGTACCAGGCGTTCCGCGCCGCCTTCGACAGGCAATATCAGGGCAAGCGCATCCCGCTGGTGCTCAGCTTCCACTTCACGCCGATGAACAACGGCGCCTACTGGGACGCGCTGGAGCGCTTTGCCGGCGAAAACTGCGTCAAATCAGATGTCGAGTGCATCAGTTTTCGCGATTATGTGCAGCGGCAACGTGGTAGCGAGAGGCAGGCGGCGGTGGGCGGCTGAGCCGCCAACCGTCTATGCAGATAGGATCAAGCCGGGTCGGGTTCCTTTGCCTGGCGCGCGAGGAAACGACGATCGATATCGGGAAGCGGCTCGCCGTGGATAATTGCCTCGAAGGCACGCAGGCGCTTGTAAATGGACAGAAGCTCGACAATCGTTGTCCACGCATTGACGAGATATTGGAACGAGGAGCGCACTTGCCCGAAGGCATCGAGAATTCGGTTCAATAGACCCAAACTGATTTTGGCGGCCACCATCGTTGGGACCAATACTATATAAGGGAATATATTATCTATCTGAAGATAGAATATGCGAGCCACATTGAAATACATGTAGTGGAAGTAAAGCCTAAAGTAATTTCGCCGCACGTTGTTAAATAGTTCGGCGACAGTGGGCGGCCGAGCACGATTCGGATCATCTTCACCATAAACAAGTTCTTTTCGATAGGCAGCCTCGACGCGCTGGTTACGGAATTCGAGGCCTGGCAACTTGATGCCGACGAGCGCCAAGAAAGTAGTCCCAAAAATCGACCAAACAATCGCTACCACCACTAGGGAGTAAGGGACCTCTCCGACGATTGGCAATTCAGTTACATTTTTCGACAGAACGAGGAGAACGGGCAAGAATGCGATCAGCGTCATTACCGAGCGGACCAAATTCACACCGAGTGCTTCCATCGTCGTGGAAAAGCGCATGGTGTCGTCCTGGACACGCTGCGACGCTCCTTCGATAGTGCGAAGCCTGTCCCAATAGAACATGTAGTATTCATTCATCGCCGTGCGCCAGCGGAAGATCCAATGGCTCACAAAAAATAGGTTAAGGACACCCACGGCAACGGCCAATCCAGCGACCCAGGAGATGGTCAGCAGTTGGCTGTAGAAATCCCACGGCGTTGTCGAATACGCCTTGCCGAGCGCCCGCTGTATGAGATCGTAGAACGGTCCGTACCAAGCGTTAAAGGCTACATCCACTTGAACCTGGAAATAGATCACGAAGAGAATGAGCGCGGACCCAAGGATCGACCAGTTCTGCCAAGGATGGGGTGAATACCACCTCCAAAAGCCAGCGAAAAGCGCTACGCCCGTGCCGTAGTATAGGTAGAACCAGACGAACGGGTCAGACCAAAAGACTTCAACGCCAACGGGCGTGTCGGCTGCCACCGGAGCAAGCCCAATCAGGGTACCCAGCTCTTGGCCGCCGAAAAACCAAATTATGATGAGCAAAAGGCTCCAGACGGCGGCCGAGGTGAAAAACAGCTTCGGCTGCGGGAAGAAGGATACGAACACTGTGGTGAAATCCTCGGTCGGTGCGCAAATCAGCGGGGTTCAGCGGGCATAAAGTCACACATTAGGTGGAAAGCAAATGCCCGTACCCGATGCCCGGCATCGAGCAAGACCACAATCATGGCGATTTTGGCGCGGCCGACCAGGTGATCCCAGCAGATACCAGCAATACGCCAGCAGCGACGATCGAGGCCAGGAAGAAGTTGCCCGAGGCTTGCGCCAGCAGTCCGGCGACGATCGGGCCGACGATCTGGCCGATGCCGAAGGAAGCGGTCATCAGCGCAAAAATCCGGCGCGGCGCCTCCGGCACGAGCTGCCTTGCCGTCTGCAGGCCGAGCGCGGTGATGGCGATGAAGGTGCCGCCGAGCAGGACGCCCGCCAGCAGCGGCCCGGCGGTGCCGCCGATGGCGACGCTGGCGGTGACGCCGACCACCTCGACCAGGCAGCCCACGGCATAGGCGGTATAAAGCCCGATCCGTGCCGCTACCTTCTGCCACAGCCAGACCGAGGGAAAGCCGGCAAGGCCGGTGACCATCCAGACGCTTGCCTCGAAGACGCGGCCGCCGCCGCCCTGGCGCACGATGGCGACCAGGAAGGTCGCCGTCACCACATAGCCGAAGCCGAACAGGCCGTAGGCAACGATGACTTTTGCCAACGACCGGTCCCTCGGCAGTGCCGGTTCGCGGTCGGCCACGCCGCGGCCAGGTGCGGTGCTGCCGGCGAGCAAGGCGACCATCGCAAGGCCGCCGGCGGAAATCGCTGCCGACCACAGCCAGCCCGAAGCCCAGCCGGCATGTTCGGTGACCAGAACCGCCATCAGCGCTGAGGATGCCGCGATGCCGAGGCCGACGCCGCCGAAATGCAGCGCCTGCAGGTCGCTTCTGTTGGCGGCTGCCAGGTGACCGAAGACGATCGAGGCCATGAACACCATGACGAAGGCGCTGGCGAGACCGGCAAGGAAGCGGAGGACGACAAAGGCGGTCATCGTCTCGCTCAGCCCCATCAGGGCGGCGAGCGCAGCACTGGCGGCAAGGCCGCCAAACATCAGCAGGCGCTCGCGCCCATGCGCCCAGCCGCCTGCCGCCGCAAGCGCGCCGACGAGGTAGCCGAGATAATTGGCCGACGCGATCCAGCCGGCATCGGCCGGCGACAGATGCAGTTCTTCCATCATTCCGGGCAGGATCGGCGTGTAGACGAAACGGCCAATGCCCATGGCAACGGCCATGGCGATCATGCCAGCGAGAGCTTGGCGCAAGGGTGATGGAGCGGCGTTCATTGCAGCGCACAATAAGGGTGCTGCCCGGTCAGACCAATCCACTTGCGTTGGGCCAGACTTGGCGGCGGCGACAGTGGCCGTTGGCGTGAATGTGCCGAGGCGCGAGGGCCACTTGGCGTCGCGCCGCCCCGCCTGCCGGCACCTTCTCCCCGTATAGTGACGGGGAGAAGGGGGTTATGTCCGAACCGGATAGATAGGTAACAGAATGGACCGATAGCATGGGTGACAGTTTTCTTGTCCGCCGGAGGACCGGCGATGGTTT
>NZ_JAMYUQ010000021.1:0-94031 GCF_040323095.1 Mesorhizobium sp. M0058
GCGACAGCGCCGAGCTCGTGCTTTGCTGCGAGACGACGTCGGCATCGCCGTCCGTCACCGTCACCGTCGCCACCACGTTGATCAGAGTGCCGAGGTCGAGCGTGTTGTCCTCGTTTGCGCCTTGCGGCGCGTTCGAGTGCTCAAGCGCAACCAGCGACGTCAGCGTCACCGTCGTGCCCGACAGCGTCACCGTGAACGCCGTCGCATCGAGCGAGGCATTGCCGTCGCTGTCGTACTTGCCCGAGATCTGGGTGGCCGAGTCGACCACCAGCGTGATCGCATGGTTGCCGTCCGTCGTCACCAGTCCGGTCGCCGCTGCGCCCGCCAGGGCGAGTGCGTAGCCCACATCCGTCGTGTAGCCATCGACCGCGCTTGCCGTGAAGGACGGCGGCGTGATCGTCACCTGGCTATGCCCGCCAGCCCCGCTCGCCTCGACCACCTCGGCCGCGCCAACTGTCACCGGCGCCGTGATCTCAAGTGTCGGCCCGTCGTCGTCGAAGTTGATGAAGGAGCCGACCTCTTCGGTATGGGCGTTGGTGCTCGTCGTCAAGAAATGGAATTCGGAGATGTCGCACCCTTCATTTGAATCGACACCCTTGACCGTCAACCGGTCCATCGGGCTGCCGGTGGTGACATCGACGGTGGTGGTGTTATCGAGCCCGGTGATGGTAACGGCGTTCCCGGTCCCGCTGAGCCCAGTGATGGTGACGTTGCCGCTGCCTGTGGCATAGGTGCCATCGGCGGTGATGAGGGACGCATACCCCGATGTCCCCGTCAACTTGATGCCGGTGATGTCCACGGGGTTGGTCGTGGTGCCGTCATAGAAATTTGTGCCTTGATCGTTGCCCGTATTGTTGAAGGCGCTGATTTGGACGTCCACACGATCATTCGGATTGGAAGGCGTTACCTGGCTGATCGTGAACCCGGCCTGCGTGATGGTCTCGATATGGCTGCCGTACTGGATTTGCGCGGCACTGCCCGCGGCCAGAGTACCGCCGGTCACAAAATCGACCTGCAGTGTTTCGTTCGGATTGATGCTCTGGTTGCCGACGCCGAAGCCCTGGGTACTGACGTTGGCGGTGCCACCGTTCAAACCGATCACCAGAAGCTGCTTGGAAGCGTCATTGGCCGAATTGATCAGGTAGAAATCATTGTTGCCGGGCGCGGCCGCCGAGCCCAGGAAACTAGCCACGGAGGTCCCGGTGACCGAGGCGAACACCATGTCGGTCAGATCGATGCGGTCGTCCGGGTCGGTCGCGTCCGGATGGAGCAACGGCACATACTGGACCAGGTACAAATCCGCATTGGTGGCGCTCGTGGGATCCAGCCCGAACGAGAAGGCGAGCGCCCCGCCCTCATCGGGCTCGTCTGTCGGGTCGGAGGTACCAATGACGCCGATCACGACGTTTGGATCGGTTGAGTCCTGGAACAGCCAGACATAATTGCCGTCGACCGTCTGAATACCGCTGTTTACGCCGTCGGTGGTGGAAAACGGAGTCCCAGAGGCGCTCTGTGTGAGAACGAGCCCGGTGATGGTTTCCCCTGCGCTCGCTGTGGCATGCACGAAGTCGCCCTGGGAGGCGACCTCCAGCGCGGTGCCGAGAGTCAGGAGATATTGCAGCGTGGTGTTGGTGTTGCCAACCGGCTCAATATCGTCGTCCGTATGACCGATGCTTTCGTCGATGATGATGTCTTGAGCTGTGATGTCGAGTGACATGGAGATTCTCCCCTTTTTCAATACATCGAGAAAAGGGTATTCACCCCCCACCCGATGCCGGATGCACCTACCCCAGGGCATCCGCTGACGCGCAGAATTGCGGCCTTTTATCCTCCATTGTGCCGCTGACGCCGAGCACGCGTCCATTCGCGGTTCGATAGTGTTATGGTGAATGCCCCTACCTGATCGAACGATATACATCCTTCGATAGACCGGGCCGCGACAGGCGCTCGCGGGCAACCGTGTTGGTTTGGTGGATGGATCGATATGCCGTGGGTTTCCGGCCTGTTGCCGGTATCCTGTCGACGCAGTGCCAGCTGACCGAAGGGAGGGATCAAAGCCCGCTTTTGTGGCCTGGTCCCAGATGGTCGGCGCCGTCGCCAAAAGTCGCCCAGGCGAGTTCGGCCCTGCTGCCGAGGCGCAGCTTCTCGTAGACGTGATGCAGGTGCATCTTCACCGTGCCTTCGGATACATGCAGCCGCTGCGCGATGATCTTGTTGCGCAGGCCGCGTGAAACAAGGCCGGCGACTTCCGTCTCGCGTCCGGTAAGCTTCGGCGCGGGGTTAGGCAGCGGTCTTGGCGTCAGCATATGCTGAAGGATGTGGTTGTCGACCCACTTTCGGCCGGCTGCCACCGCATTGACGCATTCGACAAGGTAACCGTGGCTGACGCCGTCCATCAGCAGGCCGTCGGCATCGAGCCCGGGGATTTCGTTGAAGTCGAATCCGCCGTTTGGCTGCAGGATGTAGATGATGCCCAGAGGGCTGCTGGTGGCTCTCAGCCTTGCGGAAAGACCGGCTGCCTGCCGGTCCGCAGCATCCAACCCAATGATGACAAGATCAGGCCGGTGGCGCTCCACCAAGGGGAGAACCTCAATCGTGTGGTGGCATTCTGCGACAACGCTATGTCCCGCCTTACGCAAAACCCACTCAAGACCGGCGAGATAGACCCCCCGCGGGTCCGCTACAACCAGGGCAGACATGTGAACACCGTCCGTAAAAAACGCAACGAACTTTGTTTAATATGTCAAGAAACCAGAGCTTCGGTCGATTGTCAAGGAGTTGCTAATATTGTAGTATATTCAAGGCTATGAATGGCATTTTTTCTGCGTTCGACAGGCCCGCCGAAGCGCTCGTGATCACGCAAGGCGCCTCTGGATTTGCTGGCATCACTGCGTTCGACAGCCGTGATCGGAACTGAGGTCTGTTGTCCTGAGGCGGGGCATCAATGTTCGAGGTCGGCGGATTTTTTCGGCAACGAATGCCGTTCTCAAAGGGCCGGCGCATCGTCGGCGCCCTTGCTCTCGTCGCCGCTGTATTCGGGCTGTTGCTGCTCGCACCGGAAGTGGCGAACGCGCAGCTGAACTGGACGCTCGATCCGGCGAATTCGACACTCACCTATCAATCGGTGAAGAAGAACACCATTGTCGAAACCAACAAGATCAGGAACCTCTCGGGCACGCTGACATCGGATGGCGCCGCCAAGGTCACGTTCGACCTCAACTCGGTCGACACCGGCATAGACCTTCGCAATGTCCGCATGCGCTTCCTGTTCTTCGAAACCTTCAAATTCCCGACGGCGGAAGTGACGGCGAAAGTCGATCCCGCCGCTTTTGCCGATCTCGCCACCAAACGGCGCATGAGCGCGCATATCCCGTTTCGCCTGAGCCTGCACGGCGTCGACAAGGACCTTGAGGCCAATGTCGTGGTCACCATGATCACCGACAGCATGGTGTCGATCGCCTCGGAGGCGCCGGTCGCCGTGCATGTCGAGGATTTCGGCCTGTTGCCCAACATCGAAAAACTCCAGCAGGCGGCCAATGTCAGCAGCATCGTCCCGACGGCTTCGGTGTCGTTCGACTTCGTCTTCACCGCTGATGGGGCCAAGCCGGCGGCGGCGCCTGCCGTCGCGGCCGCAGCCCCAGCCGATGCCGGGCCGGTCGCCACAGATGCAGGCAAGACGTCCTTCAGCGACGATGAATGCCTGAACAGGTTCGAGGTGCTGTCGCGCACCGGCGCCGTCTATTTTCGCCCAGCCAGCGCTCGGCTCGATGAAAAGAGCCGCCCACTGCTGGCCGAGGTGGTCGGCGTCGTCGGCAAATGTCCGAAACTGAAGGTCGAGGTTTCGGGCCATACCGATTCCGACGGGTCGCCGACGGCCAACAAGAACCTGTCGGAACGGCGCGCCAAGGCGGTCGCCGACGCGATCATCGCTGCGGGCATTCCATCGGCGCAGATCACGGCTTCCGGCTATGGCGAGGAAAAGCCGGTGGCGCCGAACGATACGCCGAAGAACAAGGCGCTGAACCGGCGGATCGAGTTCTCCGCCACGCCGCTCGCCAACTGAGCCGGTCCTTAACTGAAAAGGCCCGTCAACCGAAAAGGAATCCGGTGCGTTTGGACATGATTGCAAGTTGCGGCAACTTCATGCGCGGCATCGGCCTCGCGGTGCTGGCGCTTGCGTTGACCATGACCATTACCATGACCGCGGCCAGTGCCGAACGCCGCATCGCCCTGGTGCTCGGCAATTCCCATTACCGGAACGCGCCGGTGCTGCCCAATCCGGTGAACGATGCGCAGGCAATGTCCGATCGCCTGAAGGGGCTGGGCTTCGAAATCGTCTCCGGCCTCGATCTCACCAAGGCGCAGACGCAGGAAAAGATCGCGCAATTCGCCAGGCAGGTGCGTGGCGCCGATATCGCGCTGTTCTTCTATGCCGGTCATGGCCTGCAGGTCTCGGGCAGGAATTACCTGCTGCCTGTCGATGCGGCGCTGGAGGACGAGGCCTCGCTCGACTTCGAAGCCGTGCAGGTGGATTTCATCCTGCGGCAGATGTCGCGCGAGACCAGCATCAGGCTGGTGTTCCTCGACGCCTGCCGCGACAACCCGCTCGCCGATGTGCTTGCCAAGGAGACTGGCGGCGACAGCACGGCAAGCAGCGGCCTTGCCGAAATACCGATCGAGAATGGCGGCGCCGGCACGCTGGTCGCCTTCGCTGCCAGTCCCAACCAGCTCGCCTATGACGGACCGGGCGAGCACTCGCCATTTTCGGCGGCGCTGCTTGCCCATATCGGCGAGGTCAACGTCTCGATCACCGAGGCGATGAACCGGGTTACGTCGGATGTGTTCAAGGCCACAGCCGGACGCCAGCGGCCCTGGATCAACGTTTCGCTGACCACCGATGTCGTGCTTCACAAGGTCGATCTCAAGGCGCCGCTGATCGTCGGCGATTCCGGCGCGGCTGCGCCCGAAGGCGATACGCAGGCGCGCACCGGCGCGGCCGCCAATCCGCCGGGTGCGGACGCCGGCGAGCAGGCGCTGGAACAGCTGCGTGAGGAAATTCCGAAGCTGGGCTCGGACGCGCCAGTCCTTTTCGACGTTCCGGTCAATTTTGGAGACCCGGCGATCGACGGCAAGAGCATCGCCCAGCTCATCCAGGGAAAGCCGCACTTCAGTCCCGTCGAGGGCCTGGAAAAATCCGTCTGGGACAACCAGTGCAGCAACTGTCATCAATGGACCGAGGAGCGGCTGTGCGACCAGGCCAAGACCCACGTCACCAATGACGTCTCGGTGTTGCGCCTGCAACACCCGCTGGGCACGCGCTTCAAGGTGGCGCTCGGCAAATGGGCGCAAAACGGCTGCAAATGAGGCCGCCAACAATGGGTTGGATCAGATTTCAATGAAATCTCATCACGATCCAGAGCAATCAGGCTCGGCGCAGCGCCTCGGTTTCGGCCAGATGGATGCCCATTTCGACAAAGGCGGTGAGCACGGAGAAGCGGTCCGCCACCGCAACCCGCGCCAGTCCGGCCAGTATGCCGGTATTGACGGCATGCGCAGCCGGCAGCGGCCGCAGCCCCGACCCGTTCTGCGCAGCCAGGCCGCTGATATGCCGTTGCGCCGCGAGCGCGATCCAGCCGGCAGGCGTGTGCTGCTGCGTCATCGCCGCCCCGGCGACAGCCTCCCGGCGGGTTGCATTGTTGGGGTCGCCGACCCAGTCCTGGATCAGTGCCAGCGTTGCGAGATCCTGCTCTTCGAGCAGTTCGGTCAGATGCCCAAGGCACTCGTGGCCCCACCAGATTGCGGCCCGGTCAGGCAGGAGATAGGCGCAAAAGGTAATCGCTTCCTCGGGGATGCGCCCGGCCATCAGCCGGCGGCAGAACTCGAGCGAGGGTTGGTCGGTCGGAACGGCCGTCATGTCCCGGGCGACAGCCGTGTTCGCGGCGAAGAGATCGCGTGCGGTCTGGAATCGAAGCCCGTTGGCCATCGCTGCTGTTGTCCTCCCCCAGGCCTCACTCAACCCGCCTGCGAGGCGCGGGTCAAGTCTGTCGACCACCACATGTCCATGACGTTGTTCACAGACAAACGCCTCACGGTTTGGTATATTCCACAGCCGACCGTGATCTCGACAGATCATTGTCGAACAGGAAGAGTTGGCCCGGATCCATGGATCGGGCCTGAGTGAAAATCGGATGCTCGAAACGGGAGTAACCGTTATGCAGCGGCACATTTCAGTCTTGGCATTGGCGACCGTGCTTTTCTCGACTCACGTCTATGCCGACCCACTTCAGAAATCGGAAGACATTGTGAAGTTCTTTGCCGGCGCGATCGATCACGGCGCGGCACGCGGGATCTGCGTCGGCACCGAGGACGAGTGCAAGAGCAAGACCGGCCAGAAAGACAAGCCGCCGGAGAAGACCGGCCTCGACATGCTGATCAATTTCGGCCTGGATTCGTCCGAGCTCGACGCCAAGGCGCGCAGCGAACTCGACGAGTTCGCCAAGGCGCTGAAGGACGATCGGCTGAGCAAGCTGTCCTTCGTCGTCGAAGGCTATACCGACGCATCCGGCTCGGCGACCTACAATGAGGGGCTGTCGCAGCGCAGGGCGCAATCGGTCACCGCCTTCCTCGAATCCAACGGCATCGAATCCACCCGCATCAAGGCGGTCGGTCTCGGCGAGGCCAATCCACGCAATCCCGATCCCTACGATCCCGTCAACCGGCGGGTCGAGATGCGGATCAAGGCGCAGTAGCTTCGCCGGCTGCGTCTTCCGGCCGTCGTCAAACACAACGCCGCGCGTCCAACGGACACGCGGCGCTTTTATTGTTTGACATGATCGATCAGTTCTTGAGCACGCCGCCGACCGCTACGCCGGTGCCGAAGATCAGCGCCTTGGTCAGGAAATCATTATTGTCCCGCGGCGGCGGCTCATCCTCGCGCACGACCTCGCGGTTGCGCCTTTTCTGCACGAACTGCTGTTGTCGGCGCGGCTTCTGGGCGTACTGCTTCTTGCGTGGCTTTTCCGCCACCGGCTTCAGCGTGCGGGCCTTCTGCACCACCTGTTTTTTCGGCTTGTCCACGCCGGCCTGGTCGGCCTCATGCTTGGCACGCACGGCCTCCATCATCGGATCCGTCTGGATAACCAGGAACGCCAGTTGCTCGCGCGTCAGGAAAGTGGTCGGAGGCAGCCCGTTCCCCTCTTGCCAGTCGCCGATCGCTTGCCGGGTCTTGGCGCCGATATTGCCGTCGACGCGGCCAAGCTCGTTGCCCAGCGCCTCGACGCGCAATTGCAGGTCGATGCGGCCCTGGCGATCGAGACCGATCGCGTTCTCCGTCGCCTCGGTGCCCAGCACCTTCTTCATGTCGTCCGAAATGCCTACCGAGGTGCGCACGGCAGAACCCGAGTTCGCTTCTTCGGCAGCAAGCGCGGCGACTTCCCGTTCCTGGGCTTTCGGATCGTTCAGCGCATCGATGTTGAGCCGCGCCACCGTGGCGAAGCGGCCATTCGGGAACTGTTCGAGATAGGCTTCGTAGAATGGCGCGGTGTTGCGCTTCGAGGCCTCGTCCCAAAGCCGCTGCTCGACTTCCCACGAAGGCGGTTCGCTGGTGACGGGGGCAGGGGCGGGCGCTGTCGCGGCGTTCGCGTCATCGGCGGCCGGTCTTACCATCGGCGCGGCTTGGGCGGCCGGTTTGCCAAGGAAGACCTCGCGGCCCAGCGATGCGTTGTGCCATGGCCGCTGGCGGCCTTGCGTGGTCTCGGCCACTTCGCCGCGCACCCGCGTCAGCGCGCTCTGGATCTCGACGCCGGGTTCGGTCAGGTGCCTGGCGAGCGCGGTCGAGTAGGGGCTGTCGACGCCGTTGCCGTCAAAGGCGATGGCGCCCGGGTCGGTGGCATAGGCAATCAGGATGCCGCCGGTGCCGACGCCCTCTGATTTAGGGTCGATCGGCGCCAGGCCGGTGCCCAGCGCGGTGGAGCGGGTCTTCGGCATCGCGACCGCCAGCGTCCGTGCCAGCGGATTGTCGCGGCAGGCATCGAGGATGATGACGCCGACCGCCGGGTCGGGCGGCAGTGCGGCCATGAAGTCGTCGATCTGGACGGTGCGGGTCTTGAGATAGGCAGGTGACGTCAGTTGGGCGTCGACCGGGATCAAAAAGTTCTTGCCGTCCACCTGCATGCCGTGGCCGGCATAGAAAATGACGGCGAGGTCGGCATCGTAGGACTGCTCGGTGAATTTGCTGATCAGGCTGTGCATGCCGGCATTGTCCTGGTCGACGCCCTCGATCACCTCGAAGCCGGCATTGCGCAGCGTCGATGCGATGAGATGCGCGTCATTGGCCGGATTGGGCAATTCGACGGCATGGACGTATTTGCTGTTGCCGATGACCAGCGCGACGCGTTTGACGCCACCGGCATCCGGCGCCGCCGCCTGGACGGTGCCAAGCGCGGTCAGCATTAACAGAAAAAATCCGCTCAAAAGAACGGCAAACGCTTTCATGGGATCGGCCCTCCGCCCCAATGGGGCGCGTTATTGATGGCTGCGCATGCTAAATTTCACCAGCGACTGTATCGCTTCTGCCAAAATGGCTGTTGGGCGTATGTGATCCCAGCCACAGTTTTGGTTCACAAGGACCCAAAAACCTTCCCAAATATCCGCAAACATACCATTCGCCGGCCTCAGAACCAATCGGCTTGGCGAAAGCCGGGGCGAACTGCCAGCTCTAGCCCGGCTCAAGAGTATTTTGGATCGAGCCGACCAGTGCCGTTATCGCCTGCTTGTATTTTTCGAACTCCGGCGATGTCTGGCGGACTTCCGTCGTCGTCTGCTGGCCCGCATCGGTGGTGGTGGGCGTCGGCAATTTGCGGCCCATCTTCCGTTCCGCCCAGTCGACGACGTAGCTGGCGGTCTTGCCGGCAAGAAACGGGTTGGCCTGGATAACGGACGAGCCGAGCACGGCGCTCAACTGCGCCGATCCCGGCGACGCCAGCACCTGATGGGCGCCTTCCATACCGAGGAAATGGCAGAGATAGAGCCGGCCGGCGGTGATCTGGTGGCCACGCGCCTTGAGATAGGCTTCGCCCTCGCGCGCCAGATTGCGCACCATCTCACGCGAGATGGTGGCGTCGTAGCGCAAAGCGAGCAGGTCTGCGGTCGACAGCGAGCGCGCCAGTTCGGGACGATAGGTGTTCATCATCCGGATCCAGGTCTTGGATATGAACTGGCCGGCGCCTGTCGCCGAAGACAGCGGGTTCTTGGCCCGCGCGCTACCGCCCGATTCGACGTGGACGATACGGTCGGTCAGGGTTTCGACGGCGGGATCGCTGGAAGTGACGGCGATTGCAGCGGTCACTGTTCCGAGCGGATCGATCGCCTGACCGCTTTGATAGAGTTCGAAATGCAAATGTGGCCCGGTCGACAGGCCGGTGGTGCCGATATAGCCGATGATGTCGCCGGCCTTCACCTTGGTGCCGACACCGCTGGCGATGGCGAATTTCGACATATGCGCGTAGCGCGTCTCGCGGCCGCCGCCATGGGCGATCTTGACCACATTGCCGTAGCCGCCGCCGTCGCCCTGGAAGATGATCTCGCCGTCGAAGGCTGCGGCGATCGGGGTCCCCACGGGTGCTGCCCAGTCGACGCCTTTGTGGATGCGAACAACGCCCAGGATCGGATGCTTGCGTGGCCCGAAGGTCGACGTCATGACACCGTTGACCGGCGTCACCATGCCGTTGGCCACCGTCAGCGAGCGCACCTGGTCGTCGCCCGAGACGCAGGAAAACTGGCCGTCGCTCTGCTGGAAAACGAAACAATCCAAGCTCTTTTGCGTGCCTTGGATACCGACATAGAGTACCCGTCCGTCGGTCTCGTTCTTGCCGCGCGGCGTCTGCGAATAGATCAGCACAAGACGCTGGTCCTCGCTGGCGAAAGCATCCAGATCCTGTCCCCGCGACAGATACATGATGGCTTCGCCGATGATGCCGCTCGGCACATTGTTGCGGGCCGCCGTCGAATAGATCGCGTCGAGCAGGCGGTATTGCCGTTTCTGCGTGCCTTCGGTCTCGGCGCCCGAATAATTGAACAGGTCCTCGCGCACCCACGGGTCGACGCCCGACACGAAGGCACCGGCCGCGTTGCGTGTCAGCGTGCCGACAAAGACGTTCCTGGCGTAGATCGAGACCTGCATCAGCGACATCGTCGTGGTCTCGCGCGTCGGCCTAAAGCCGCGCATCGCCACGACATAACCAGGCTGCAGGCCGTCCTTGTCGAACAGCGCCTTCAGCGCCTCGCCGGCAAGCTTTGCGTCGTCGGCGGAAAAATGCGCATCGAGCGCCACGCTGTCCAGGCTGCGGTCGTTGAGGATTTTCACGAAAATGTCCTGGGTCGCCTCGAAGCGCTGGTATTCCGAGCTGACGTTGGCAACGCTGGTGTTGTTTTCGACCGGTGTCTTCTGAAAGGCGGGGAGTGCTGCTTCGCCCTCATCGATGGTCTCGCCCCAGCCGGCCTCGGGGTCATCGGCCGCCGCCGATGCACCCGGAGCGACCTGCGGGTCAGGAGCTGGGCCGGAGGCCGCCGGAGCCCCGTCCGCGCCGGGCGATGGTTGAAGATCGTTCTGCAGGTCATTCTGCGGATCGCTGGGTTCGGCGGGTGGCGCGACCGCGGTCTTCCGCTGCGCCTGAAAGAAAGCGAAATCCTCTTGCGTCGAGGGGATCGTCGTCATGAATTTTTCGCTGGCGCTCAGCATCACGTCGGAGAGAACCATGATCTGAGGGGAGATGCCGGCCTGGTCGAGCTCCGCCGGGCGCGGCATCCCGCGGCTCTTGGCAGCGCCCGCCTCCGGCGCCAGTGTGATCCACATCGGGTCGCCGGCAAGGTCGATGATGGCCGGCACGTAGACCGATGCGTCGGCCGGCACGTCGTCCGAGCCTTCGACGGCGTGCAGTTCCTCGTCTTCGTCGCCGAACGACCAGTAGTCGGCGGTAAGATAAAAGCCGGTGGCAATCGCGGCGAGGACGATTGTCGCCAGGCCAGCCGCCAGCCCGAGCCAGATCCTGCGCCTGCGCAGCGCGGCGCGCGCCTGCTTCTTTGCCTTGAAGCTGGTGTCGATGCTGTGCGTCACGGCGCGCTTCCGGTCAGGAAGAAGGTCCAGCGCACCTGTTCCTGGGTGTCGACTTCGAGAAACTTCGCCGCGATATGGCCGCGCTGCCAGCATTCATCGATGCCGCGGATCGAGAACCGCCGCCGCTCGATGCACATGTCGGTGGAGCCTGCCAGAATGGCGTGGCCGAACACATCCGTCGCGTAGATGTAGATGTAGCGGTTGGTCAGCTCCTCGCGGATGACGTTGACGCATTGATTGGCGCCGATGGTCCACCAGCCATCGGTCTGGTCGGCATCGTCGACCTTCTGGCCGACGGCAAGATTGACGACGTCGAGCGTCTGGTTGCAGACGGTGAATTCGGCGCGCGCTTGCCCGGTGGAAAGAATTGCCAGCAACAGCGCCGCGACCGCGCTCGCGGCGAGCTTCACCCGCACGTTCCGGGCAAGCAGGACGGGATCTCGGCGACGACGTTGCATCGGCGTCGGTGCTAGCCGCCGAGGCGGAAATATTTGGCGGTCGCCGAAAATGCCGAACTCCTGGCGCCGATCTCGTCGAGGATCCTGGGCAACAGCACCGAGGCCGGCGTCGGCGTTGTGAAGTCCGCCGCCTTTATGTCCTGCGGCCCGGTGATCACCATGATGATCTGCGGCAACGCCTTGCCTGCCGCCTTGTCGGCGGCGCCGAGCCCGATCGGGATCGAGAAGGTCGCCTTGTCGGCTTGTACGACAACATGATCGTCGAGGTTGAACGCGATGCCCCTGTGGTCGATCAGGAACACGCTCGACACCAGCCCGCCATGCGTCATCAGCGTGCCGTCGATCGGCGAGCCGTCCGGCACCGATGTCTGGTCGAGGACAAGCTGCGGCCTGTCGGCCGTGCTCGCGCCCATGAAACGCAGGAAGCCGGTGATCCCGCATTGCGAGGGCTGGATAAGGCGGACGCTGATATCCGGCTCGACATGGAACTTCGCCTGGAATTCCCCAAGCAACTGTTCGAAGGGTGGCACCGACGTGCCGAAGCCCTCGATCGCGACACCCTTGTCGGCGGCCGACGTCACCGTCGCAAAAAAACAATCACCACCATTGAAGGCGCGTACCCAGGTGACCCGCTCCGCGGCCGCATCGGCCGGTGGCGGCACCTCCGGCTTGGGCACGTTCATGGCAATGTCGGGCTCTGCCGGCTTGTCGGCCTGCTCACCGCTGGCGATATCGGGCTGGCTCGGCTTAGGCTCCGCGGTCGGTTCAGGCGCCCGCGCCTTGGGCTCGGGCGCTTGAGCGGTGGGTTCCAGCGTCGGTGCTGTGGGTTTGGGGGCCTCGGCCGTCGGTTCAGGTGTTTGCGTGGCTGGCGCTGTCGCCTTGGGCTCTACCGGCGGACTGACAGGCTCGGGGTTCTTCGCGGCATCGGGCTTCGACGGGCCGGATGGCGGTTGCAGCGCAACGGTCTTGTCGGTTGGTTCGGCCGGCTGCGGGGCCGTAGCGCTCGACGCGACTGGCGGCGTCGGCTGCGGCTCGACCGGCGCTTTGGCCTGATCTTCAGCCGCAGTCTCCGCTGGTTGCGGCTTTGGCACCGTCTTCTCGACCGGCGGAGTGGCCGGAGCGGGCTTGTCAGCGACGATCGGCTTTGTCAGTTCGGGTTGGAGCGGCTTGCCGGTGTCGGTGACGCGAGGCCGGTCTCCGAATCCCACGATACCCGATGCATAGAGCCCTCCAAGCGATACCATGACCACCGCCGCCAGCACCGCGATCGTCAGATTTCTGCCTGTAGTAGCACGCTTCGGCGGTGTGCTTGCTCGCTTGGGAGTTTCAGCAGCCGGTTTCGGCTGCGACAGGTGCGCCGGGCGCACGTGCGGCACGAAAGACGGCTCCGCCGTGCCGCTTGGCGGGGCCGAACCGAAGCCTTGGGCCGGCGAGTCCCCGATCTTCGAGACAGGCCCTGCGGTCTGCCCGGTTCGCGGCAGACCGGGCCGGGGCGCGAGCGATGCCGGCGGCAAGGTCGCCTCGCTGTCGTCGCGCGTCAACCGGGCGATTTCGGCCATGCTGGCCGGTCGATCATCCGGGTCAGGCTGCAGCATCGCTTCGACGATGTCCCTGAAATCGGCATCGATGCCGGAGAGATCAGGGACGGTCCGCCGTTTTTCGACGATCTCGTATTGCGAGCCGCCCATGTCGATCGGCTTGCCGCGCAGCGCCGCCGCCAGCACCAGCCCCAGGCTGTAGATGTCGGACTGTTCGCTGACCTCGCCGCCATAGAGCCC
The DNA here is from genome assembly GCF_040323095.1 of Mesorhizobium sp. M0058. Lineage (NCBI taxonomy): Bacteria > Pseudomonadati > Pseudomonadota > Alphaproteobacteria > Hyphomicrobiales > Phyllobacteriaceae > Mesorhizobium > Mesorhizobium sp. M0058. The sequence continues at coordinate 13,350 of NZ_JAMYUQ010000021.1, forward strand.
GAGCTGCTCGGGAGAAACATAGTTGTATTTTCCGGCGAACTTGCCGCCGATCAGCGTCTCGCCACCGACCGCGGCCGATCGCGCAATGCCGAAATCGATGATTTTTGCCCGCTCGACCCGGCCTCCCGGCAGGATGATGTTGTCGGGCGAAAGATCGCGGTGGATGGCGCCGGCCTGGTGCACGGCGCTCAGGCCCGAGGCCAGCCGGTGGCACAGTTTGCGCACATCCGGAGTCGCCATCGCCCCGCCGCGCATGATGTCGTAGAGCGACTGGCCGTCGACGAATTCCATCGCCAGATAGGGCCGCCCGATGCCGGGATCTATGGTGAAGACGTGGTAGCGCACGACCGCGTCATGCGACAGATGGTTGAGGATCGAGGCTTCCTTGCGAAACAGCGACAGGATCGTCTGATCGCGGGCGAATTCCGGCAGCACGATCTTGATCGCGACATGATCGCCGGTCTGGATGTTGTGGCCGCGATAGACTTCGCCCATGCCGCCCGACGCGATGCGTTCGTCGAGCTCGTAGATGCCGCTGAGCTGCGTGCCGACGCTGGTATCCGCCATGTTGGGCAATAGCCGGGTCTTGTCGTCGGAGCTCATCGGTCGTGGCCTCCTGCTCGGGACAGGCCATTGCCTTTGTCTCTGATCTTGACCAGAACGATGGTGACGTTGTCGGTGCCGCCGCGCTCAAGCACCATGGAAAGCAGCTTTTCGCAGGCAGCCTGCGGCGCTGCCGAGAGCACTGCTGCCGCAATTTCCGCGTCGCTGACATGCGCCGTCAGCCCGTCCGTGCTGAGGATGAAGATGTCGCCGGCAAGGGTCTCTCCCTGCTGGAAGTCTATGGCGATTTCGTCGTTGACGCCGATGGCGCGGGTGATGACGTTGCGGCGCGGCCAGTTCTCCGCTTCGGCTGCGCTGATCGCGCCGCTGTCGAGCAGTTCCTGCACCTCGGTGTGGTCGCGCGAAATCTGCGAGATCGCGGCGTTGCGCACGAGATAGACGCGGCTGTCGCCCGACCACAGGCAGGCGAACCTGCCGTCCATGGCCAGCAGTGCGGCAACGGTGGAGCCGATGGTCACGCCGCGTGAGCGCGAAATCCGGCGAATCTCGGCATGCGCCCGGTTCAGCCGATCCTCAAAGCGGGCGCGCAGATCCGGCGCCGAACTGGCGATGCCGATCGTCGCCAGATGCTCGACAATGCTTGCCGAAGCGACTTCTCCGGCCTCGTGCCCGCCCATGCCGTCGGCCACCACCCAGAGGCCGATCCGCGGCTCGACCAGAAAGCTGTCCTCATTGTGGTCGCGCACGCAGCCCTTGTGGCTCACGCCGTAGCTCTCAAAGGCGGCATCGTTCACTTGCCTACGCTCCGCGACGCCTTGGCTGACGTGCCTGGCCAGTCTGCCACAGCCCCATTCATTAGAGTATCGAAATCTAAGCCGCTGATGACGGACGGTGTGGTGCCGCCGCTGTCTCTGCGTCCTGCAATCTTTGGTCCTGCCATGCAATTCCCCATCAGAAAGCCTTCGGACAGCTGAACGCGGAGAGCGCCGGCAGCGTGAACGGATTACCGTCCTTCCCGGTCTTGATCGTGTAGGCGACATCGCGCCCGCCGATGAGGAAATGCGCTTCGAGACTGTCGCCATTGGCGGTGACCTGCCCCTTGTCCAGCAATCGTTTCAACGCCCAGGGACCGTCGAACTTGATTGCGGACTCGCGGCCGGGCAGCTCCGGCGTCAGGCTGAGACTGGCCGAACCGGTCTTGCCCGGCCACGGAATCAGGCCCGGCGTGTTGCCGGCTTGGGTGGCCTGCAGCACCTGGCCGTCGATATTGAGCAGCGCCATGTCGGCATCGCCATGCAGCGACAGCGGCGTGAAGGTGATGTTGATCGACGGCACCGGCCCGCCGAGCGGAAAGAAAGCCGCGCGGATTTGTGCCGCGAGCTGAAAGTTCTTCAGCGTCGATTTCGCCAGATTGCGGCCGAACCTGGTGTCCTGTTTCCAGTCCCAGTCCTGGCCGCTCATGTCGACCAGCGACGCCAGGTTCTGCGCGAAAAACCGGTCGAGAACCCCGCCCGGAGAAAACAATCTGGCAAAATCCGCCATGGCGACATCGTCGGTGCCGGCGGGGGCGAATGGAAAGCGCCCGGCAATCACCTCTTCGCACGGACGGCCGACGGTCTCCTCCAGCATCTCGTTGAGACGCGTGGTCGATGTTTCGGCGACGGTGCCCTCGAAATCGTCCGCCGCCGCGCTCACCATCCTGGCCAGCGCCTTCGGCAGCCGCGAAGCATTGGCGCGCAACGTCGAGATCTGCAGCTGCAGATTGGCGTTGGCCTGGTCCGTCTGGGCGGGGACATCGGCGGCCAGCCGCACGCTCTGATAGATTTCGCGGAAATTCTGGGTGAGGGCGTCGAGCGGCCGCTGCCCCGGCGCCCCGGCCACCAAAGCCTGGAAAGACCGGAACTGGGCTTCGATGTTGGCGCCGGGATCCTGGTTCTGCGTACTGACAAAGGCGGTCCCGGCCCTGCTCTGCGATTTGCGCGCTGCAAGCTCGATGCCGATGCGGGCGAGGCCCTTGGCGCGTGCCGCGATTTCCTGGCCGCTGTCTTGAGACGGCGCAGCCGGATTGCGCTCTTGCGTCAAAGCTGTTTCGCGCGCGATCGCCTCGAACAGCTGCATCAGCGGCGAACTCGGTGATCCCGCTGCGGACAGCGCCAGATATTGCGGTTTGTCGGCGGCCATTGCCTTGAACTTCAACCTGTCGAGCACCTCGTTCCACGCCGCCGCAAAGCCCTTGCCATAGCGATCGAGCAGCTCCGGGCCGAGCTTGAGCAATTCCTGGTCGAAACCGCCTTGCTCGCCGCTCGAGCCGATCACCCATTGATCGTCGACCAGCGCCTGCGCGCTCCTGGCAAGTTGCGTCAGATAGAAGTCGAAGCCGGCATGGGTGTAGAGACCGGGGACGCGAAGGCCGGCGAGATCGTTTCCGTCATTGCGCTCGAACAGCATCGGCGCCTCCGCGCCGGCTTGCGATGACACCGAAAAATCGTCCAGCGCCGCCGCATAGGTGGCCGACTGGATGAGCGCGGTGGCGCGATCGGCAAGGCTCATGCGGCCGAGCGAGCGCTGGGCGGATTCGACCAGCGTGCGGTTGAGTTCGAACGAGGGATCCTGGTCGTTGTCGAGCGCCAGCATGGCGCGCAAATGCTTCTCCAATTGCGCCCGGCCGTCGCGATTGTGGGCGCCGGGATAGCGGTTCTGTTCCCAGTCCCGTTTCAGCCAGGTGACGACCAGCTCGTCATCCACTTTCGGCGCCTTGCCGCCTAGCATCAGGTAAATCTTCAGCGGCTCGTACAGCGCCATCGGATCGGCCATCCTGGCCTCGATCGTGCGTTCGAGCTGGAACAGCAGGCGCGAGCGGAACATCCGCTCCAGCCCCTGCCGGTAGGCGGTCTCGGAGGCCGAAAGGATACGCTCACGCTGGCTGAGGCCGAACGTCGCCGTGGCCGGGGTGGGCTGGTCTCTCGTATCGTAGCCGGCCGGCAGGCCGCGCAGCGCATCGAGCGCGCCGATGACGGTTTCGAGGTCGGCATCCAACACCGTCGTGCTGGCCAGCAGCGGCGCGGCTGTCGCGCGGTATTGGCCTGCCGCCTGGCCGGTCGCGGCGACCAGCGATTTGTTGGTCGTAAAGCTCAGGCCGAGAACGCCAAGCGCGGCGATCGCTATGGCCGCGATCGCTGTCAGGCCGGCGTAGCGGGCGATCGCAACGCGCCTGTCGGCCGCCCTGTCATAGGACACCCAGCCGGACTCGGCGAAAATGACGCGGCTCAACAGATCGTGCAGGAAGAAGCTTTTGCCGGTGCCGGAAAGATGCGCCTGGGCATTCCTGCCGAAACTGCGGCCTATGCTGCCCAGCAACTGGTCGATCGGCGTGCCTTCCTGCGTGCCGGAAGAAAAATACAGGCCGCGCAGGGGGGCGTTCAGCTGCTTGCGCGTCGGCTCGAAAACGCCCTCGAGGAAATTCACGATCCGGCCTTTCAGCGCACCGAGCTGCGCGGCGAAGCCGAAAATGGCGATGCGCGCGACCGGATCGGTCTCCGCCTGCAGCCGCTCGCTCATCTCTTCGGTCAGGCGCTTCACCAGCGCGTCGAATTCGGCTGGCGCTTCTGCGACCATGTTCAGGCCGCGCTCGGCGGTCTGGAAGGTCGCGCCCCACACCTTGCGCCGGCGTGCTTCGTCGAAACCGCCGAAATATTCCATGAATCCGGAGACCAGGTCGGCCTTGGTGAACAGCACGTAGACGGGAAAGCGGACCTTCAGGACCTCGTGGATTTCCTGCAGGCGGCTGCGGATCTCGGCGACACGGGCCGCCTGCTCTCCGTCCGCCATCAGATCGGCAAGGCTGATCGCCAGGATGACGCCATTGATCGGCTGACGCGTCCGGTGCCGCTTGAGCAGCGACAGGAACGCCAGCCAGCTTTTGCTGTCGGTCCGTGCATGGGAATCCTGCGTCGTGTAGCGCCCGGCCGTGTCGATCAGCACCGCCTCGTCGGTGAACCACCAGTCGCAATTGCGCGTACCGCCGACACCCGCCACCGGCTGCGCCTGGCCCGACCCGGCAAGCGGAAAGTTCAGGCCGGAATTGACCAGCGCGGTGGTCTTGCCGGCGCCCGGCGGGCCGATGACGATGTACCAGGGGACGTCGTAGAGGAAGTTGCGCTTGCCGCTCGACTGCCTGAGCGTCGCGACTGCTTCGTTCATGCGAGCTTCCAGCACCTTTGCATCGCTGCCGTCATCCTCGGCGCTGGCCATGGCGGCCTCCAGCGCCTTCTGCGCCTTGCGCCTGCGCCAGAACCGGATTGCATAGATGATCGCCACCGTTCCGACGACGATGCCGATGATCGCTGCCCGCAGCCAGATGGGATCCAACGGCCGGGCGCCGGCAAAGCGGATTAACGGGCCGGCGTACCAGACCGCGGCGGCAAAGCCGGCGAGCGCGAGCGCGCTGAAGATGCGCAGCAGCCAGCCGGTCACAGCATCTCCTCCCGCGGGATCATTACATCGACACGGCGGTTTTTGGCGCGGCCGTCCGGCGTTGCATTGTCGGCGATGGGCTCGTCCTCGCCCTTGCCCTCGACCTTTGTCCGCGACGGATCGCTGAAATGCGCTGCGATCATCTTTTCCACCGACTGGGCACGTGCGACGGAGAGGTCGAAATTCGATTTGAAGGCGCTGGTCTTCTTCGGTTTGACGTTGTCGGTGTGGCCGACGATCCGGATCGGCCCGCGCTCCGCGTCGAGAGCCGCCGCGATGCTGGCGGCCACCGGCTCGAACTCCGGCTTGACCTCGGCTCGTCCCGACTGGAACAGCAGGGCGTTGCTGATTTCCACGATGATGAAATCACCCTTGGTGCCGACGCTGACGCCGCCGCCTTCGATCTCCTTGGCCAAGGCAGTGCGGATGCGATCGACCTGCGCAATCGTCGTTGGCGCTGCGACGACTTTCACCTCCTCGGTCAGCGGCACGAAACCGGTGCGCTCGATGGTGACCGGCGTCGCCGGATTGAGCGCCAGCAACTCGCCGGCAACAGCCTCGCCATCATTGGTGATGAGGACCCGCAGCGTGAAAAAGGCTGCGGTCAAAGCCGCCGCGCTTGCAGCGGCTATGGCCCAGAGCGGAACCCGCCTGGAGCCTTGCGCTGATGTGACCGACAAGCCTTGCCAGCGCGGCGAGATGTCGTCGTCACCGGGGACGCGGAAATAGGCTGATGTCTCGTAGACGTCGCGGCGGACCCGTTCGAGGCTCTCGCGCGGCTGGCCGCGATACTGGCCTTCGAAGCCAAGCGACAGGCAGGCATGCATCAGCTCGATGAGATTGCGGTGAGGTTCCGGCGTCGCCAGCACCGTGTTCAGCGCCTGGAAGAAACCTGCGCCGGTGGGTTTGAGCTGGAAGAAGCGCTGCAGCATGGCGTGCTGCGCCCACGCATCCCGGCTGGAACCGGGCAGATTGGCGATGATATCGTCGGCGGTTTCGCAAAGCACATAGCTGGCGATGCGCGCATCCTCTTCCGAAGTATCGGTCCTGACGATCTTGCGGTCGAAATCCTCGATCAGGCCGGCGACATGCTGCGCCAGCGGCTCGGCCGGTCTTTCGACGGCCACCAGCCGCAGATGCCCAAGCAGCATCAGCAAGGGCGCCGCGGCAGCGACGATCGGGTTGGCCGCGCCATAGTCGACGCCATCGCTGGCACCGAGCAGCGCATCCAGCGGCGTTTTCCCAGCCGTCCCGGCTGAACCGTGAACGGACCGATCGGCCGGCGCCTCAGTGAAGGGGGTACCCTGACAGATCACCGTCCCCGTGACGTCGGACGGCGGCTGGCGGCCGGCGTTGGGATCGAAAACCGTGGGTTCCGGGACGCTGGCAGGGGCGATCACCGTACTGCCGGGGGCCGGCGCATCGCGGGCGAGAACCGTCTTTTGCTTGCGGCCGGGATTGGGGCGGCTGGGGCGGATGACGGTTTTGCCGGTCGGATCGAAAGGATCATCCTTCGAGCTCATCGCCGATCCCTGCCTCTACGCCCGCGCGCCGCGACGCACAGCGCCATGTCCGCGCAAACGCGGACCGCAGGACGCTATCTCGCCGTGACATGACATGTGCCGCAGACCCCCGAGGTCGACCAACCGTACCCGCGTGCTCAATCGTCGTATGTGATCGTAGTCTCAGAAGGTTGCGATGGAAACCCGGCGCAATTTTGGTGGCCGGCCCGTGCTCGGGTCGCCTTCACGGTGTCTTCAGCGGTGCGCGGGCTTAGCCCTTGCCGGTCTTCTGTTTGGCGGCCTTGGCATAGGCTTCACTGAAATAGGTGAGGAATATGTCCAGCATGCCGTTCTCGTGCGCTTCCTCCTTGGCCCGCCAGGTCGCGACCAGCGCGTCCCAGGCGCGCGTCTTCTTCGAGGCAAAGGAGGATGGCGGCAGTTTTTTCGCAATCGCCTCGGGCGACAGATCGTCAAGCAACCGCGACAGCGCTGCCTGCATGGCGGCGAAGGTGGCGAATTCATGTGTTTTGAGGTCGTGGAAAGCGTCTTCGATGCTGTGCCTGGCATCGAGATAGCCGGCCCTGCGCCGCGCGAACATGATGTCGAGGATTTCGTCTGTCCCGGGCACGAACTTCAGCGGATTGTTGTCGGCGGAATTGATCATGGTCCGGTCGCTGGTCTTGGCCAGGACTTTTGCAGCGGCGCGCGCCTTCAACAGCAACACCAGCTCGTCGACGACGATGCGCAGCACCGCGCCGATCTCGCCGGCTACCTCCTGCGGTTGGCGCAGCAAAAGCACCTCTGGCGGAATGCCGGCGCCGGCGGCAATCGCGCGCAGGATCTCGTCGGCTTGCTGCGGCCGGCTGGAGACCGAAGCGGGTGGCGCGGTCGGTGACCGTGGCGATGCGACATGGTCTGGAAAGGATCCGGCAACGGGCATCTGCCGTTGCGTCGAACCATGGCCACCGAAGGCTGGGTTCCCGTCATCGATCGACACCGAGACGATATAGCGGCCGATCCGGAGCCGGTCACCTTGCGCCAACCGATGCGGGCCGGTCAGGCGCTGGCTCGACCCGTTGACGAATGTGCCGTTGCGCGAGACGTCGTGGAGAAAAAAGGCGCCGCCTTCGTAGCGGATTTCGCAATGTCGGCCGGAGATGAACTTGTCCGGATCGGGCAAGGTCCAGGCGCAGTTCTCCCGCCCGATCTCGAAGCCGCGGTCGCGCGATGCGTAGCCGGGCGGCAGCCCGGCAGGCAGGACATCGACATTGCTGATCTGCAGACTGATGAACATGCGCTATGGACCGTCGACCGCTGCCGTTTCCATTGATCCGATGTGCCACAGTCTAGCAGCTTGCGGGCACAGCGGGAGAGCGGCGTTTCACACTGGCGAAAGCGGCGCAAACAGCAACGGCCTGCCGCTTGTCCTCTTTGGTCTGCCATAGAACATGTGGTAGGCTCAACATGGCTTGGGTGGCAAGTTGCGAAATATCCCTGAACGTGAGGTCGTTAACACAAGAAGGGCTTCGAACCTGCCACACTAGCGCTCAGGAGGGGCACGACCCATGCCGAGTGAACAACGCGCCGCGCTTGTGCAGACGCCGGTCGGCGCCGAACTGTTGACTTTCACGCATCTCGTCGGCCGCGACGAGATCAGCCGCTGCCTTGCCTACACCGTTGGATTTGTTTCGACCAATGCCGATATCGACCCGCTGAAGATGCTGGGCGGCGCCGTTTCGATCGAAGGCGAGGCCGACCCCAAGCGCTGGTTCAGCGGCCTCATCGCCGAGTTTCGCCTTACCCGCATCGAAGATCGGCTGGCTCACTATGAGGCGGTCGTCAGGCCGTGGCTGTGGTTCCTCGGCAATACCACCGACTGCCGCATTTTCCAGGACAAGACCGCCGTCGAGATCGTGGAGGAGATTTTCTCCAAATATGGCGGCATCGCCAAGTTCGAGAAGCGCTTGCAAGGCTCCTATCCGCCGCGCGAATATTGCGTGCAGTACGACGAGAGCGACCTCGATTTCGTGCAGCGGTTGCTCGAGCATGAAGGCATAATGTACTTCTTCGAGCATGCCGAGGGTGAGCACACACTGATCCTGGCCGACGCCATGAGCAAGCTCAAGCCGGCGCCGGGCTATGAGACGGTGCTATATCAGTTCGAAGGGCAGGGCTCGCGCCGCGACGTCGAATACATCACCGACTGGATTCCAGGCAGCGCGGTGCGCCCCGGCGCCTATGCCCACACCGATTATGACTTCGAAAAACCCGCCGCCGATTTGATGGCGAAGTCGGCGCAGCCCTTCGGCCACAAGCAGGCCGCGGGCGAGAACTATCGCCACCCCGGCGCGCATCTGGAAGTCGGGCGCGGCGACAGCCTGGCGGCGATCAGGCGCGAAGAAATCCAGGCGCCACACCTGCGCATTGCCGCCGTCGGCACGGTGCGCGGCCTGTTCTCCGGCTGCACCTTCAAGCTCGACGGCTTTCCGCGCGACGACCAGAACAAGGAGTATCTGGTGATCAGCGCCGAGTACCGGCTGTTCGATCCGGGCTATCGCGCCGGCGTCGACACCGATGGCGAGAATTTCAAGGTGGTGCTCGGTGTGGCGCCGACCTCAGTTGCTTATCGGCCGCCGCGCATCACGCCAAGGCCGATCATGCGCGGCCCGCAGACGGCGACCGTGGTCGGTCCGTCCGGCGAGGAGATCTTCACCGACAAATATGCCAGGGTGAAGGTGCAGTTCCACTGGGACCGCCTCGGCAAGAAGGACCAGAAGAGCTCCTGCTTCGTGCGGGTGTCGCAGACCTGGGCCGGCAGCGGCTGGGGCTTCATCCAGATCCCGCGCATCGGGCAGGAAGTCATCGTCGATTTCATCGAAGGCAATCCCGACCTGCCGATCATCACCGGCAGGGTCTACAACGCCTCGCAGATGCCGCCCTACGGACTGCCCGGCAACGCCACGCAGTCGGGCTGGAAGTCCAACTCGTCGAAGGGCGGTGGCGGCTACAACGAGCTGATGTTCGAGGACAAGGCCGGCTCGGAGCTGGTCAACTTCCAGGCGCAGAAGGACCACCACCTTCTGATCAAGAATGATCGCCAGAAGCTGGTCCAGCACGACCAGTCCGACCGCATCGACCACGACGCCAAGCACTCCGTCGGCCACAACCTCGACGAGGACGTCGGCAACAACAAGACGGTCAAGGTCGGCGTCGACCAGACGACGAATATCGGGTCGAACGACACCGAGACGGTCGGCAAGAACCGCTCGCTGACGGTGGGCATCGACGAGACGATCGGCATCGGTTCGAACTCCACCGAGACGATCGGCGCCAACCACACCCAGACCGTGGCGATCGTGCAGACCATCACGGTCGGTGCGGCGCGGGTCGATACCGTTGGGGCCTCCGAGACCCGAACCGTGGGTGCGGTGCAGACCAATACCATCGGCGCGACACGCTCAATGACCGTGGGCATCAGCCAGACGCACAGCATAGGCACGAGCGATACATGGACCATAGGCGCGGGACAGAGCATCAGCATCGGTGCCGGACAGTCGGTTGCGATCGCTACATCCCAGACGACGGACGTAGGCGCCTCGCGCGCCGCCAACATCAAGTCGAACGACAGCACCGACGTCGGCGGCGGTTACATCCTGAAGGTAGCGAAGGGCAGCCTTACCGACGTGAAGGAGAATACCGGCATCAAGGTCGGTAAGAGCCTGTCAGTGGAAGCAGCTGACGACATTACCCTCAAGTGCGGCAGCTCCAAGATAGTGATGAAGAAGGACGGTACGATCATCATCGAGGGCAAGGATATCACGGTGAAGGGTTCAGGGAAAATCAACGTCAAGGCGTCGAGCGATGTCATCATCAAAGGCTCGAAGATCAACGAGAATTGAGGGACGTGATGGGCAGGGTCAAGAGCACGATCGATGGCGTTGTGATCGGAGTTTTCATGGGGTTCGGCGAACAAGGCGTACCCCTCGTGGTCTTTGCCGGCAATCCCGAGGAAACGGCGCAGCCTGCGCGCAGCCTCAGCGAATTGTCTTCCGATATGGTCGGCAAGGAGGTGGCGCTGCTTTTCCAGGAGGGCGATCCGCGCAAGCCGCTGATCGTCGGTCGCATCGTCGAGCCGGCGCGCAGGCCCGGCGTCGAGGTTATCCGCGACGGCAAGCGTGTGCGCATCCGCGCCAATGACCGGCTCGAACTGCGTTGCGGCAAGGCATCCATCGTGATGGATAGTGATGGCCAGATCGTCATCCGCGGTACATACTTGGTCAGCCACTCCAGCGGGCCGAATCATATCCGTGGCGGCTCGATCAATCTGAACTGATGTCGCCCGTCGAAAGTTTCCATCGCCCACGCATCGCTAGCCTTGTGGTTAGGCAGCACGCGGAACTGGTAGCCTTTCTTTGGGTGCAGCGTGAGAGCCTTCTTGCGCAAGAGCCACCCGCGGCGGTGGCGGCTAAGGATATCGACGACCGTATCGAAGCCAACATGGACGGACTGCGCATCGCAGGCCAGGCCGCGTGGCCGAGCCTGCTCCAGCAACTGCAAGACTATCCTTACAGTGGGGAACTGTTTGCCTTTGCCTGGACCGCGATCGAGTTCAACGATCCAGTCAGGCTTTCAGAAGCGGTGGGGCATGCCCGCGAGCTGACACCGAGCCCGGACGGGTTCATCGGCGCGCTGCGGTGGCACGCGGCCGACCGAATCGGACCGCATGTGAGGGACTGGATCACCGATGCCGACGCCTTCAAACGCTTTCTCGGCGTTTCGGCATGTCTGGTGCATTCGGTCGATCCAAAGAACCTGCTGCCGCGGCTAGCCCGCGATCCCGATCCCCGCGTTCGTGCGGCGGGCTTACGGCTGGTGGGCGTTCTCAAACGAACCGATCTTGCCGGCGAGGCGAACGCTGCGCTCAACGATTCCGACGAAGATGCGCGATTCTGGTCGGCATGGTCGCTGGTTGAACTGGGTCATGCCCGGTTGGCGCAAAACGCATTGAGGGCAGCGGTTGAAGCGCCGGGGAAGGACAGGCTGATAGCGCTCCGTGCCGCGATCAAGAGCGGGCCTGAAACGGAAGTTCGGGCATGGCTCGGCGGATTAATGCAGTCGCCCCAGACCGCCTCAATCGCGGTTCGCAGCATCGGCATGTTGGGCGATCGCGGCCGGCTTGCCTGGCTTGTTGAGAGGATGCGCGAGCCGCCGGTATCGATCGCAGCGGGCGCATCATTTGCGGAATTGTTTCCAGAAGCTCCCTGGGATGAACTGTCTTCCGCCTACATGGAAGAGGTTGGCCCGGACTTCATCGACTACTTCAGCGACAGCATTGTACGGGTGCCGCTCGCCGATAAGGTTGCTGAATGGGGCAAGACGGCCGGTGTCCTGCGCGACTGAAACGATGTTACAGCTCTCATTTCCGGTCGGATCAGGCGCCGACGGGATGGCCAAAGAAATACCTCTGCCCCGGGACAAATCTTTTGACGTCGTCGCTATCGAGGAACGTCTCCAGTATTGCCGTCGCCTGAAGCGAATTGAGTTTGACCGGGCTGTCAAAGAAGGCGGCACAGTTCACGCCGGTGGCGGCCTCGAAAATGAGACGATGACGGTGGATGCGGCCTATCTCCGGCGATGCGCTGCCCACCCGTTCAAGCAGCCGCCTTGCAAGCTTGACCACATCGAAAACCTTGCCGCCGAGGATGGGGGTATTGGGGACCGGAAGCTGCGCTCGCACCAGCGACAACGCCGCCGTCACCTTGGGAAAGTAGTCCTGCCGATTGATGATGTGAACAGTCTCTTCATCCTCGGACTCGATGGACTCGTCTGCGCCCCTGATTATCGGTCCGTTGGTGTCCTCGAGCAGATACGACAACTCCCTCTCAATCTGATAGCGGGTCTCTTCGTCCGATGCATCATTGTGCAGCGTCAGCAACATCTCGATCGCGTCAGGGTCCAGCGTCTGGCCCAACGCAATTGTCATGAAATATTCCGTACCAGAGCCGTCTTTTTCGAACGGCTTGAAGACGTCCTTTACAGAACTGAGGTTGCCAGCCAGTCCAGCTAGATTGGTGCCCGCCTGCCAGACGAGATAGGCATCGCTTTCCTTTATGATTGAGGGAATGCGGTGCAGCGCGGACAAGTCGCCCACTTCGCAGGCCAGAAAAAGACCAGCGATCTGTTCCCATATCTCGTCGCTTTGAAGAAGACGCGCTGGATCATAAGAGCTCAAGTCTACACCAGGAACATAGAATCCCAGAGAGAGCTGTTTGAGTTTGGTATCGGGAATTGATGTGTATCTTGCCATAGAAAGACCTTACGGGATTGAGTCATTGACCTTCTCAAGGTCGCTCTGCAAATCTTCGATTTCCTGGCATTCTCCCGAATCCATAATGTCTTGGGGGACTACATTTGACGGCTCATTGCACCCACCGGCCATGTGAGGCGTTGTATGGTTCAAGGAATGGTAGGGCTTCTTGGCGGGGTTAGCGTTTGGCCCTCTTCTGATGGCTGAACCACTTGCCGTTTCCCAGGCCAGAATACAACCGGCCTTCACTCCAGAGTCGAAGGCCAACTTGGCTTCTTGCGCCGGAGTATTGACTCCGCCAGAGGTTCTCGCGCCCTTTGGAATGTCGAAATACATGGCGCAGCCCTGATTGTCATTGTTGTGGACGTTTGGGCACGCCGGCTTGCCAGCCTTTCGCAAGCGCCGATGCTTCGCCTTCAGCTTGAGCATCTTTTTTAGCTTGACCTCGAACTCACCCTTTTTGGCGATCTGGTCGGCGGTCCCAGTCTTCATTTGCTTGATCTTGTTCGTCCAGAACGTCTTTTCCTTAACCACGGGATATGGCTTGCCGGAAGCATCCTTCTGCCATTCGTGCAGCGGGCCACCGCAGCACGGGCACTTCCCGGCCTTCACGGCCGCCTTGGCATCCTTTGCATTCAGCGACTCGAGCGCCGGCGCCGGCGGGGTCGCGCCAACGTAGGACGTGTGGTTGCTTGTCGTGATGTCAAAATGCCGGCAGACGTTCTTGCCTTCGAACTTCACCGACATGCACCAGGCCTGAAAGTATGTTTTGCCGGTGATCTGGTGGGTCACGACCGAAGATCCGAACGTGCGGGTTGCGGCCTCGTTTCCGAGCATCGGCTCCTTGTAGTAGGATTTCTGCGCCAGCGCGGCGGGCTTGCCGCCGATCAGCACGGTCTCGGAGCCTTCCTTCAGATTGTTGGAGAACGACGTGTCCGGGTAGGGAATTGGGATGGGCCCGGCCGGTGGGGATGGCGGCGAAAGGCAGACATCCGGAAACCGCGCGATCGACTTGTTCATGCCGTTATTTCCGGCAATCTCCCATTTTTCCGCGAAGACGTTCTTGGTCATCTCTCTCGACCCTATGCTGTAACGATCGCCGCTGCGCGGTTACCAAACGTCGAACTGCCGTAGAGCACCGCGGAAGGCCCCGGTGCATAGCCGCGCCGGAAGGCTTGCTCGGCCCATGCGAACTGGATGGAACCGGCAGCCGCTCCGCAGTCGCCGATGCAGCCCGCCGCCAGCCAGACCAGTTGTTGCGGCCTGACTGTGCGCATCACCCGCATTTGCGCCACCACCAACTCCTCGAAAGCATAGGATTCGCCGGCGACGTCGGACAGGCGGAAGGCAACATCGTGAATCTCTACCCTGGCTTCCGCCAGGGCCGTCCGCAGCGCAGAGGCCAGGCCATCTGCGCGAAACGGCTCCTCGTTGAGCACTGTCGCGGTCTCGCGCGCCAAGCCGAGGCCATGCACCGTCACATGTGATTCGAGCAGCGGACGAGCGCTGACGACGGAGATGCTCGCCGCCTCGCCAGGAATGAGGCCATCCGTGACGATGCTCGTTTTTAGACGGCCCGCCTTGTCGAGCCAGCCGAGGGTGCGCGAATCGATGAGCGTATCCACGGCCACGATGATACAGGCGGGAACTTTGCGTTCGGCGAGCAGTTTGCGCGCGTGCCAGATGCCGACGAAGGTGGACACTGCCCCTTCCGTCACATGCACGGAATGCGGTCCGACAAGAGATGCCCCATTGGGCAGCGCCAGCCCGCCCACAATGCCGTTGAGGCGCGCGCCCGGAAACTGCGGTTCACGCGTACACAAGATGATCGGCATCTCGCCCCAGGGCAGCCGGTCCGCCTGTTTTGGGTCAACCTGATCGGCGGCCAGACGCGTCAGGGCGGCAACGCGATCGCGGCCGCGCATCGTCGCCGGCAGGGCATCCACTGACGCGCCACGTATTGGCTCGCCGTCGGCGTCGCGATAGGAGAGTTCGGCGAACGCCGCTATATTTGCCCGCATCGCGGCCGCCGTACTCCCCGCCGAATAGCCGACCGGCGACACGAGGCTGAGGCAGGAAATGACCGTCATTTTAGCCGCCTTATTTCCTTCAGGGCGGCAACTGCGACTTTCAGCCCCGCATAGTGCGGCTTCTCGCCGTCGCGGGGGATGAGGTCGTTGCCGACTTGAACCTCCTCAAGTCTCACGAACTTGCGCGGCAGCTTCGTGCTTACCCGGCCCACCAGCACGATTCTGCTCTCGTGCGGAACGATGATGAGCGTATCAGGCACCATCGTTTTTCGTTCCAAATGGTCGTCGAACACGAAGCGCACCGGCACGGACAGTCTCGGCAGTTTTACCCCGAACCGACCTCTTTCGTTCATGCCGATGCAGCCGAAGACCATGCCCTCGTCCAATCTGTCGAGCCATTGGTCCTGGGGCGCCGCCTGGAAGTAGCGGTCGTCGAAATCCTGCGGCAGGAAGGGCAGCACGTTGTCCATCCAATGCTTGTCATAGGTGCCGGCATATCTCGCCCGCTCCTTGGCGAAGCGTGGTACAGGACCAAAGCCGATCGGCCTGGGCCTGTCGTTCCAGATCGCCATGCGCGATTGCGGGTGCTCGACACAAGGCAGCGGCGTGCCGTCAATATTACCCTGGCCGACAAGGTAGCCGCTGCCGATCGGGTTGACGGCGTCGCCACGATGCTTAGCAGGATCAGGATCGGATCGGTCAGTGCCGCCAAATGCGAGATGCCACGCCAACGGCATTGAAACAAAGGGGGTCGGGCGCGAGGGCTGGATACCTAAGCCACCTCTGAACCAGCGCCTTTGGCCAGTGACCACCGCGCGCTTGTCCAGTCCCGGCCCAACCAGGCGCACTTCGATTGCTTCCACCTGCCGCCCCTTCGGCGCGACCGCCATGGCATCGAGCAGAACCTCGCATTTCGGTTTGACAGGGGCAAAGTCGGTCTCGACGCGGATGGAGGTGACTTCCGGATCGCCGTAGTGGGTATCGGCGTAGACGAAAGGTGACTGTTCCTTGCTGGGAGTGCAGTTGCCTTGTTCATCGACGTCGTACGTCGCCCTGATCACGGCCACGCAATGCTTCACGCAATGCTTGTCCTGATATGGAAAAGTCTCGGCGAGAAACGGAGTGGTGTTCTGGCTGACGAACATCAGAGTTGCTCCCCCATCAGCTGGTCTCCCAACTGGCGGCGAGCATCTGCTCCAGCGTCGCTTGCGGTGACTGCGGATCGATGTCGAAAATGTCGGAGTGCTTGGTCCACATCACCATGTCGGCGATCAGCTCTTCGCCCGGCTCGATCGGCGGCATTGGCAGGGCCGCCAGTGCAATATCCAGTTCATCGGGCGTCAGCGCGCCCTGCTGGGCGCTGATCGCCGCTTCTTCGATTCCCGCAAACCAGGCTTCGGCATGCGTCAGCATGGCAGATGCTTCAGGCAGCTGCGCAACGACGCTCAGCGGGAACTGCCGGCCGACCTTGTCGGCGCTCTGCAGGATGATGCCGGCCGACGCGCCGAAGGCATTCGGGCCTGCCACAAACCGCAGCGCCATGGCGGGCGGCCAGATATCCTGGCCAAACAGCGGCACCAGATGCTGCGCCAGCCAGCGGTCCCACAGACGCACGAACTCGCCCGTCAGCCGCCGGCTGACGAAGTCGCCGGTGGCGGGCATTTTGCCGTAGAAGCCGGGCAGGATCATATCTGCGGCGGACATGAGAATTTCTTGAACATCTGGAGGTTGTAGGGGTTCTCGACACTTGCCGCCTTGAGCTTGAAATCGGCGTACATGCCTTTCGTCCCCAGCCGCAGGCTGTAGACATCGGACAGCGACGTCCCGGTAAAGCGGCCGCCGCGCAGCATCCTCAGCCACGCCCAGCTACCCGTCTCGTTGAGCATGATTTCGGGCGAGCCGTCGATCGGCTGGAAGGCGAGCGAGATGACGCCGGTGCCGTCCTTGCCGGGCCAGGTCATCGGTTGCGGTCGCGTCGCATTGTTGAAATAGACCAGGTTCTGGCCGTCGAGGTTGAGCGTGACGCGGGTCACGTTGGGCGACAGGTCGGTCGGCTCGAGCGTGAAGGCCATCACCGGGCCCTGACCGCCGGGAAAGAGATCGTCGCGGATGCGCCGCGCCTGCTCGAAGGCGGCAAGTGCGGATGGGTCGAGGCCGAAATCGGCACGCCATTTCCAAGGCTGCGCCGAGGTGTCGACATAGCTGATCAGATGGTCGTTGATGAAGCCGTCGATCATGCCTGCCGGTCCGAACAGGCGGGCGAAGTCGCGCACATTGACGTCGACCGCGCTGTCGGGGCTGAACGGATAGCGGTCGTTGAGCGCGGCCTGGCAGAAGGGCAGGATGTCGGCGCGCCAGATGGCGTTGAGCTCGGAAGCGACGGCCTTCTGCGTCAACCCGCTGGTGTCGCCGGCAATGCCGCTCAGCCAGGTGTTCACGGGGTCGGGCAGGATCTGTGCCTGGCGGGCGACGGCGCCGGTCAGTTCGGCCAGCCCGCCCTGTTTCTTGATCGCGTCCTGCGGGTCGGGATTGGCGGTCACCGTCTGCAGCACATTGGACAGCGCCGTCAGCGCAACGACCGCGGCATCGAGCGCCGGCGGCTGGCCGTCGACCTCCGCAATCGTGCTCTTGAGCGGCTTGAAGTGCTCGGCCACCAACGTGCCGGTCAGGTCGACTTCGCTGGCCGATCCTGCGCGCGGCAGCAGCTTGGCGCCGGTCTTGACGATCTTGCCAAGCTTGCCGAGTTTGCCCAGCAGTTTCGAGCCGCCCTTCGCCGCCGCCTTGTCGTCACCGACCGGCGCGTCGTCCGAGCGGGTGAGGTCGACCTCCTGGACCACCGCCGTCAACAGCCGCTTCAACGCGGAATCGGCACTGGAAAGGTCTTTCAGATTCTCGCTGGCAATGTTGAGGTCGCTGAGCGGCGCCAGCCGCATGTCGCGCAAAAAACTGTCCCACTGCGCGATATAGTCGTCATAGTAGAGCTTCAGGATATCTTCCGACAGCGCCGACACCGACGTCTCGGAATTTTCCGAGCAGCCGCCGGCAAACACGGCGCGGTCGAGTGCCGCCTGGGCGGCGACATCCTCGACCCGGTCGAGGATCGCATCGTGGAAGCCGTCATAGGTGAAGGCGCCTGATATGCCGACGCGCAGCGTCTTGTCGGAGCGTCGCGAAAACACCTTGGCGCCGTTCGGCCCGGCGAAATTGGCGGGGATCCATTCCTTCAATCCGGCCACCGCCGGATCGGCCAGCAATTGCTTGTAGGCCCGCGCCGGCAGCGAGATCGTGCAGACCGTTTTCAGCGCTTCGGCGACCAGCGCCTGGTCGGGCGCGATGTAGCTGTCGTCGACCGCCATGCGCCGGATCGCGGCCAACTGGTGTTCTTCCGCATCGGCGGTCGGGAAGGGCGCGGCCGGCGCGAATTCGGGCAGGTCGTTCACCCACCAATTCTCGACGAAATCCGAATCCATCTGAGACAGGCCGGTCATCATGCGGTAGGTCTTGAGTGCGCCCAGCATGAAGTCCGGATCGCGGATCTGCCGCCACATGGTCGCTTCGAGCAGCGCCACCATCCGCGGCTCCAGCACGTTGCGCAGAGCGTGGTCATAGGTGTCGGTCTGCGCCCGCATCATCTCGGCCGAAGCCGATGGTCCGAGCAGGTCCTGTGCCTTGTTCGGAGGCGCAGTCCTGGCATTGACGACTTCGTCCATGGCGGTCAGGGCAACGTCCATCGCCGGCTGCAGCACCGAGGCGGGCGTCGCCGCGGTCGACGTCAGCGGCGCCTGCAGCGCTTCGAACTGGCCGGCTTGCGCGGCGATGGCGTTGCGATTGTCGTAGTAGGACCAGGTGAACAGGCCGCCGGCGAGTATGGCCGCAGCCGCGCTGGCAGCGGCGGCACCGCGCCAGATCCAGCTGCGGCGGCGCTGCGCCAGCGGATCGAAGGTGCCGAGCCCGGCCTCCTTGAAGATCACCTCGGTCAAAAGGTTCTTGAGGAAGAAGCTGCGCTTCTCGAAGCGCTGCGCCGGCATCGTGCGTCGTGCCGGCAGGCAGAAGGAGGAGGCGAGCGCCGCGGTCAGCCGGTCGATCGGCGCGCCTTCCTGGGTGGCCGAGGTCAGATAGAGGCCGCGCAGCCAGGCCGCCTCCTCGTAGCGGCTCTCGCCGAACATCGCCTCGACCAGCACCTGGATCGGCTCGGACAGGCTTTGCAGCTGTGCGGGAAAGCGGAAGATCTCGGCCCGTTCGGCCAGCTTGTCTTCGTCTTCCAGCCGCGGCACCAGTCGCTTTTCCAGCTCCCTCGACAGCGTCGTGATTTCGCCCGCGATCGTCTTGGCGTCGACGCGTGCATCGAGCGGGAAGGTCGTCCCCCATACCTGTTCGCGCGCCGCCGTCGACAGGCCGCCGAAGAAAGCCTCGAAGCCTCTGATCAGATCGGCCTTGGTCAGCATGAGATAGACCGGCAGGCGGATCTCCAGCCGCTCCTCGAGCTCGGCCAGGCGCCTGCGGATCTTGCGGCCATGCGCCTTGACGGCTTCGTCGCCCTCGGACAGCGCGTCGATCCCAAGCGCAACGATGACGCCGTTGAGCGCACGACGGCCACGATGCTTCTTCAACAGATCGAGGAAACCCAGCCATTCCACGGCGTCGACATCGGGCTGGCTTTCCTGCTGGACATAGCGCCCGGCGGTGTCGATCATCACTGCGTTTTCGGAGAAGAACCAGTCGCAGTTGCGGGTACCGCCGATGCCCTGCAGATCGTCGGTCAGGTCGATCGGAAAGTTGAGGCCGGATTGGCGCAAGGCCGTCGTCTTGCCGGTCGCCGGGGGGCCGACGATCACATACCACGGCATCTCGCGCAGGAATTTGCGGCCGCCGAGCTTGCGGCGCTTCAGCTCGACCATGACGTCCTGGAACTTGGCGCCGACCGCGGCGACGTTTTCCTCGCCCGGGCTGAGCCGCTTTTCCTCGACCGGGGCGGAAATCTCGGCGACGAACATGCGGTTGGCGCGGATTGCCCGGCGCTGCGCGACGATCAGCCAGATCAGCCAGAGGATCACCAAAAGAGCGATGATGACGATGCGCACCGTCTCCGACGCCATCGGCACATAGTCGCCGACCCGTACGATCGGGCCGAATACCCAGATGATCAGCGACAGCAGCGCCAGGCCGATCAGCGTCCACAGGAAACGCGAAGTCAGGACCGCCCAGAGGAAGCGCAGGATGAACATGTCACAGCCTCTTTTCGACCAGCACTTCGACGCGGCGGTTCAAGGCCCGGCCTTCGCGTGTGCCGTCGTCGGCGACCGGATCGGTGGCGGCCCGGCCTTCGGAGCGCACGCGCTCCTTCGGCACGCCGTTCTGAATCAGGATATCGGCAATTTCCGCGGCGCGGGCTTCCGACAGCCGCTGGTTGGTGGACAGTGGGTTGGTCTTCTGCAACGGAACGCCGTCGGTGTGGCCGACCACGGTGATATCGCCGATCAGCTCCTGGTTCTCGAGGATCACCTTGGCGACCGAGGCGATGAGCGGATCGAAGCCGTCTGTCAGCTGCGCGCGCGACGACTGGAAGAGTTCGGGATTGGAGGCCTGGATGACCAGCCGCGCCAGCGACACGCTCTCCGTGCCGCTCAGCGCTCTCTTGAGCTCGTCCGGCGCCGCGGCCTGGAATTCCGGCAGCAGCGCGAAATCCACCGCCACCGGCGGCGGCGCGTCGACCTTCGGCGAAGCGCGGGTTACATCCGTACGCGTCGGCGGCGGCAGTGCGCGCACCAGCGCCGAAAGCTCGACCGCCTGGCTGCTCAGGCTCATCGACAGGCCGATATGGATGGCCGTCGCGATCACCGCCGCTGCCGCAACCATCACCCAGATCGGCACGATGAAACGTTGTGGTTCATCGGACGCGATCACGCCTTTCCAGTTGGGCGACAGCGGTGCGCCTTCGCCGTCGCTGTCGCGCAGGAAACGCGCGGCCGCCACACGCACGGCATTGAGCGAACGGTCGCCCGAGCGGCCCGGCACGCGATATTTGCCGCGGAAGCCGAGCGCCATGCAGTGATATTGCAGCTCCAGCATTTCGCGGTCGCGGTTGGGGTGGCGCTCCAGCTCTTCAAGACGGGCGAAGAATTGCGCGCCGGCGTCGACGTCGCCGCGCAGCATCACCACCAGCGGCTGGCGCGGCCAGGCGCTGGCCCCGCCCCATGGCGTGTTCAGCGCCAGATCGTCGAGCAACGCAGCCACCAGCCACGCGGCCTGGTCGGCTCGCTCAAGCGAGGAGCCCTGCGCCATGGTGGCGTCGCGGCAGCGCACGAGTTCCTCCAGCAGTCTGGTGCGCAGGGCTTCCGGGTTCTCCGGCGGCTGCGCGTTTTCCAGTTCGGGTGCAAATTCCAGCAGCGGCGAGAAGGCATTGACGAGCACGTTCGGATGCGCCCGCCCGGAGCGCTTCGCGGTGACGCCGCCCGACGCCGGCAGCGGCATGGCGCGCGGCGTTGGCGCTCCGCTCAGCCGAATGCGCGTCCGCTCCCGATCCTCGGACAGTCCGAATGGATCGTCCCTGCTCATCATCTCACCTGTTGACCGAGTAGCAGTCGACCTGCGGTTCGCTGGGCAGCACGCCCGAAACGCCGATCACGAAACCCGGCGCTTCGAGCAGCGAGGCCCAGTGCTCGCTTTTCTGGTCCAGTTCGAGACACAGCCGGTCGCCGTCATAGGGAATTTCGCGCGGCTGCGAATGAAGGGGCTTCAGCGGAATGCCGGGCAGGCGTGATTTCCACAGCCCTTCGAATTCGCTGGCCGAGCCGACCGTCGCCTGGTTGACGAAAATCTTGCGCAAGGCATCCTCCGACAGTTCGGAGCCGATCCGCACCACGATGCGGCTCGCCACCAGAAGTTTCGGGTTGTCGATGCGGATCTTCCACACATTGGTTGCATGGCGCATGACCGGCAGGGCGCGCGATTTCGGCTCGATGTAGCGCAGGCTGAGGATCAGCGAGCGCAGCGCATCGGCCAGCGCCGAATAGGCGGGTCCGGGCGCCATGTGGTCGTAGACAGGCAGTTCGCCGAGCCGCCTTGCGCTCGAACCGTAGGTCGCCATCGAGCCGGCAAGGCCGGCAAGTTCCATGTAGACCTCAGCCGGATGGAAGACATCCTGCGCCAGCATGTGCGCCAGCCGCGGCCGCGCGGCGTTGACCAAATTGAGGATCAGAAGATCCTCGACGCTGCGCCCGGGGCCGCCCAGCACCATCTTGCCATGCGCCTCGGCGATCTGGTCAAGGCCGGTGACCACTTCCTGCAGCAGGCGGCTGTACCAGGACGCCGCGCCGATGACCAAGGTCGGCGGCAGGAAGGTGTCGTCCAGGGCAACGCCGCCATCGGCGCGCACGCCCTTGAGTTCGGCCACCGGCAGCGCGGTGTAGCCGCCGACGGCCGTGCCCGGCGCCAGCAACAGCGCCTGCGGCCGTGCGATCTCGATTTCCTCAGGATCGGAGCCGCCATGCACGGCGTCGCGCACCGAGACGATCCGGCCGCGATAGCGTGCGCCGGACGGCTCGGCGTGAGCCGGGTCGAAGCCGACGCCGCCGGGCGGTTCGAGCGGCAGTGCGATCAGCACTGGCCCCGCGCCCATCTCCGGCGTCACCGCCAGCGGCCGCGGCGCATCCATCGTCTCAGGGATCGCGAACGGCGTCCCGTCGGGAAAGATGCCGCGCGCCGAAAGCACCGAGATCTGGCCGGCATCGAGCTGTGCCTGATCGAGCATCAGCGTTCGAAAGCCGAACGTATGCAGATGCCCGGCCTGCAAGGCGCCGCGCACCGTCGCTTCGAAGAAGCGGTCCTGTTGCTGGAAATGCTGGGTGCGGAGGAACAGTCCCTCCGACCACAGCACCCTGTTTGCATCGCTCATGCCGACACTCTCTGCTTCCTGCTCATCGCCTCGCGCGGCTTTGCGGATTTCGCCGCCCAATGCATGTCGCTCAAAAGTGGTCACGGTTTTGAGAGAACGACATGCATAAAAACAAAGACCTAAAGCGCGTCGCCTGGATCGCGTTCAAACGCGACGCGCTTTAGGCGGAAATGCCGCCGCTGCCGAGCTTCACATTGACGGTGAACTTCGATCCCGGCGAAACCGATTTGGTCGTACGCCAGTTGCGCCCGCCGGGTTCCCTGATCAGCGCGACGAAGCCAAGTGCTGCCACTTCCGGCTCGACCGTGATGGTCTTCGATGCGGTCTTGCCGGGTCCGACGGAAACCGTGTCGGAGCCGATGAGATCGCCGCCAAGTGCCGCGCCGGCACCGCCCTGCAGGGCGAAATAGTCGGCCGAGTTGAAGGCGCCGGTGCTCTTCAGGCGCAAGATCATCACCGTCACCGGCCTGTCGCCGCCGCCCGGTCCCGGGTTCATGCCGGCGCCGCCGGCAAGATTCACTGTGATGACGGATGGTTTCGGCGGGCCGCTCTGGCAAGCCGTCAGCAGTCCCGTCGCCCCGATGGCAAGGATAAATTCGCGTCTGTCGATCATGTCTCAGTCCTCCTCATATGCATCACGAAAATCAGCGCCGATCTCGCCCAGAAAACGCGTCTCGGCGCTGCGAGCGATTTCACGGTGGCGTTTCTGGTACAACTCCCAGAGCTTGGCTCCGCGCCCGCCGGTCAGCAGATTGCCGATCGCCGAACTCGACTTCAGTTCCTGCTCGATCGCCGCCGGATCGAAGCGGTCGATCATGCGCTTGAGCGCGCCTTGCACGCCGCGCCAGGCGCGAACGTGATGCTGCGCCAGATCGCGCACCGCGTCCTTGATCGCCGCCTCGGCGCCGAGGAAACCGGGGCTGCGCTCGGCCAGGATGGTTACCAGCGCATCGTCGACCGAGGGCAGGAATTTGAGCGGGTTGACTTCGGATGCGCCAACCACCGTTTGAGCGACGCGAGCGTTGCCCTTCTCTTCGGCGCGCTTGCGCAAAAGCTGCATCAGCCCTTCCATCATCAGCCGGTACTCGCGGCCGAATTTTTCCATGTCGGCCACCGGATCGCCGCCGGGAAAATCGGCCTCGTCCATGCCCATGCCGCGCAGGAAAGCGGCGCGCAATTCCGCGTCCGACGGTCCGGCTGACGGCCGCGCCGCGGATTGGCGGACAGGAGCGCGTGGTGGCGGTGGAGACGGGGGAGGCGGTGGCTGCGGTGGCGATGGCTCGACCGCGCGGACTGGCAGATCCCAGGGCGCTGCAGAGGGGGCAGGCGAGGGCGCATCGGTTGCACCGCCATCCGTCACGCCGGCGTCGAGGCTGGTGGACCCGGCAGGGCCGAAACCAAACCCGTCATCGTAGGCCGGCAGCTTCTCAGGATTGGATCTGCTCGGCTCTCTCGACCGCGGCGCGGAGTCGAGGCCGAAGGGATCGTCGAACGATGGCTTGGCGCCGTTTCTGTCAGTGGGCTCGGCCACCGGCGTTGCCACAGGGTCGAGGCTGAACGGATCGTCGAACGCCTGCGAGCTGCGTTCATCGGACCGCGCACGCGCGAATGCGCCGGGCACCGGCTTTTCGAATGGATCGGGCAGGTTGGCAGGGCGTGGCCGTCCCGGCTCTTCTTCCGTGGTGGACGAAAAGAAATCGTCGCCGCCGAGGCTGACCGGCGCCCGCGACGCCGCCGGCTTACTGGCAGGCGCTGAAGGCCTGGAGGCCGGCGCCTCGGTCTTCGCCGTCTGCAAATCGACCCACACCACATAGTCGCCCAGTCGCAGTCGCATGCCGCTTTGCAGGCGCGCGGTATTTCCCGCGCCGAGCGGGCTGGCGGCATCGTCGATGAACAACCCGCTGCTGGAGGTATCGGTGACGAAATAGCCGCCCTGCTTGCTGGTGATCTTGCAGTGGGCGCGCGAGACGAACATGTCGGGATCGTTGATCTGCCAGTCGGCGTCGGCGCTGCGGCCGATTACCAGCTCGCCCTCGTCCAGCCGCGCCTGCCGCGTGACTTGCGCGCGTGGTCCCTGTTCGAGAATCAGAAGCAGGCTCATGCCGCCACCTCTTCCCGCCAGCCGACGATGGTCCGCAACCGCATGTCGTCGGCGTCCCCCTTTTCGACCGGTCGCGCCAGCCAGGTGGTGCGGGCAAGCTGGACGGTGCCGAGCTTCGCCGGCGGCACTGCCTTTGCCGCAAGCACGATCCTGAGATCGACATCGATGGTCTCGCCGATCAGGTCGCGCACCGCCTGCTTCAACAGCTTCAGCCGCTCACCGCCCGGCAGGAAGGCCTTGTAATCGATATAGCTGAGCGCGCCGATGCGCAGCTCGATGCGGCTCTGCCGGCTGAAGCTGCGCGGGCCGATGGTGGCGCTGCGGCCGAGCGTGGCATAGCTGCCGGCAAGCCGCGTCTGCAGCGCCTTGGGGATGGTCATCCAGGCCGCGACGAACTCCTTCAGCACCACCGGCACTTTGAAGGCTTCGGCCAGGAACAGCGTCAGTCGCTCGGGGCCGTCGACTTGGGCAGCGAGCGAGGCGGCCTGGCGAAGTTTTACTGTATCGAGTTCGGCATCCTGCGTGCCCGGCAGCCCGATGCCGGCCATCGCTTCCAGCATGGAACGGACGCGGCCGCCGACACCGCGTTCGACCTGCACAGCCGGATGCGCATCCGCCCAGGCCCGATAGTAGAGCGCGATCATCCTGTGCTGCAGGATATTGACAAAATCGACGAAGGTCGTGTCGCTCGTCTGCCGCGCCTCGGCGCCGGCATACCAGCGTTGCGACAGGCGATCGAGCACCCAGCGCGTCAGATGCAGTGGCATCGGCCCTTCGGGTCCGAGCAGGCCGAGATTGTTGACCGTGACGCGTGCCGGCGACTTGTCCGTCGGCTCGCGGAAATCCACCACGTCCTGCACTGCGAAGGACAGCCGCACATTCTGGCCGAGCCTTGCCGGCTCGCGGTCCGGCCGGCCGGAATGGCCGAACAGGCCGCCTTGCCGTTCGAGCCGGCGCAGCAGTTCGAAAAAGTCGAAACTCTCGGACAGGGTTGCGGCTCGCTCTAGATCAGGTAGCGATTGCCGGGCGTCATCGGCCATGGCACATCCTCCTGTTTCTGGAGCAACCGCGTGCGCGTGCGCACGAACCCGTTAATGCCGGCATGGCGGGCAAACAGCCGCGACAGCAGGCCCGACAGCAGCAGAGTGCTCTGTCCCGCCAGCACCGACTGGTCGACATGCAGCGTCACTTCCGTGCCGCGGCCGAAGCACATCGGCCCTTCGATCGCCAGCCTTTCGATCACCGCGCGCGAGTCGATGCGCACGATCGAGCGCACATTGCGGGCGAGCCCGGGGTCGCCGCGCTCGGCATAGAGATCGAGCAGCGCGTGCAGCGGATCGACGCCGCGGCCTTCCTTGGCCAGGCTGAGGAAGTTGAGCGCCAGCTGTGACACCAGCCGCCAGGCCAGGTCGTCGGCGCGCGACTCGCCGTCGGCGCCGGTCGGCAGCGCTGCCGGGATCGCCGGCTGCGGCGAACGCAATGCGCCGAGCAGCCGGACCGTCTCCACAGGGTCGCCGGCTTCCAGCGTCAGGGTCGGCGTGTCGTCGAGGATGGCCAGGTCGCGATTGGTGCAAAGCGCCATGATATCGACGCGCTTGAGCGGCCGGTTGGCCTGACTGTTGACTGGGCGCGACACCGCCAGGAAGACGTCGTCGCCGGCATAGGAGGTCCGCGTCACGCCCTGGCGCCGCTCGTCCTCGGTCGGCCGGCGCGGCCGCCGCTCCGTCGAATAGACCCAGCCGCTGCCGCGATTTTGCCCAAGGCTGAAGAGTTCCGGTATCTCCGCGTCGGGTCCCTCGGCATCGGCGTCTTCGACGCGGATGACGCGGTAGATTTCAAAGTCGCGCGCCCGCGTGCGGTCGGCATGCAGCACCTGGCGTGTCTTGCGCTGGTCGAGCTCGACGATGTTGCACTCGCGCTCGAAGAGATTGATGATCGGGGTGGCGAAGAGATCGAAATCCGCCGGCGTCAGATCGGCGAGTTCGGGCACCGGACGCCGGAACAGGAAGATGATTTCGAGCCCGGCCTGGCATTTGCGCACGACCGGCAGCAAGCCGGTGACGCGCCCATAATGGAAGCGCTCGGGCATCATGAAATATTCGCGCAGCAGGCGGTAGCCTTCGAAGGTCGGCCGCGTGCGCGGCATCAGCGCCTCGGCATCGGCAATGCCGACCATCTCCGGCGGCGGTAGCGGCGACAATGGATTGGTCTTGCCTTCCGGTCGAGCGCCGACACCAGAGCAGACTCCGAAGATGGCGTCGAAGATTAGCGGCGCCTTGGTGCGGTTGGCGAAATAGAAGTCGAGCCGGTCGAGCGCCAGTTCGTCGAGCTTGCCTTTGCCGGTCCGCGCCAGCGTGATGCGAAGTGCCGCTTCGCCGGCCTTGCCGGCGATCGGGCCGATGCCGGCGGCGGCAAGCGCGCTGCGGTCCTGGAAATAGCCGACCGAACTGATCGCGATCGGAAACAGCGTCATGTCCTGCGCGGTGGTGAAGGTGCAGCGTGTCGACAGGCCGGCCTGCAGGCTGGAGACCAGCCGCGTGCCGCGCTTGACGACGTGGCCGGCAAGCATT
Organism: Mesorhizobium sp. M0058; assembly: GCF_040323095.1. Taxonomy (NCBI): domain Bacteria; kingdom Pseudomonadati; phylum Pseudomonadota; class Alphaproteobacteria; order Hyphomicrobiales; family Phyllobacteriaceae; genus Mesorhizobium; species Mesorhizobium sp. M0058. The sequence goes on from NZ_JAMYUQ010000021.1 coordinate 40,791, forward strand.
GTCTGCACCTGCTGGCCGGGCTTCAGCACCACCATGGCGGTTGCCGGCACCGGCGTGACGAGATCGGGATAAAGCACGTCGAGGATGCTGCGCGAAAACCGCGAGCGCTCGGCATCCACCTTCAGGCGCGTGCGCGCGGCGAGGAAGGCGACGCCGTCGAGCAGCCGCTCGACATAGGGGTCGGGACACGGCACCGTATCCAGCGACAAATTGCGGGCAACCGCCGGATGCATGTCGGCGAACTCCGCCGCCAGCCCGCGTATGTGGGACAGTTCCTCCTCGTAATATTCTACGAAGACCCGGTCCATCTCTCAGGCTTCCCTGAACTCGGTGCGCGCCAGTCCGTTGTCGAGATTGATCGTCGTGCGCAGGCGCATGCGCTCGGGCGTCGGCGTCATGATCAGCACGGCGTCGATCTCGATCTTCAGGCCGGTCTTGTCGCCGAGGTTGACCGTGACTTTCGTCGCGCTCTCCTTCAGCCGCGGCTCGAATGCGGCGAGCACGGCGCGGATCTCGCGTGCCAGAACATCGCGATCGAAGTCGCGCGACGACCGGCCGGAGAAGGACGGCACGCCATAATTGACAACGCTGCGGCGCACCTCCGGAAAGTCGGCCAGCGATGTCGGACTGTCGGTCATCTGCTCGGCCTCGAGATCGGATAGCAGCGGCGCGGATTCGAAACGCTCGGTGTTGAACAGCGCCTCGATGTCGCGCCGCACGGCCTCGCGCAGCACATCGGGCGACACCACGATGCCTCGGCTTTCAAGCTCGCCACGGTGCCGGTTCTGAAACGCCAGCCGGTGCAGCCGGCGCTTCTGATCGGGGTTCAATGCGTCATCGGCGTCGATGCGCCTCGGTCCGTCTGCCAGCAGCTCGTCCAGGCGCTCTGCGCCAAGCTCCTCCTGCAGAGCCTGCCTGAGCCCGTCTATCTCCGAGCTCAGGCCCGGCAGGTCGTTGACGAGGCGGTCCCACAGCGAAGGCTGTACCGCCTCGCGCTTGGCCCGTGAACCGCCCGCCTGTACCTTGTCGGCGGCAGGGCGCTTTGCTCGCCCCTCACTTGCCGACATAGACATCCATTTCGGCTTCGTCATTGTCGTCATAGACGAACTTGATCTTCTTGTAGGCGAAGGAGACTTCCTCCTGGATCAGGTCGGCTTCATCATCGGCCTGCGACATGTCGTATTCCATGATCGAGGCGTCGGTCAGGGTAACGACCAGATAGTCCTTGCTCTCGCCGTCGATGGTCCGCCGAGCGGAGAATTTGACCTCGTCCAGCGCCTTGTTTTCGAACAGGGCCTTGGCCAGATAGGGTGAGGCCTTGTCGTAGTGCTTGGTGAACTTGATCATGCCCATCGACACGCGGCCTCGGCGCGAGAGGGAATTGGGGTCGTAGGGCGCGACCATCTTGTAATCGACGCCATGGATTTCGATCTCGTCGTCATGGCCGTCGCGCGTGCTGGGCCCCTTGATATCCGGAACTTTCAGAAAACCGTCGATCTTCATTGTGGGCATTTTCGTTCTCCACGCTTTCAAACAAAGGTTTGGTTGCTGCAATCAGGTCTTCACGGACGGCAATTCCGACACCAGCCTGAGCGAGGCATTGATGCCCTCCAGCTGGTAGTGCGGGCGCAGATAGAAGCGGGCGTTGTAGTAGCCCGGCCGGCCCTCCACGCTGTCGACCTGCACCTCGGCGGCGGCAAGCGGACGCTTGGCGCGCGCCTTGTCGTCGGCGAAGGCCGGGTTGGCCAGCACGTACCGGTTGATCCATTCGGTCAACCAGATCTGCATGTCGGTGCGTTCCTTGAACGAGCCGACCTTGTCGCGCGCAATCGCCTTGAGGTAGTGGGCGAAGCGCGAGACCGGGAACAGATAGGGCAGGTTGGCGGAGAGCCGCTCGTTGGACTGGGCGTCGGGGTCGACCAGGCGGCCCGCCCGCGTCTCGTCATCCTGCAGCGAATGGGCGCCGATAAAGGCCGCGAGATCGGTGTTCTTGCGGTGCAGGATCGGCATCAGCCCGAGCTTGGCCAGTTCCGCCTCGCGCCGGTCGTCGATGGCGACTTCCGTCGGGCATTTCATCGCGATCGAGCCGTCATCGGTCGGGAAGGAGTGCACCGGCAGGTTAAGCACAGTGCCGCCATTTTCGACGCCGCGGATCTGGGTGCCCCAGCCATAGAGCTTGTGGCTGCGGTTGATGTTGACGCCCATCGGGAAGGCAGCGTTCATCCAGACATATTTGTTGTGATCGCCCTGCACTTCCTCCTCGAAGGAGAAGCCCTTGACCGGGACTGTCTCCGAGCCGTAGGGCAGCCGCGCCAGCACGCGCGGCATGGTCAGCCCGATATAGCGCGCATCCTCGCTCTCGCGCAGCGATTGCCACGAGGCGTAGGCCGGGTTGGAGACGATCTGCTGCAGGTCCTGCGGGTTGGGCAGTTCCTGCCAGCTGTCCATGCGGAACAGCCGTGGCGAGGCGGCGGCGATGAACGGCGTGTGCGCCGAGGCGCAGATGCCGGAGATGTTGCGCAACAGGCCGACGTCGCGCGGGTGGTTGGAGAACTCGTAGGCGCCGATGACGCAGCCGATCGGTTCGCCGCCGAGCATCGAATACTCGTCGGTGTAGACTTTCTTGAAGATCGGGCTCTGGTCCCACATCTGGCCTTCATAGTCTTCGAGCGTATCGGCCAGCTGCTCCTTGGAAATGTTCATCACCCGGATCTTCAGCTTCTGATCCGTCTCGGTGTTGTTGATGAGGTACCAGAGGCCGCGCCAGGTGCCTTCCATCTGCCGCACTTCCGGCGCGTGCAGGATTTCGTTGACCTGGGTCGTCAGCATCTTGTCGATGCCGGCGATCAACGACTTGATCGACTTGATCGAGTTGGACGAAATCGTCGTCGTCTCGGAGCGCGACTGCGCCGCCAGAGCCAGGTTGCGAACCAGCTGCTGCAGCTTCTCGCTGTCGTCCTTCTTGACCTTGAAGTCCTTCTCCAAGAGCTGGCTGAATTCACCGAGATCGACGGCCTCGGCCTCGGCGACGGATGCTGCGGTCTTTTGCTGTTCGGCCATGATCTATTCCTCACCCTTGTCGTCGGACAGCGCCTGGGCGGCGATCTGGCCAAGCAACGGCTGGTTGTTCAGCAATTGGGCTATGCGCTTTTCGGCATCGACGCGGCCGTCCATGAAGCCGAGCAGCTCCTCGAGCTGGCGCCGCATCTTGAGGATTTCGGCCAGTTGCGGGACCTGTTCGGCGATCTTGTCGGGGGCGAAATCGCCCATCTTGGTGAAGGTCAGGTCGAGCGCCAGTTCTTCGTCGCGCTCCTGTCCCTCGGCCTGCGGCAGCGTGTTCTTCACCCGCGCCTTGACCCTGGGTCCCAGCGCTTCCATGAATTTGGGGAAGCGGTTGGCATCGGTCTCGACAAAGGAACGGTCGAGCACCGTCTTGGACGCTTCCCTGGTCTGCGATGCGCCCGACAGGTCGGCCATCACGCCCATGACGAACGGCAGTTCGATCGTCGTCGGGCTGCCGTAGGTTTCGACATCGTAGGCGATCTGCACGCGCGGGGCGCGATTTCGCTCGATGACCTTCGCTTTGCTTTCGGCTGGCATGTGTTGCTACCTTTCATCCTTCTGGGCAGTCTTCTTGGCGTCGGGAACGCCGGCGAGCAGCCGGAATTCCTTGAGCCCCGACGGGGCGAGGTCTTCCATCAGTTCAACGAAATCCATGTGCACCATCCTGCGCACCCGGCGGGCGAGATGCGGGATCGGACTCGACGGCTCGGTGCGGTCGTAGAACGCGACCACAAGGTCGAGGCACCTCACCACATCGTCGCGCGAGGAAATCCTGTCCGGGAGCCCCGCACCGGTCTCCGCGTAGCTTGCCATCGTCTCGGCTCCATGACCGTTTCTGACCGGCGCGGCCGGGCTTGCCGGGGGAGCAGCCGGGCTGGCCGCCCCCTTCGTCGCTGCCTCTTCCGTGGTCTCGACCGCCGTGTTGCGTTCCAGCGTCGTCAGCACGCGCTGCAAAAATCGTTTCAGGTCCGGGACGGCAGCCCCGTTGCTGTCAAGACGGGCATTCAGGGCCGTATCGACCGCGTCGAGCGCCTCGATCGCTGCGTGCGCCCCGGCGATGAGCGCTGTCATCTGTTCACCGGCCTGGTCCTGATGGGCGGCACAACCGCTGCCCACCCGGTTCAGGAGCTGTCCGTGCGCGCTGACCAGCGCTGCCTTCTCCGTGGCATTCAATCCCGACGCCGCTTCCTGAAGCATGACGCGATCGTCGAGCGCACCCTGTTCGAGATCGCGTCCGCTGATCGGCCCGATGGGACGCGGCGCGAAGAAGACCATTTGCCTGAGGTTCGCCAGCAGGCCTTCCTGGCCGTTCTGCAGGTCGGCCAGCGCGTTGAGGCGGCGCAGGGCGGCCTCGCGTGGTTGGGGGCTGGCCCGCAGCGCCGGGTGCATCGTCTCCCAATGCGTCTCGAAGGTCCTTGCAATCAGGGTCAGGCCCTGTGCCAGTCCGGCCAATCCCTCTTCATTGGCCAGCGCCCGGGCGACAATGACAAGCAGGCGCAGGTCGCGGCCATGCGAACGCAACTCCTCGGCCTTGCCGAGCACGGCAGGCCAGTCGACCGGAATGGTCGATTGCGCGGCTGGCTTGTTGCGCCCGTCATGGACGACCTTGACCTGCGGCTCCGTGAGCCGCTCCAGCTCATGAAAAGCCGGATCGTTGCGCAAGTCTTCGCCTGACGGATTTTCACCGTCCAGCGGAGCAAGCCAGAGTGCGAGATCGATCACAGATACCCCCGGCGACCGGCTCTAAAACCGTACGTGACCCAACGTTAGCACACGGTTGCATATTCCCACAATTCGCCATCCGCTCAAAAGTTAACGAGCGCTAATGAATGTCGGTGCAACTGCGTCTCGGATGGCGCAATTCATGGCGTGCTTGGCCAACCTCGTATGTGAAGCGCATCGCATAGGATTAGAAAAAATCGTGGTTGTCTGCATTTGGCGGCGCGGGACTCTCCACAAAGGGAAAAGGCCGGCTGCATCAAGCGCTTTGTCAAGCGGCTGCTTATGTGGCAGGCTGTCGACGGGCAGATTGCAGGAGCACGTTCGATGGAACAGCGCCGGTCGTCGCAGGGTTTCAAACGCAAGGAACTGGTTGGCAAGCTCAATCCGGTCTGCCTGCGCGCCTTCAAGGCCGCCGCCGACAGCGCCAAGCTGCGCGGCAATCCTTACGTCGAACTCGTCCATTTCATCGAGCAGCTGGTGCTGTCCGAGCGCTCGGATGTGCAGATGATCCTTGCCGATGCCGGGCTGGATGCCAGCCGGCTTACCAGCGACATGACCCGCGCCGTCGACAAGCTGCCCTACGGCGCCACCTCGATCGAGGAGTTTTCCGACCACATCTTCCACGCCATCCAGGAAGCCTGGAACCTGGCGACGCTGGAATTCCGCATGGAGGAGGTCCGCAGCGCCTATATCGTGCTCGCCTGCCTGAAGACGCCGGTGCTGGAAGGCCTGGTGTCGAAGATCAGCGGCGAATTCGACAAGATCGACGCCGACGCGGTCATCGCCCGCTTTGCCGAGGTGGTGGAGGGCTCGCTCGAAGCCGGCGCCACTGCCGCCGCGGCTCCCACTGCCGAGGCGCCGCGGCGGGTTCCGGGCGGGGATTCGGCCCTCGCCAAATACGCCACCGACCTGACCCAGCGCGCCCATGACGGCAAGATCGATCCGGTCGTCGGCCGCGATCCGGAAATCCGGCAGATCATCGATATCCTGATGCGGCGCCGGCAGAACAACCCGATCCTGACCGGCGAGGCCGGCGTCGGCAAGACTGCGGTGGTCGAGGGCTTTGCCCTGCGCATCGCCCAGGGCGACGTGCCGCCGCCACTCCAGGGTATCAGCGTACGCATGCTCGACATCGGCCTGATGCAGGCCGGCGCCAGCGTCAAAGGCGAGTTCGAAAAGCGCCTGAAGGCGGTCATCGACGAAGTTCAGTCGTCCGAAACGCCGGTCATCCTGTTCATCGACGAGGCACACACGCTGATCGGCGCCGGCGGTGCGGCGGGAACCGGCGATGCCGCCAATCTCTTGAAGCCGGCGCTGGCGCGCGGCGAACTGCGCACCATCGCGGCAACGACCTGGGCCGAGTACAAGCAGCACATCGAAAAGGACCCGGCGCTGACCCGCCGTTTCCAGGTGGTCAAGATCGACGAGCCGTCGGAAGCGGTCGCCGTGCTCATGCTGCGCGGTGTCGCCGGCGTGCTCGAACAGCATCACGAGGTGCAGATTCTGGACGAGGCGATCGAGGCGGCGGTCGGCCTGTCGCATCGCTACATCCCGGCGCGGCAATTGCCCGACAAGGCGGTCAGCCTGCTCGACACCGCTTGCGCCAGGGTCGCGATCTCGCAGCATGCGACGCCGGCCGAGGTCGAGGACATTTTGCGGCGCCGCCAGGCGTTGGAAGTCGAAAGCGGCATCATCGGCCGCGAGGCCGCGATCGGCATCGAAGTAACTGACCGGCAGGCGCGGGTCGAGGCCGGGCTCACTGAGGCCGGGACCATGCTCGCCGCCGCCGAGGAGCGCTGGGAGCGCGAAAAGGCGCTGGTTGCCGAGATCCTCGAACTGCGCGCGCGGCTGCGCGGCGACGGCGTGCCGCTCGATGCGGTGGCGACAGCCGAGACCGATGCCGAACCAGCAGCGCCGGACGAAGAAAAGACCAAGGTGCCCAAGGCTGAACCGCCCAAGGCCGAAACGTCCGAGCCTGAAACGCCGAAGGCCAAAGCGTTCGAGACCGAAGCGCCGGCTGCCGAAGCTGCGCCGTCAGATCCTGTCGCCGATCTGGCGCGGCTGCGTGAACTCATGGCCGAGCTTGCCACCGCGCAAGGCGAGACGCCGCTGATCCTGCCGTCGGTCGACCGCAATGCGGTCGCTGCCGTGGTCCAGGACTGGACCGGCATCCCGACGGGACGGATGCTGTCCAGCCAGACCGAAAAGGCGCTCAAGCTGGCCACCACGCTGTCCGAACGTGTCGTCGGCCAGGATCACGCCATGGAGATGATTGCCAAGCGCGTGCAGACCAGCCGCGCCGGGCTCGGAGCGCCGGAAAAGCCGGTCGGCGTGTTCCTGCTCTGCGGCCCCTCGGGAGTCGGCAAGACCGAGACGGCCCTGGCGCTGGCCGAGACGCTCTATGGCGGCGAGCAGAACCTGATCTCGATCAACATGTCCGAATTCCAGGAGGCGCACACCGTCTCGACGCTCAAGGGCGCACCGCCCGGCTATGTCGGCTACGGCAAGGGTGGCATTCTCACCGAGGCCGTGCGCCGAAAACCCTATTCGGTGATCCTGCTCGACGAGGTCGAGAAGGCCCATCCCGACGTCCACGAGATCTTTTTCCAGGTCTTCGACAAGGGCATGATGGATGACAGCGAGGGTAGGCGCATCGACTTCAAGAACACGCTGATCCTGCTGACATCGAATGTCGGGTCCGAAGTCATCATGGAGCGGACGCAAAACGGCACGGTGAGGGCGGGGCTCGACGGCCTCGATGCAGCCTTGCGCGCTCCACTGCTGAAAGTCTTTCCGGCAGCGTTCCTCGGCCGCGTCGTGACCATCCCTTACTATCCGCTCTCGGATTCGATGATCGAGGCCATCACGCGCCATCAGTTCGGCAAGATCGCGCGGCGGCTGCGCGCCAGCCACGACGCCGAACTGGTGATCGGCGACGGCGTCATGGCGCTGGTCAAGGCGCGCTGCACCGAAATCGAGTCCGGTGGCCGCATGATCGACGCCATCCTCACCAACACGCTGTTGCCGGAACTCAGCCGCGGCGTGCTGAACCGGTCGCTCGACGGCGAGAAGATGACCAAGGTGACCGTCAGCGCTTCCACTGACGGGTTTGCCTATTCGTTCGAATAGTCAGGCCTGACTGCTCGGCTCCGTCTCGGCGCGGATCAGCTTGATGTCGGCGCCGGCTGCCCAGGCGCCGATATCCTCGCGCCGCAACGCCGCCGCCATCATGTCGGGAAACAGGTCCGGCGTGCAGGCGAAGACCGGTATGCCAAGTGCCGCAACCGAAGCCGACATCGCCGGATCATAGCCCGGCCGGCCCTGATCGGTCAGCGCCAACAGCACGATGACATTGACGCCGGACCGGACCAGCGCCGCAAGCCGCCGCAGCAAGTCCTGGCCGTTGCCGCCCTCATAGAGGTCGGTGATCAGCACGAAGTGGGATTTGGTCGGCCGCTCGATGCGGTCGGCGCAATAGGCGACCGCCTGGTTGATGTCGGTGCCGCCGCCGAGCTGCACGCCAAACAGCACCTCGACCGGGTCGCTGAGCTCTTCGGTCAGGTCGACGATGGCCGTGTCGAAACAGACCAGCTTGGTGCGCACGACCGGCAGCGACGCCGTCACCGCGGCGAAAATCGAGGCGTAGATCACCGAGCTCGCCATCGAGCCGGACTGGTCGACGCACAGCACCACTTCGTCGAGATCGACCAGCCGGCGTTGCTTGCGCATGAAGCCGACCAGTTTTTCCGGCACGACGGTTTTGTGCCCAGGCTGGTAGTGGCGAAGATTGGCCGAGATGGTGCGCGGCCAGTCGATGTCGCGTTGGCGCGGCCGGTTGGTGCGTCGCGACTTGTCGAGCGCGCCACGGATCGCCTCGGCGGTCTTCTGCTCCAGCCGCTGCATCAGCTTGGCAACGATGTCGGCGATGATGGTGCGGGCGATGTCCTTGGTCTTGGCCGGCATCACCGAACGCAGCGAGATCAGGTCGGCGACGAGGTTGACGTCGGCCTCGATCGCCTTGAGGAATTCCGGCTCCATCAGCATCTGCTTCAGGTTCAGCCGCTCAAAGGCATCCTTCTGGACGATCTGGACCACCTGGGCGGGAAAGAAGGAGCGGATATCGCCCATCCATTGCGCCACGCGTGGCGCCGAGCGGCCGAGCCCGCCGCGCCGCTTGCGCGGGTCGGCATCGGCATTGGCGCCGTCGCCGTAAAGCGCATCGAGCGCCGAAGACAGTTTTTTGTCATCACTGGAAAGGGCGGAGGAAGCCTCGTCATCGGCGCCGATCGCCAGCCGCCAGCGGCGCTCGCGCCCGCTATCGGAGGATGCCGGGCCGGGTTCGGGCACTTCGGCTTCGTCATCCATTGTCACACTCCGCCCGCCAGCAATGGCCCAAGCCGCTCCAGGTGACGGCGCCAGCCCTCGCCGCCATCCGGCGCCGGCGTCAGGCCGGCCGGCAACCTTGCGGTGCGGCCGAGCACGGCCTCGATCAACCGCCGCCGCTCCATCGAGTCCAGATTGGAGAAGACGCGGCGCAGCAATGGCAGATGCGCGATGAAAGCGTCCTCGTCGAGCGATTTCAGCCACCCATCGACGGCGCCGCGCAGGCCCTCGTCATAGATCAGCCGCTGGCCGGCAGTGCTGAAGAAACCTTCGAAGAACCCCGCTGCCTGGGCGACCGGCGTCCCCGGCGACAGCCTGCGTCCGAGCAGCCCGGCGGCGTCCTCTGCCGACAGTTGGCCGGCTTCATAGAGCAGATGCGCGGCGCAGCCGGCGAGCAGCGCCGTCGAGCGCGGACCTTCCAGCACGCCGGTCAGGCCGTTGCGCCAGGCATCGAGCACGCCTTCGCCGGGCTCGACCAGCCGGATCGCCGTGTCGGCCTTGCGCACAGCACCGACCAGCGTGGTGGCGGCCTGCTCGTCCAGGTCGCGCACCGCATAGGGCAGCGCGATCGCGCCCTCGACGATCAACCGTTCCAACAAACCGGACAGCCGGTTGGTTTCGGTCTTGCGCGCCTCGCCGTAACGGATGATGTCGGCAAGCGGCGGCACCGAGGCCAGCATCTCCAGGCATTCGCTGCTGTGCGCTGCGCGCGCCTCCAACGCTACAAGGCCGGCGCTCGCGGCCTCCGACAGATCCGCCGTAATGGCGCTCTGGACAAGGGCGGCAAGCGTGTCGAGGCTCGCGGCCGCACCGAGCATCTGGATCAGGCGGCCATTGGCGGCCTTTTCGATAGTCGGGCCGTAGATCAGGTTCTCGACCAGGCGCACGGCATATTCCGGCTCCCAGGCCAGCGTCCATTTTTCGCGAAAGGTGCCGCGGCTGCGGCCGGCGTCGGCCAGCCTGCCCCATTGCACGCCAAGCACGTTCAGCCGGTGCAGCAATGTCGAACGAAACAGTCCGCTTTCGCTGCGCAGATCGACCGACAGCTCGCGTTCCAGCGCCTCCGGCTTCAGCCGCGCCGCCTTCTGGTTGCGCTGCAGGTCCTCGATCAGCGGCGCCAGCGGCGTGTCGGGCGGAATCTCGCCGACATCCGCGCCCAAAAGCAGCTCGGCCTCGACCAGCGCCCACAGCACCGCTTCGCCGTTGAACAGCGCCGCGATCGCGGCATCGCGCAATTCCTCGAAGCCGGGCTTCGGCCGCTCGCGAATGGCAGCCAGTGTGCGCGCAAGCCGCTCGGCCTCGATCAGCGACGCGGTCGACACCAGATGGCCCTTCGCCCGCAGCACCGCCGCGATCGTCGCCAGCCACAGCGTCGCGGCGTCGCGCCGCCCTCGTGTGCGCCACAGATGTTTGCACCAGCCGGGCGCGACGACGCCAGCGCCATAACCATAGCCCAGCGCAAGACGCGGCCCGGTCCATGGCGCCCATGTCATGATGCTTTTGCGCCGGGCAATTCCCTTGATCAGCGCCTGGTCGTTCTTCTGCGTGTGCGCGGCCTGCAGGGCCGGCACATGCCATGCGCCGCAGACGACGGCGATCGGTCCGGCGAATTCCTTGCGCGCGGCGGCGATTTCCAATCGCATATGCGCTTCACGCTTGGCCTCGAACGGCGCGATCGCACCTTCGCCGTCGCGCAGCGTCGTCATCGCATCGGTGATGGCAGCGAAGATTGGACCCGGCTGCGGATTCTGCTCGATAATGTCGGCCCACCAGCTTTCGCCATCTTCATAGCCGGCGGCCGCAGCCAGCGTGCCGATCGGGTCGCGATGCGATGCGGGCTCGCCATCCTCACCGGTTTCGTCCTTGGGTTCGGGCTTGTCGGCGTCAGCCGTTTTGTCGGTGTCGTCGGTTGCCGGTGCCGCGAACCGTGCCGATGACGGCAGGTCGATGAACCGCAATGCCGCCTTGTTCTCCACCGCCCACACCGCCGCCTGGTATTCCGGCGAGAACTCGGCGAACGGCCTGAAACTTGTCGCGGCCGGATCGTCCTCGGGGTAGCAGAGCAGCGCCACCGGCGGCTGCATCTGCGGGCGCGCCAGCAATGGCAGCAGGGCGGACGCGTCGCTCGGCCCTTCGATCAGCACCGCGACCGGCTGCAAGTCCCGCAGCGCCTGCACCAGGCTGTCGGCGGAGCCCGGCCCGTGATGGCGGATGCCGAAATAGGCGACGTCGCTCATGACCTCAGATCGCTGCGTTCAGTGCCGCGTAATAGCCGGCATAGTCCGGCCGCTTCTTGAGCACCGTTTCGAGATATTCCTCCAGCACCACCTTGTCCTGCACCGGGTCCTTGACGATCGCTCCGACAAGGCTGGCGGCGAGGCCTTCGGCGCCGAGTTTGCCGCTGTCGAACCACGCCGCCTGGCTGAGGCCGCCGACCATGGTGGCGATCGCCTCGGCGGTCGACAATGAACCCGAAGGCGTCTTCAGCGTCACCTTGCCGTCAGCGGTTGCGCCCGAGCGCAGCTCGCGGAAAATGGTCAGCACGCGCGCAATCTCCTCGCCGACATTCTTCGGCACCGGCAGGTCGAGGCCGCCGGCCATCTCGTCGACCCGCTTGGAGACGATCGCCACCTCTTCGGCCATGTCTTCGGGCAGCGGCAGAACCACCACATTGAAGCGGCGCTTGAGCGCCGAGGACAGTTCGTTGACGCCCTTGTCGCGATTGTTGGCGGTGGCGATGATGTTGAAGCCGCGCTGGGCATAGAGCGAGGTGTTGAGCTCCGGGATCGGCATCATCTTTTCCGACAGCACGGTGATCAGCGTGTCCTGCACGTCCGAGCCCATGCGCGTCAGTTCCTCTAGCCGGCATAGCTTGCCGCTCTCCATGGCGCGGTAGAGCGGCGTCGGCACCAGCGCCTCCTGGCTCGGCCCTTTGGCCAAAAGCTGCGCATAGTTCCAGCCGTAGCGGATCTGGTTCTCGTCGGTGCCGGCCGTGCACTGCACGATCAGCGTCGAGTTGCCCATGATGGCGGCGGCGAGATGTTCCGACACCCAGGACTTGGCGGTGCCGGGAACGCCGAGCAACAGCAGCGCGCGGTCGGTAGCGAGTGTCGCCACCGCGGTTTCCATCAGCCGGCGGCGGCCGACATATTTTGGCGATATCACGGTGCCGTCGCTTGCCTTGCCGCCGAGCAGGTAGGTCAGAACGGCCTTTGGCGAGAGGCTCCATCCCGCAGGTTTTTGCTTGTCGTCATTGCGCGCCAGCGCCTGCAGTTCAGCGGCATAGGCCTGCTCGACGGGGAGGCGGATGGCTGCGTTCATGGTGCTGTTCTCCGGATTGTCATGGGTTGGTTCCCGTCAGGGCCGCGTTGAGGCGCAGGAAAGCGAGCGAGGCTGCCGCCGGCGGCATGCCGGCCGCAACGACATGCTCGATCAATTTTTCCGCTGTCGCCGCAGTGGCCAGAAAGCCCAAAGTTTCCAACAGGTCGTCGACGGTTCGCTTCATCGCGTCATCATTGCCGGCGACAGCCGAACGCAACACCGCCAAGCTCTGGCCGTTCGTCAGGTCGGGCCAATCCAGCCAGTTGGCTTCGAAGCCCTCGGCAAGGGTGAGCGTGCTAACATACTGCGGCGTATCTTTCAGGATCAATCTGACCAGGACACGCTTCCTGCGGCTATCCAGGCGCGGTGTCAGGTGCAGCACGAACAGTGCCGGCTTGCCACCCTCGGCGATCAGCGTGTCGGCCATCTGCGTTACTGCAGCGTCGCTGCCCGACGCGGCGACCATTCGTGAGATCTGGATGTCGGCATTGTTGTCGGCACCGAACTGCCAGGCTGCAATGAAATCGGGTTCGCTGACCCCAAATCGGGAAGCAAGGTCGACCAGATTGCAGGTCTCGAACAGTTCGGCGCGGCGCTTTTCCTGCGCCGGGGATTTGAGTTTTGCCGGGGTGTAGGTGGTGCGGCGGCGGATAAAGCCGGATTTGCCTTCTGCGATGAAGGCGGCAAGTTCGGCAACGGGATCGTCGGCACCGCCACCAACACGACCGTGCTCGCCCAACCTCGCCAGCAGCCGGCTCGCCAGTTCCTGCACCTTGCCGGAGCGGTCAGTGGCCAGGCTTTTCAGGAACGGCGCGTCCTCAGGCGTCAGGCCGAAATGCATGAGTTCGATCAGTGCCAGCCGGACTTCCGCCGGCTCGCCGGGCGCCTTCGCTTCCATCAGGCTGCGGGCCGTGGCCGGATCGCGACGGCGCATCTCGGTCAACGCGATACGGCGCGCGGCGGGGTAAAAGTCATCCCAGTTCTGCACCGTCAGTTGCTCCTGCGGCGCAATCTTCAGCCCCTCGACGCTGGCCTGCCAGTCGATCCACGGCGCATAGATGTCAGGGCTGTTCTGGTCTGATGCCGACGGCATCCAGTCCATCGGATGCAGCACGTAGCCACGGCCGGCGACGAGCGTCGCCACGCGCGCCTTGCGCCGCGCATCGGCGGCGTTCTTCAGGGCCGCCCGCAACAGCGGCCGCAACCGCTCCGGCAGCAGCGGCAGGCCAAGCCTCGGCAGCGGCGGGCGCCGCTTCAGCGTCTTCGGCGCCGACGGCCGCAGGCCGACATCGAGCGCCTGCGCCGCGATCGCCAGCAGACGTCGCTCCCGTTCGTCTGGGCTTGCGCCACCCGCGATCTCCTTCCATGCGGTTGGCGCCAGATCGAATGCGGTTCCGCCGGTGATCCAGCAGTCGCGCATCGTCGCCAGGCCGGTTAGTTCGAGCTCGTTCATGACAGATCGAGCCTCCCGAAGCCGCTTTGCGCGGCCAGCAGATCGAGCCGCGCGCCGTTCCAAAGCGCTGCCGTGGCCGCGAGGTCGAGGCCAAGCACGGTCTGATCGACGGTCCCGCTAACAGGCAGGGCGATCCCTTGCGGGTCGTGCGCCGCTTGCCACCAGGCGGTGCCGCGCTCATCGAGCAGGATCGCGCCGGCAGGCAGCATCAGCGGGCTATCGGTCGACCAGGGCGCTGCGTCCTGGTGCGCCGCATGCGCCGCGAGCGGGTCCTTGACAGCGTCGAGGCCGAAATCCGGCCAGGCGCCCGACACGACGTCGCCCTTGCGCTCCGCCACCAAGGCCCGCAGTGGCTGGCGCGACGGGTAGAATACCAGGCGGGCGTGGAACCGGTCACCGGGCGTGAACGCCGCCGAGCGGCGGCCGGCCGAAGCCGGAAAGAAATCGAGCAGCAGCGCAAACTGCGGCGTCGGGCTTTTCAGATCGAGCAGCCAGGTCGAATGGCTGACGAGACCGTCGCGGCGGGTCTCGATCTTCTCGCCTACGACCTCCCAATGGCTGTCGACCTGCTTCGCGTCGGGACTGGACAGAACCTGGTCGCGGGTTTCGGACGCCGACACCAGTCGCTTCAGCTCGGGATCGTCGGGCGCCGAGCGCCAGGCTTTGGCCAGCAGCACCAGCTTGCCGAGTTCGCGGATCGCCGCGTCCGGCCGTTCCTCGCTGCGCAGCGCCATTAGCCGGGCCGGGATTTCGTCGATGCGTCCGGCAAGCGCCGTCGCCTTCATGTCGACAAGCCGCGCCGCAATGCGGCGGCAGCGCTCGCTGCTGGCGTCGGCAAAGGCGGAAAGGCCGAGCCGCAGCTGGTCGGCAATCCACTGGTCGAGTTCGTCCAGCGCGCCTGCCACCGCGGTGCGCGTATCTTCCGCCCGCTTGCGCTGCGCCGTCTCGCGGCGCTCCGTCGCGGCGGCGTCATCGACGGTGCTTTCCTCTGCCTGCGAGGCCTCGCCAATGCTCTTGCCAGACGCGCCCCTGCCAGACTTTGCGTCGACCGGCGGGGGCGCACTCTTCCTGCGCCGGCCAAGCCAGTCATTGACCCATTCCGGCGTTGTTTCGGCTGATGTGAAGCTGGCCGGCGCCGTGGCGGCGATCCACATCAGCGCCAGCGTGTGCTTGCAGGGAAATTTTCGCGACGGGCAGGTGCATTTGTAGCCGTGGTCGCCGGTGTCGACGACGGTGCGATAGGGGTTGGATCCCGAGCCCTGGCATTCGCCCCAGATCAGCGCCTGCTGCTCGTTCTTCTCCAGCCGCGGCCAGTTCGAGCGCTTGGTGAGCTTCGAGGCGGCGCTTAGCGACGCCTGATCGGGGGCCAGCGCCTCGATGGTTTTCAGTTCGAATTCCAAGCCGCGCCTCTCGTCACCCCAAATCAATGCCTGGCATCAATATAGGGTGCCGTTTGTGAAGGATTGTTGTGGCCCCGGCAAGACGAAGATAGCGCAGATCAGTACAACGGCGTGGCCATATGCCGGGGCGTCGGCCATTGCGCCGTGATCTCGGGCTGCACCGGGCGCTCGAGATAGGTCGACAGCACGACATAGCTTCGCGTCGAGGTGACGCCGGGCGTTTCGTAGAGACGCGCCAGCAGGCCTTCGAGCGCCCTGGTGTCCTCGGTGCGGACCTTGAGAAGCATGCAGGTGTCGCCGGCCACCGAATGGATTTCCTCGACCTCAGGATATTGGGAGACGGCCATCAGCTCCGGTGTCTTGCCCCAGCCCTTGGTATCGATATGCACGAAGGTGAGCAGCGGCTTCTTCACCGCCTTCGGGTCGATGATCACAGCCGTGCCGCGGATGGCGCCGCTGCGCCGCAGGCGCTTGACCCGCTCATGCGCCGCCGGCGGCGAAAGGCAGACGCGTTCGCCAAGTTCGGCGTAGCTGATCGTCGCATCCTCGACCAGCACGCCTAATATTTTTCGGTCGATTGCGTCGAGCTCGCGGGGAGCTACCTTGTTCTGCAGAACCCCATCTGTTTCTTCGTCCATATCGAAATTCCTTGTTGTCGCGGAATCCAGTTCGGCCATTATGACCCGATGACGAACGCGCATCAAGCTGCAACGCTCCATCAGCCGATCCCGGCGCTGGCCTACCTCCTGACCGGCTGCATCGCCGTCATCGGCTCGAACTCGCTGGTCCTGGGTCCAATTGCTCCGGCAGTCGCCGCATCCTTCGGCACCAGCGTGCCGGCGGTGATGGCCGCGTCGGCTGCCTTCGGTCTCGGCACTTCCGCCAGCGCTTTGTTCCTCGCCCGCTATATCGACGGCGTCGGCGCCCGCCGCATGCTGCAGGGCGCTCTGCTGTTGCTGGCGGTCGGGCTTCTCGCCCGCGCGCTGGCGCCGACGGTGATCATGCTGGTCGCGGCCCAGGCCGTCGCCGGCATCGCCGCCGGCGTCGCCATGCCGGCCATCTATGCCAGTGCAGCGGCAATTGCGCCGCCCGGCCGCGAAAGCGGCACGATCGGCGTCGTGCTGACCGGCTGGACGGTCTCCATGGTGGCCGGCGTGTCGCTGTCGGCCGTGCTTGCCGATCTCGTGCACTGGCGCGCCGTCTTCGCCGCCGTCGCGGTGCTTTCCGCCATTGCGCTTGCTGCCTTGTCGATGACCTCGCTCAGCGACGTCAGGAAGAGCGGCCCGGCGCCGTCGCCGTTCGTTGCGCTGGCCATTCCGGGCATCGTGCCGCTGCTCATCGCCTGCACCGCCTTCATGACCGCTTTTTACGGCGTCTACGGCTATCTCGGCGATCATCTGCACCAGGATCTGGGCGAGCCCGTCAGCGCCAATGCGCTGGCCGCACTCGCCTACGGCGCCGGCTTCGGCGCCGCGGCCTTCCTCGACGGCGTCATCGACCGCATCGGCGCACGGCGCGTCATGCCTTTCGCCTATCTGCTGGTCGCCGTCGTCTATGTCGCGATCGCGCTCGCAAGCAGCAATTTCGTGCTGATCCTGGCTATGATCGCCATCTGGGGCCTTGCCAATCATTTCGGCCTGAACGTGCTGGTGATGCGCCTTACCGCGCTCGATCCGTCGCGCCGTGGCACCATCATGGGCCTGAACAGTTCGGTCACCTACCTCGCCGTCTTCATCGGCACCACCAGCTTCGGGCCGCTTTATTCATCGTTCGGCTTTGCCATCTGCGCGATCGTCGCCGCCGTGCTGATGCTGGTTGCGGCAGCAGCGGGGTCATGGCGGTCGCCTCCGCCCATCAAGCCGTAAAGCTTGCGTCCTCATCCCGTCCTTCGCTAGAGCTTGGCTTGCCATGCGAGCCCCGCCCGGATGAAGACGACGCTTGAAACCACTGCCGACCCCTCGTCAGACGACCTCGCCTTCCTGGCCGAGCGGCTGACGGCGTTCAATGACGGCGATGTCGGCCCCTCCGGCCGCAAGCCGATCGCGGTCTTCGTTCGTGACGAGCACGGCGCTGTCGTCGCCGGCATTTCGGGATACACCGCCTGGGGCTGGCTCTATGTGCAATGGCTGTGGGTCGACGAACGCCTGCGCGGCCAGCATATGGCCGGCGACATGCTGGACGCTGCCGAGCGCGAAGCAGTCGCCCGGGGCTGCCAGACCGCCTGGATCGACACGTTCAATCCGACAGCGGCCAAAGTCTATGAGCGGCAAGGCTACCGGCGTTTCGGCGAGCTGCCTGACTTTCCCATCGGCCGCAGCCGCATCTTCCTGCAGAAGAAGCTCTAACCTGCCAGCCGCCCGCCTTGCATCGGCCGCGGCACGCCGGTGGTGCTGGGAAAGCTGATCGGCAGGCCGCGCAGCACGCGCACGGCAAGGAAGGCAAAGCATTCGGCCTCCACCGCATCGCCTTTCCAGCCCAGTGTCTCGGCCTGCACCACCTCGACGTTGGCGCGCCTCGCCAGCATCGCCATCATCGTCGGGTTGCGGCGGCCGCCGCCACTGACCGCTAGGCGCTTCGGCCGGCGCGGCAACAAATCGAGCGCCTTGCCGACGGCCGAGACGGTGAAGGCCGTCAGCGTCGCCGCCCCATCCTCTGCGCTGAGGCCGTCGGCCATGGCGGCGCCGAAGTCGAAACGGTCGAGCGATTTCGGATAGGGCTTGGTCAGATACGGATGCTGGAGCAATTTGGCCAGCCGCACTTCATCGACGGTGCCGGCCGCGCCTAGTGCGCCGTCGCGGTCCATCTCGCCGAGGCCGTTTGCCTTGATGAAATCGTTGAGCGGCGCGTTGGCCGGGCCAGTGTCGAAGGCGACGATGTTGTCCTTGCCGTCCCACCAAGTGACGTTGCCGACACCGCCGAGATTGAGCACAGCGGTGTCCCCGCTGGCGTCGGCTTCCCTCAAAAGCGCCGCGTGGTAGGCAGCCGCCAGTGGTGCGCCCTGGCCGCCGCCGCGCACATCGTCCGAGCGGAAATCATAGGCGACCTTGGCGCCCAGGATCGAATGCATCAGCTCGCCGTCGCCCAACTGGCGCGTATCGCCGCGCCGCCCGGGTTGCGGGGCACGATGCAGCACGGTTTGGCCGTGAAAGCCGACCACGCCGATATCGCCCATGGTCAGGCCGTTGCTTTCGACAAGGTCCTTCACCGCCGCCGACTGCGCCCGCGTCAGCGCCTCCTCGGCTTCGGCAAAGATCGCCGGCTCCGGCCCGTCGAAATTCCACACCCGGGCCTGACGCAGCGTCTCCTCCAGCAAGGCACGGATCGCTGCGGGGTAGGGGGCCAGCGTATAGGTGCCGAAATCGGCGATCCGCTCGCCATCGGTCTTGATCAGCGCCACGTCGATATTGCCGTCAAGCACGGTGCCGGTCATCAGGCCGACGGCCCAGATTGGTTCCACGGTCGACTCCCTTGCGACACCGTTTGCGATTCCAACGCAATCACCTGTCGGACGGATTGTCTCGCCAGGCAAGACCCTGGCCGCGGTCGATTGCTCCGAACCTGCCGGCAGAGTTTTTCACCGAACAGCGAAAATCGAGCAACGCCGTTCTTGCCTCTTGCCGTTCAAGACGCCAGCTATGGAACAAGCACATCAATCGCCAGGGAGAAACGGCATGGCATCCGAAGTCGCAGTGATCGCGGGCGCGGGCGCGG
Source organism: Mesorhizobium sp. M0058 (assembly GCF_040323095.1). Taxonomy (NCBI): domain Bacteria; kingdom Pseudomonadati; phylum Pseudomonadota; class Alphaproteobacteria; order Hyphomicrobiales; family Phyllobacteriaceae; genus Mesorhizobium; species Mesorhizobium sp. M0058. The sequence goes on from NZ_JAMYUQ010000021.1 coordinate 59,844, forward strand.
GCCTGAGCGGCTCGCTGGCCCGTCTTCTCACCAAGGAAGGCTTCCGCGTGGTGCTGGCCGCCCGCAACACGGCCAAGCTCGCGGCGCTGGTCGGGGAAACCGGCGCACTGGCCGTCGAAACCGACGTCGCCGACCCGGCCTCCGTCGCCGGCCTGTTCGACACCGCCGACAAGCAAGGTCCGCTGGCGCTTGCGGTCTTCAACGCCAGCGGCCGCACGCGCGGCCCGATCGCCGAGGTCGATCCCGATGCGGTCAAACAGGCGCTGCTGGTTGGCGCCTATGGCGGCTTCCTGGTCGGCCAGCAGGCGGCGCGGCGGCTGCTTTCGCGCGGCTCCGGCTCGATCCTGTTCACCGGCGCTTCGGCCAGCACCAAGGGCTTTCCCAACTCCGCCGGCTTTGCCATGCCGAAATTCGGCCTGCGCGGTCTGGCTCAGTCGATGGCGCGCGAACTCTTCCCGAAGAACATCCATGTCGCCCATTTCATTATCGACGGCCAGATCGAGCCGGTCGGGACGAAGCCCGAGCGACCGGACAGCCAGCTGTCGCCCGATGCGATCGCGCAGACCTATCTCGCGACCCATCGCCAGCATCGCAGCGCCTGGAGCTTCGAGGTCGAGCTGCGGCCCTTTGTCGAGACATTCTGACCGGTCCGGCGTGAGCGTTCTCGCAATCGCGAAATCTTTGAGAGAATATTCCCGGCTTCGTGTTTGAGAAGAAATGCGGTTCTTTGATCCGGCAAGCAGCATTGCCGATGATGTCGTCAAGGCTTGGTATTCCACCTCGCCGCAATGACTTCAGGATTACGAGGGATCGACAATGTCCGAACGCGGAAACGCTTCCAGCTCTCTTCTTTTTTCAGCCATCAGCCGGCGAGCTGCCCTTGCGGCACTTTTTGCCTCGGCCATCACGCTTGTTGGTCTGGCTCAGCCGACGCCGTCCTTCGCCGAGGACAAGAAGTCTATCAAGGTCGGCATCATCAGCGGCGAGGATGAGGATGTCTGGCGCGTCGTCGTCGCCCAGGCCGCCGAAAAAGGCCTGACCGTCGAGACCGTGGTGTTCAACGACTACACCCAGCCCAACGAGGCGCTCGAGCGCGGCGAGATCGACGCCAACGCCTTCCAGCACCAGCCCTATCTCGACAACCAGATCAAGACCCAAGGGTACCACATCGTGCGCGTCGGCTACACCGGCGTCTGGCCGATCGGCCTCTACTCCAAGAAATACACCAAGGTTGCCGACCTGCCCGAAGGCGCCGTCATCGGCTTGCCCAACGACCCCTCGAATGAGGGCCGCGCGTTGCGCGTTCTGCAGAACGAAGGCGTGATCAAGCTGAAGGACGGCACCGGCATCCTGGCGACTACCGCCGACATTGCCGAGAACCCGAAGAAGGTCGTCATCAAGGAACTGGACGCCGGCATTGTCGGCCGCTCGGTCGAGGATCTCGACGCGGCTGTCGTCAACACCGACTGGGCGCTGAAGAGCGGTCTCGGCCCGGACAACCGCATCGCCCAGGAGCCGGTGGCCGACAACCCCTACCGCAACTTCATCGCCGTGAAATCCGGCAACGAGAACGAGGCGTGGGTGAAGACGCTGGTCGCGTCCTACCAGAACGAGGCGGTCAAGGCCGAGTTCGACAAGGTCTACAAGGGCACCGGGATCAGCGCCTATTGATTGGCGCCTGGTTGTCAGGAGCAGGCGGCCCGCTGTTGAGCGGGCCGCTGTCGCATTTGTCGAGCCTTGAAACGGACAGTGAGATGAACCAGCACGTCACGGCCGAAGCATCCGGTCCGGTCAATATATCGGCCGGGCAGGAAGATGTCGTACGCCTGGTCGACCTCAAGCGCCGCTTCGGCGCGACGCCTGCGCTCGACGGCGTCTCGCTGACGGTGCGCAAGGGCGAGATCCTCGGCATCATCGGCCGCAGCGGCGCCGGCAAGTCGACGCTGATCCGCTGCCTCAACGGGCTGGAGCGGCCGGACTCCGGCGACGTCTTCATCGAGGGCCGCGAGATCGGCCGGCTCGGCGAGCGTGAATTGCAGCCGCTGCGGCGTCGCATCGGCATGATCTTCCAGCACTTCAATCTGCTGTCGGCCAAGACCGTGGAGGACAATGTCGCGCTGCCGCTGAAGATCGAGGGCCGCCCAAAGGCCGAACGGCTGGCGCGCGCCGCCGAATTGCTCCATCTCGTCGGCCTGTCGGAGAAGGCGAAGGCCTATCCGTCCTCGCTGTCGGGCGGCCAGAAGCAGCGCGTCGGCATCGCCAGGGCGCTGGCCGCGCGGCCGGCGCTGCTGCTGTCCGACGAGGCGACCTCAGCGCTCGATCCGGAGACGACGCGCTCCATCCTGGCCTTGCTGAAAGACATCAACCGGCAGCTCGGCCTCACCATCCTGCTCATCACCCACGAGATGGAGGTGATCCGCTCGATCGCCGACCGCGTCGCGGTGATCGATGCCGGGCGCATCGTCGAACAAGGCCCGGTGTGGTCGGTCTTTGCCGAGCCGCGTTCCGAAATCACCAGGAGCCTGCTCGGCGGCATCCGCCCGCAACTGCCGGCCGAGATTGCCGGCCGGCTTGCTCCCGGAGGCGGCGCCGAGCTCATCCTCAGGGTCGACGTCGCAGGTGAGGCCGCGCGCGGTCCGCTGCTGTCCGATCTTGCGGTGGCCGTGCCGGGACGGTTCCGCCTCGTCCATGGTGGCATCGACCATGTCCAGCAGCAGCCGGTCGGCACGCTGTTCCTTGCGGTCGCGGGCAACGATCCGAAACATCTGTCCAAAGTAATCGCATTCCTGAAGGCCCGCGACGCACGGGTGGAGGTGCTTGGCCATGTCGCCGGTTCTGTTTGAACTTCTGCTGCGCTCGATCTGGGAGACGGTCCTGATGACGGCGGCATCGGGCCTCATCTCGCTCGTCTTCGGGCTGCCGCTCGGCCTGGCATTGATTGCCACCGAGCGCGGCGGCATTGCCGAAAGCCTGTGGGTGAACCGCGCGCTCGGCGCCGTCATCAACGGCTTCCGCTCGGTGCCTTTCATCATCCTTCTGGTGGCGCTGATCCCGGTGACGCGGCTGATCGTCGGCACCGCGATCGGCACCTGGGCGGCGATCGTGCCGTTGTCGATTGCGGCGACGCCCTACTATGCCCGCATCGCCGAAGTGTCGCTGCGCGAGGTCGATCGCGGCCTGATCGAGGCGGCACGCGCCATGGGCGGCAATCGCTGGACGATCATCCGCGAGGTGCTGGTGCCCGAAGCTTTGCCCGGCATCGTTGCTGGTTTCACGGTGACGCTGGTAACGCTGATCGGCGCCTCGGCCATGGCCGGCGCCATCGGTGCCGGCGGGCTTGGCGACCTCGCCATCCGCTACGGCTACCAGCGTTTTGAGACCAGCGTCATGGTCGCCGTGGTCATTGTGCTGATCATCCTCGTTTGCGGCATCCAGTGGGTCGGCGACCGGCTGGTCGCCAGGCTGGACCGGCGCGGATAAGCGGCCACGAACGTTATTTGCCGGCAGGCTGCCAAACGCAGCGCCGGCTTTCTCCTATCGGCGCCGAGATTGGATTGCGCGTTGCTTTGATCGGACCGGCCTGCGTGCCACCGTGACAGCGAAACAAGGAGCTTGACCATGCCCAGGATCGTACCCGTGCTTGATCTCGGCCGCCTCGAACAGGGCGCTTCCGAGCGGCGAACGTTTCTCTTCGACCTGCGCACGGCCGCGCGCGATGTCGGCTTCTTCTATTTGACCGGCCACGGCATATCGGCTGCGGATACCGCAGAAGTGCTCGACGCCTCGCGCCGGTTCTTTGCCTTGCCGGAAGCCGACAAACTGGCGATCGAAATGGTGAAGTCCTCGCAGTTCCGCGGCTATACGCGCGCCGGCGGCGAGCTGACCAAAGGCAAGGCCGACTGGCGCGAACAGCTGGACATCGGCGTCGAACGCCCGGCGATCGAACAAGGCCCCGGCGTGCCCGCTTGGACGCGGCTGCAAGGGCCCAACCAGTGGCCGGCCACGCTGCCCGAGCTGAAGCCGGCGCTACTCGCATGGCAGGCCAAGGCGACGGCGGTGGCGATCCGGCTGCTCCGGGCCTTCGCTTTGTCGCTCGATCAGGCCGAGGACGCCTTCGATCCCGTCTACCGGGCCGAGCCCAACCATCGCATGAAGATCGTGCGCTACCCCGGCCGCGACGCCACCGGCGACAACCAGGGCGTCGGCGCGCACAAGGATGGCGGTTTCCTGACGCTTCTGTTTCAGGACGAGAGCAAGGGGCTGCAGGTCGAATATGACGGTGCCTGGGTCGACGTCGATCCGCTGCCCGACACGCTGGTGGTCAACATCGGCGAACTGCTCGAGCTGGCCTCCAACGGGTATCTGAGAGCAACGGTCCACCGCGTGGTAACGCCACCGGCCGGTGTCGAGCGGATTTCGGTGCCCTTCTTCTTCAGCGCCCGGCTCGACGCCACGATCCCGCTGCTCAACCTGCCCGAGGAACTGGCGGCCGAGGCGCGGGGTCCGGCCAGCGATCCCGACAATCCGCTGTTTCGCAATGTCGGTACCAATGTGCTGAAGAGCCGCCTGCGCTCGCATCCCGACGTGGCGCGCCGGCACTACGCCGATCTCCTGGAAACCGGCGCCTCAGCCGGCTGAAATCTTCGAAGACGAGCACGAAATTTCTGAATCCTACGTTGTTTTAGAAAGCCGTTCGTCGCCAACCGCAGCGAATGCGCGCATATAGGAATTATCGTCCGGCGGTTTCCTCCCATTCCGCTGGACGGTGTTCCCCTCTGAAGGTTCTTGACCTTCTTTTGGCCGGGCCGCTTTCGCGCCCGGCCTTTTTTATCCATTAAGAGCCCTAGCCAAACTTCGGATCAAGGCTCCCCGACTTGTAGCGCTTGGCCATCTCGGCCACCGGCAGCGGCTTGATCTTCTGCGCGTTGCCGGCGGTGCCGAACTGCTCGAAGCGCTCCTTGCACAGCTTGCGCATCGCAGCCATGGCCGGCGTCAAATATTTGCGCGGATCGAACTCCGACGGGTTTTCGGTAAGCACCTTGCGGATGGCGCCGGTCAGCGCCATGCGGTTGTCGGTGTCGATGTTGATCTTACGCACGCCGTGCTTGATGCCGCGCTGGATCTCTTCCACCGGCACGCCCCAGGTCGGCTTCATCTGGCCGCCATATCTATTGATGATTTCCTGCAGGTCATCGGGCACCGAGGACGAGCCGTGCATCACCAGATGCATGTTGGGCAGGCGGCGGTGGATTTCCTCGATGACGTTCATCGCCAGCACCGCGCCGTCCGGCTTGCGCGAGAATTTGTAGGCGCCGTGGCTGGTGCCCATGGCGACAGCCAGCGCATCGACATGGGTGTCCTTGACGAACTCGACCGCCTGTTCCGGATCGGTCAAGAGCTGGTCGTGGCTGATGGCGCCTTCGACGCCGTGGCCGTCCTCCTGCTCGCCGCCGCCGCTCTCAAGCGAACCGAGCACACCGATCTCGCCTTCCACCGACACGCCGCCCCAATGCGCCATGTCGACGACGCGCCGGGTGATGCCGGAATTGTAGGCATAGTCGGCCGGCGTCTTGCCGTCCTCTTTCAGCGAGCCGTCCATCATCACCGAGGTGAAGCCGTACTGGATGGCGGTGACGCAGGTGGCTTCGTTGTTGCCATGGTCGAGATGCATGCACACCGGGATGTCGGGGTGGATTTCGACCAGCGCGTCGATCAGCTTGGCCAGCACCACGTCATTGGCGTAGGCGCGGGCGCCGCGGCTTGCCTGCAGGATGACCGGCGACTTGGTCTCCTCGGCCGCCTCCATGATGGCGAGGCCCTGTTCCATATTGTTCATGTTGAAAGCGGGTACGCCGTAGCCGTACTCGGCGGCGTGATCGAGCAATTGTCTCAGTGTTATGCGAGCCACCCAATAGTCTCCCGTATCTGGTTTCAAGCGCAACGTCGCGGGCCGGCCGGTTGCCGGCCAGATGCTTCTGGCCGGATTTCGCCAGAACCGCAACCGTCAGCGGCCATCGTGGCCGCAATTCTTGTTGCAGGGCTGAAATCCGGTAGCCAGCCGGTGAGGCGCTAATCTACCCATTGAGGGGGAGATGGACGGCAGGCCAGAGGGGGTCGGTTCGACTGGAGCGCTAGCGTCCATCTGTCGGTGCTGGGAGGTCGCGTCAGGACGCGCCGACCCCCTCTGTCGCCTTTGGCGACATCTCCCCCTCAAGGGACCCTCAAAGGGGGGAGATTATCCGCGTTCGGGGAACATCGCCTTCAACCCTTCGCGCGAAGCCTTGGCCACACCGCGCTCGGTGATCAGCCCTGTCACGAGCCGTGCCGGCGTCACATCGAACGCCGGATTGGCCGCCGGCGTCGCTTCGGGCGAAACCCGCACCTGCGCAATCTTGCCGTCCGCCGTCTTGCCCCAGACCAGCGACACCTCGTCACCGGAGCGTTCCTCGATCGGGATTTCGGTCAGCCCATCACCCACCGTCCAGTCGATGGTCGGCGAGGGCAGAGCGACGTAGAAGGGCACCTCATTATCGGAGGCGGCGAGCGCCTTGAGATAGGTGCCGATCTTGTTGCAGACGTCGCCATTGGCCGTGGTGCGGTCGGTGCCCACGATCACCATGTCGACCGCGCCACGCTGCATCAGATGGCCGCCGGCATTGTCGACGATCAGCGTGTGCGGCACGCCGTGGCCGGCCATCTCCCAGGCGGTCAGCTGGGCGCCCTGGTTGCGCGGGCGCGTCTCGTCGACATAGACATGGACCGGAATGCCGGCCTCGACGGCGAGATAGATCGGCGACGTGGCGGTGCCGTAATCGACCGTCGCCAGCCAACCGGCGTTGCAGTGGGTGAGGATGTTGACCGGCTCGCCCGGCTTCTTGCGTGCCGCGATCTCCTTGATGATGGCAAGCCCGTTCTCGCCGATGGCGCGATTGAGATCGACATCCTCGTCTGCGATTTCGGCAGCGCGCTTATAGGCCGCCTCCGCGCGCTGTCCCAATACGATCGGCCTGAGGAACCGCCGCATCTCGTCCAGTGCCCAGCGCAGATTGATCGCCGTCGGCCGCGTCTTGTGCAGCGTCTCCCAGACCGCGTCGAGCGCTTCGTCAGACGGATCGTCCGCCATCTGGATGGCGACGCCATAGGCTGCGGTGACGCCGATCAGCGGCGCGCCACGAACCCACATGTCACGGATCGCGGTGGCGATGCCGGCAACGCTCCCGATCGTCTCGACCCGGAACTCGTGCGGCAGCCAGCGCTGGTCGATGATCTCGACCGAACGCTGGTCGTCGCTCAGCCAGATGGTGCGGTAGTGGCGCTCGCCGACGTTCAAATCCTGCTCTCCCGTTCGATCAAAGCGGCCAGATTATTGACCTCGTCCATGCCGTGAATCTGGTGCCGGTTGACGGCGATGTGGCGGCCGAATTTCAGCGCCTTGGCCTCGCAGGAGGCTCGCAGATCCTCGTCTTCAATGGTCTCGAAATCGGCATTGTGGGCGAGGCCGAGGATGCGCCGGTGCACCTCGATGCCGGCAAAGCCCAAGAGGTCGGTCCAGATCTGGTGCAGCACATGGTCGAGCGCCTGCTCCGAGGCGAGAATGTCGCCCTGATCCTCGAACAGGCTCTTCTGGTAAAGCATGCCGGTGCGCTCGGTGCGCCATAGATGCGAGAACTCGGCGCGGAACACCGTCCAGGTGTCATTGGTCACCCCGAGCAGATAGGCACGCATGGCGTCACGCTTGCCCTTGTGTTCATGGCCGCGCTGCGAGAAGTAGGACATCCAGAAATTGGCGAGCAGCATGCCGACGTCGAAGGCCATCGGACCGTAGAAGGCGAATTCCGGATCGATCATCCGCGTCTCGGTGTCGGTGACCATGATCGAGCCCGAATGCAGGTCGCCATGCAGCAGCGTCTCGGCGTTGGCGGCGAAGATATGCTTCAGCCGCTGCGCCTCGACCTTGAGGTCGCGGTCGGCGCGCAGCTCGGCGACCAGGCCGTCGAGCTGCGGCGAGGTGTGCCGGTTCAGCTTGGCGTCGAAATAGGGATCGGAAAACACCAGGTCTTCCGTGATGCCGCAGAGCTCGACATTGTCGGCGAACAGCGCCAGGTCGGCCTTGCGGTCCTTGGTCGGCATGGAGAGATCGGAGCCGCGGAACAAAGTGCGGGCCATGAACAGGCCGATGTCGCGGGCGATATTTGGCAACTCGCGGCCGCCGATCAGGGCACGGCGCAGGATGATGTGCGGCGGCGCCAGATATTCCATGATGATCAGCGCCTGGGCTTCGTCGAAATGGAGGATCGCCGGCACCGAACCCGGCGCGCGCGCCTCTTGCCGCGTCAGCGCGTGATACTCGAAGAAGGAGCGTTTGAGCGGCAGCGGCCAGCTGTCGCCGACGAGGCGAACATAGGGCAGGGCCTGCTTGACCACGGCCGCACCCGACACGCCCTCGACGATGAAGACGAGGTTGAGATTGCCGTCGCCGACCTCGCGCACCTTCCAGGCACCGGTATCGGGGCCGATTTTTGCGCACAGCGCTTCGTTCGTGCCGAGGCGCGTTGCAAGCGTCTCCACCGACAGTGCTTCGAACGGCAATTTCGCAGTCATTCCTCACCCTCCCGCTTGCTCGCTCAATCATAGTGGAGCGATGGCGGTGAGGCCAAGCTAGGAAGCTGACTGGCAATTGTCAATCGAGTTGACAATTGATGACGTAGCCCATAGCGTCATGGTCAGGGAGGAAACGAATGGGCAATGATGCCGTGTTCCGCGTGGACGGGCTGAGGAAGTCCTTCGGCCATATCGAGGTGCTTGGCGGCGTCTCGCTCGAACTGCATGCCGGTGAGATCACCGTGCTGATGGGCGCCAATGGCGCCGGTAAGTCCACCCTCGTGAAAATTATCAGCGGCGTCTACGACCATGCCGGCGGCACCATGCACCTGGCCGGTCATGATTTCGCGCCGAACACGCCGGCCGAGGCGATCCGTGCAGGCGTCGTCACCGTGCATCAAAACATCAATGACGGCGTCGTCGCCGATCTCGATGTCGCCACCAATCTGACGCTGGATAGGTTGAGCGGCAAGGGCGCGCCGCTGCTGTTCAACCCCGGCCGGGTGCGCCGCGAAGCCAAAGCGGTGGCCGACCGCATGGGGCTCGCCATCGACCTCAAGGCCCGCATCAGCGATCTGTCGCTGGCCGATCGCCAGATGGTGGCCATCGCGCGCGCCATGGCGCACCAGCCGAAAGTGCTGATCCTCGACGAGCCGACCTCCTCACTGTCCAGCGCCGAGGCGGACCGGCTGTTCGCCCTGCTCGACCGGCTGCGCGAGCAAGGCGTCGCCATCCTCTACATCTCGCACCGCATGTCGGATATCAGGCGGCTTGCCGACCGCATCGTCTCGATGCGCGATGGCGTCATCTCAGGCGTCTTCGACAGCGAGCCTCTCGACTATGAGGGTGCCGTTAACGCCATGCTCGGCCGCAAGATCCATCTTGACCGCATCGAAGCCAGGAGTTCTGCCAAGCCGATCCTGACCGTCGATGCCTTGCGCATCGCCCCTGGTGCCCGGCCATTCTCGCTGACGCTCGGCGACGGCGAGGTCGTTGCCATCACCGGCCTCGTCGGCGTCGGCAAGACGGCGCTCGCCGAGACGCTGTTCGGCCTGCGCAAGCCGCTGTCCGGCACGATGACTTTATATGGCAAGCCCTATGCGCCCGCGTCGACCGGCGAAGCCATCGCCGCCGGCGTGTTTCTGGTCGCCAAGGACCGTGGCGAAAACGGCATCGTCGGCGACTTCAACATCCAGGAAAACATCAGCCTGCCCTTCCACAAGCGCATGTCGCGTTTTTCAGTTCTCAAACGCGGCCTTGAACGCACTATTGCCCGCCGGCAGATCGAGGATCTCGGCATCGTCTGCCGCTCGGAGAAGGACGAGATGACCACTCTCTCGGGCGGCAACCAGCAGAAGGTGATGGTGGCCCGCTGGATGGCGCAGGACGCCCGATTGTTCATTCTCGACGAACCGTTCCAGGGCGTCGATATCTCCGCCAGGCGCGACATCGCCGCCAAGCTGAGGGCCAGCGCCAATGGCCGCGCCACGCTGCTGTTCGTCACCGAACTCGACGAGGCACTGGAGACGGCCGATCGCATATTGGTGATGTCCGAGCAGACCATCGTCGGCGAACACCGCAACGCCGATGTCGATCTCGACCGTCTGCTGGCCGAAGTCGCGGGCGGGCCGTTGCACAGTGCGGCCTGAGCCACGATGATTGAAGAACTGAGGGTTGGAATGGAGTGCACGGGTTTGAGTTGGGTATTGACGGCGGGCGCTGAATGACGCTGCGCGATTACGCCATCCGCTATGGGTTCATCGTGCTTCTGTTCGGGCTGATCGCGTATTTCGCCATCGCCGCCGACGGGTTCGTCTCGCCGCAAAGTGCCGTCTTCATTTTCCAGTCGGTCGCCATCACCGGCGTGCTGGCGCTGGGCGTCACCGCCACACTGGTTGTCGGCGGCTTCGATCTCTCGATCGGCTCGGTTGCCACATCGGCCATGATGGCGGCTGCCTATGTCATGGTGGTGCTGGAGCAGAACGTTGTCGTCGCTGTCCTCATCTGCCTGCTCATCGGCGCCCTTGTCGGCCTCATCAATGGCTGGCTGATCGTCTATATGCGCGTGCCCGATCTGCTGGCGACGCTCGGCATGATGTTCCTGCTCGTCGGCCTCCAGCGCATCCCGACTGAAGGACGCTCCATCGCCACCGGTATGACAATGCCGGACGGCTCGGTCGCCAACGGCAAATTCTCCGACGCCTTCCTGGCGCTCGGCCGCCACCGCTTCGACTTCTTCATCCCGAACCTCATTCCGGTCTCGGTGGTCGTGCTGATCGTGCTCGCCGTGCTGATCTGGTTCTTCCTCGAATACACACGCTTCGGCCGCATGATGTATGCCGTGGGCAGCAATGAACGGGCCGCCGAACTCGCCGGCGCGCCTGTCAAGGCATACAAAATCTGGGCCTACGTCATTTCAGGAGTTTTTGCCTCGATCGGCGGGATTTTGCTGGCCGCACGGCTTGGACGCGGTGACATCGCGTCGGGTAATAATCTGCTGCTCGATGCGGTTGCCGCGGCGCTGATCGGCTACGCGGTGCTCGGCGCCGCCAAGCCGAACGCCTTCGGCACCGCCATCGGCGCGCTGTTCGTCGGCATCCTGCTGCAAGGCCTGACGATGATGAACGCGCCTTACTACACGCAGGATTTCGTCAAGGGCGTGGTTCTCGTCGTCGCCCTTGTCTTTACCTTCGCCCTTTCCGGCCGGGGCAGGAGATAGAATGGCTGCCGGGACAGTTTTGGGTTCAACAAACGGAGGAAAGAACGTGAACATCACAAGACGACTTTTGGGGAAGGTCGCGCTCGGATTGGCCGGCGCAACAATGCTGATGCAGGTCCCGGCCTTTGCCGCCGACAAGCCGGCGCCGTTCGACAAGCCCGGCGTCAAGATCGCGCTGGTGCGCTATCTCTCGACCGGCGATTTCTTCCAGGCCTATCTCTCGGGCGTCGAGTCCCAGTCCAAGGCGCTCGGCATCGATCTGCGCGTGCTCGACAGCCGCCAGGACGCCGCCCTTCAATCCGACATGGTCGACCAGGCCATCGCACTCGGCGTGCAGGGCATCATCATCCAGCACGGCCTGACGGAATCGATGAAGGACGCCGCCCAGCGCGCGGTCGATGCCGGCATCAAGGTCGTCGCCTTCGACGTCAATGTCGAAAACCCCAAGATCCCGCAGATCGAACAGTCCGACAAGGACCTTGCGCGCCTGGCGCTCGAGCAGGCGGTCAAGGACAATGGCGAGAGCTGGAATGCCGGCTATGTCTATGTCGCTGGCATCGCGCCGCTCGACCGCCGCAACGAGACCTGGGTCGACGTGAAGAAGAAACATGCCGGCATCAAGGAAGTCGCGATGTTCGGCACGCTCGACAACCCGATCGCCAACTCGGTCGCCAACCAGGCGCGCTCGGTGCTGCAGGCGCATCCCGACATCAATGTGATGTTCGCGCCCTATGACGAGTTCGCCAAGGGTGTGAAGATCGCCGTCGACGAGGCGGGGCTGAACAAGAAGATCAAGATCTACTCCGCCGACATCTCTACCTCGGACATCGCGGCCATGCGCGAGACCGACAGCGCCTGGGCCGCCACCGCCGCCACCAACCCTGCCGTCGTCGGCCAGGTCTCGGTGCGCGCGCTGGCGCAGCTGCTCGCCGGTGAAGATCCCGGCCACAACGTCATCGTGCCGCCGACGCTGATCACCCAGAAGGACCTGATCGACAAGGACATCAAGAACATGGAGGACCTGTCGGCCAAGCTGCCGCAATTCGCCCATGCCGATGTCGCCATGCCGGCCTGGATGCCGAACCCGAACGCGAAGTAGGATCGGTCGTCTGATAGATGCGAAGGGCGGCATGGGCCGCTCTTTTCATATTGATCGTAAGCCTGCCGGCCTACAACCAATGGTCTGGATCGCGCATCCCGTGGACAATCGCCACAGACACCATCGGGCTGCGGCTCGTAGATGATGATATAACGGCCTTCGACGAGCACGCGGGCCGTTGCGCTTAACTCGGGCCGTGCGCTGCCCATCTTGGGGTGCTGCGCCGCCAGCTCCAGTCTTTCGAAAATGCGCATCAACAGTCTGTCTGCTGCCTTTTCATTGTCGGCGGCGATGGTGTGCCAGATGTCTCGCAAATCCTGCGAAGCGCGCGGTGTGAGCCTATAGCTAGCCACGGGCGCGGCGTTCTGCCTTCAGGCTGCCGATGAACTCGGTGGGGTCGACAGCCACTGGCTTGCCGCTGCCCATCCCGTCGGCATAGGCCCGCTTCAAGTGCTGGAGTTCGAGCGTGCGCAATTCCTCGCGCTGCTCCCATAAGCGCAGGGCGTCGCGGACAATCTCGCTGTTGGAAGCATAACCGCCACCTTCGATAGCGCTTTGCAGGCGAGCTATCTGCTGCGCGGTGAGGGATATGGTGAGGGTGCGCATAGGTTCATTTTTCATACCCACATTATAATGCATCCAACAAGGTCTAACATATCTGTTAGGAATCTGCCCCTGCATCATGACCGCCCGACTCGCACCAGCCCACCGCGCCGTCCTCGCCATGCAGGCGTGCAGTACCGGAACACCATATTCGATGGCAGGCAGGTCGTGCGGCGCACCCTTGGCGGGGATCGCCAGCATCCGCCCATGCCCGCCCGGCGCCAGGCAAAGCTGCGTCCCATCAGACGGTGTCGCCAGCGCGCCGTCCTTGAAATTGCTCAGCAGCCATTGGCCTTCGCGGGTGACGAAGATGGGAACGGCGTCGGATTTCGCCGGGTCCAGCAGGGCTATGACATTGGTTGCCGAAAGCAGCGACACCTCATGCTCGGCGGAGCGCCCGCCGAACAGCAAGCCGACACGAAGTCTCTTCGCAGCCATCGACAACTCCACCAAGGATCAGGGTCGGAGCTCGCATGCGAAACACAAGGCGCGCCCTAAAGTGGTCGAGCAATAGGCCAAGGATTGGAGTGGATTTTGACCGGTTCGAGCAGTTTTTCAGCACGACCTGCAAAAGCAGTTCTCCGCCTGGAGTCCTTCAGGTGGGAGAGCGGTTCGTCGTTTTGGTGAACGATGAACCGCTCCAGGTCTATGTCTAGCGCAGCGCTGCGGCGATGTTGCCACCGTCGACCGTCGTCACATCGGCGGTGGTGCGTTCGGCCAATGCTTGGTGCAGGAAGGCCTGCGCCACGTCTTCTGCCGTCACCTCCTGTCCGAGCAGATTGCCCGACATGTATTCCTTCTCCGACACGCCGCGCGCGCCGGAACGGCTGGCGATCATGGCGTCGGTCAACAGGCCGGAGCGGATGCGGTCGGCGTTGACCGCATTGGAGCGGATGCCGTGCGCGCCGTAGTCGAGCGCATATTGCCGGGACAGGAATAGCGTCGCCGCCTTCGGCACACCATAGGCGCCGAATTTCGGACCCGGGTTGACCGCCTGCTTGGAGGTGTTGAACAACAACACACCGCCGGTGCCCTGTTCCAGCATGATGCGCACCGCGTTCTGCGCCGCCGACTGGTGGGCGAAGAAGTTGAGCTCGAAACTCTTGCGCAGCAGGGCATCGTCGAGCTCGCCGATGCGGCCTTCCCAGGCGGCACCGGCGTTGGAGACCAGAATGTCGACGCCGCCATAGACAGCGACAGCTTTGTCGAAGGCGGCGCGCAGCTCGGCCGGGTTGGTGATGTCGGCGCCGACGCCGATCGAATTGTTGCCGGCTGCCTTTGCCGCCTCGGCCGCCCTGGCCGCATCGAGATCGACGACGACGGCATGCGCGCCATTGGCGGCGAACAGTTTTGCCGTCGCAGCACCGATCGCGCCGGCGCCGCCAGTGATCAGCACCACCTGGCCGGTCAGCGGCTTCGGCTTGTTGGAGGCGAGCTTGGCCTGCTCAAGCGACCAGTACTCCAGCGGGAAGAGGTCGGCCTTCGATAGAGGATGGAAGCTGCCGACGGCCTCGGCGCCGCGCACCGCCTCGATCCACATCTCGCCGACATCAGATGCGATCTTCGCATCCTTCAGCGTGCGGCCATGGCCGAACATGCCGAGACCCGGCACCAGCGTCAGCCGCGGCATCGGGTCGAGCATGGTGCGCTGGACGTCGTCCAGCGCATCGTTGGTTTCGAAATAGGCGCGATAGTCGTTGGCGAAGGCGTCGACATGGCTCTTGATGACGGCCTTGTAGTCGCCAATCTTGTCGGCGTCTGGCGCCGGAACCGCCATCGGTCCGGTCTTGATGCGGATCGACAGGTCGGGCGTCGACACGCCGCGTCCGGCATAGTCTGCAATGCCGGCTGAGTTGATGAAATCGACGATGGCGTCCGAAGTGCGGAAATCGCTGATCATGCGGTCGAAGCGGCCTTCGCCACGCGCCACCGCCACCGCGCCACGCAGCATCGGCGCGATCGCTGCCGGCGTTGCGAGCTTGGCCGGCAGTGCGGCTTTCGCTGCCTTCGGCTTGCCGTTCTTCGCCACATAGTCTTCGGCCACGTTCACATAATGGATCATGCGGTCATAGGCCTGCTTCGCAGCGTCGCCGAAGGTGAAGATGCCATGCTTGTCGAGGATCAGGCCTTCGACGCTGGGGTCGGCGTCGTAGACATCGGCGGCCACCTTGGCGAGGTCGAAGCCCGGCTTGATGTAGGGCACGTACCCCATCTTGTCGCCGAACACGGTCTTGATCAGCGGCTTGCTGTCCGCCTGGTCGACGATGGCGAGGATCGCGGTCGAATGCGTGTGGTCGACGAATTTATGCGGCAGGAAGGCGTGCAGCAGCGTCTCGACCGATGGATTGGGGGAGGCGGGGTCGATGAGGTTCGCCCGCTGCAGCGCCACCATGTCCTCGTCGGCGAGGCTGGCCAGCGCACGCGCCTTCAGCAGCGCGCCGAGCTTGACCGCCGGCAGGCCTTGCGGCTCGATCACACCCATGTCCCAGCCGCTGCCCTTGACGCACAGCACATCCCATTCGTCGCCGACGAGATCGGTGGCCTTGGTCTTGCAGGAGGTGTTGCCGCCGCCATGCAGCACCAGCCGCGGCTCGCCGCCGAGCAGCCGGGTCGTGTAGACGCGCAGCGCGAGGTCGCGGGCAACGCCCTTTTTCGCATAGTCGGCAACCAGTCTTTCCGCGTCGCCGTCATTCCAAAGGTTCTTCATGTCGCTATGTCCGCTTTGCTGTCTTTGATGTTGCTGTGAACAGGAGTGCCGCGACGCCTTGATGACAATGCGCCTGCTGCTGGGATTTCGTTGGTCAGGAAGCCTTTTTTGCCCCCGCACTGGCTCCGGCATGGTCGAGCAGCCGCCGCGCCATGCTGGCGCCGACGACGAGATGCGTGCAGAGTCCGCCGGCGAGTGCTGCGAGCAGCGGTTCGAACTTGCTGTCTTCCTGCACCACCATCAGCCGCTTTTCGATCTGGCGCAGTGACGACAGCGAGGCCGAGATGACGCGGCGGTTGTAGCTGCAGTCGAGCGCCTTGCCGGTGGCATCGATGATCTGGCCGGCGACGACGCCGGCGGCGCCCGCTTCGCGCAACAGCCCCATCTCGCCGGGGCTGAGCGCGCCGCATTTGACGACATGGCTGTCGCCATCGACGGTGCCGACCGAATAGAGCGCCAGATCGCAGTTGGCAATATCGGCCAGTTGTTCGCGGATCACCGGTTCGGCGCGCAGCCCATGCGCCAGCAATTCCGTCGTCAGCACCAGCGGCGCGTAGAAATTGAGGCCCTTGGCGTTGAGCCGCCGGGCGATCTCCATCGTGCACTGGTCGGGACGGTAGGAGTAGGGCGCGCCGAGATTGCCGCAGAGCTGCACAACGGTGACGTCCTGCAGGTCGGCATAGGACATGACGTCGGCGATGGTGTAGACGGTGCGGCCCCAGGCGACGCCGATCCGGTCGCCCTTCTTGACCAGTTCGAGAAAGACGCCCGCCGCCAGCACCGCAACGTCCGTCGAAGGGTCGACGACATAGGCATTCTCCGGCGCGATCCACACCGCATCAAGCTTGAGCGCGTCCTCGAGCTGGCGCGCAAGCACGTCGTCGGTGAACAGCTGCGTCGAGGTCGAGATGTTGACGATGCCGGTCTCGCGCGCCTTGCGCAAATACATGGCGACCGAGGCGCGGGAGATGTTAAGCTGGCTGGCGACCTGGTCCTGGCGCAGGCCATGGGCATAATAGAGCCATGCGGCCTTGTGGATAAGCTGTTCTGCCGGTCGGATCGCCATGCCGTCTCCTCGGCTGACATTATTCACGGCTCTCGACAAAAGTCAAACTGGCGTGGGTACACGATACCTCTTTGCCCATCGAATCTGGACGATCATTGCGCCAAATGTGCCCGGTCGGGAATCGCCGATGGTGACGTGGCGGGAACCTGTGGTTAGAAGTTCTCAACAATGAAAATTCGGGGAGCACGGGATGGGCAGTCCCTACGAGCAGGATCTCGGCAAGAACGCCGCCAACCATCAGCCGCTGACGCCGCTCACTTATCTGGAGCGGGCGGCAAGCACCTATCCCGATCATGTCGCCATCATCCATGGCAGCCAGCGCATCACCTATCGCACCTTTTGGCGGCGCTCGCTGAAGCTGGCCTCGGCGCTGTCGAAGCGCGGCATCGGCAAGGGTGATACGGTGACCGTCATGCTGTCCAACACGCCCCCCATGCTGGAGGCGCATTTCGGCGTGCCGATGGCCAAAGCGGTGCTGCATTCGCTCAACACAAGGCTCGATGCCGCCGTCATCGCGTTCCAGCTCGACCATGCCGAGACCAAGGTGCTCATCGTCGACCGCGAATTCGCTGCTGTCGTCAAACAGGCACTGGCACTGGCCAAGGTGAAGCCGCTGGTCATCGACTATGACGATCCCGACTATGCCGCCGATGCACCCTATCCCAAGGGCGAGCGCATCGGCGCGATCGACTATGAGGCGTTCGTCGCCGGCGGTGACCAGGGCTACGCCTGGTCGATGCCCGACGACGAATGGGACGCCATCTCGCTCAACTACACCTCCGGCACGACAGGCAATCCGAAGGGCGTCGTCTACCACCATCGCGGCGCTGCACTGATGGCTTACACCAACACCATCCATGCCGGCATGGCCAAGCACGCCGTCTATCTGTGGACGCTGCCGATGTTCCACTGCAATGGTTGGTGCTTCCCATGGACAATGGCCGTCCAGGCCGGCACCCATGTCTGCCTGCGCTGGGTGCGGCCGAAGCCGATCTACGATGCCATCGCCGACCACGGCGTCACACATCTTTGCGGTGCGCCGGTCGTCATGTCGGTGCTCATCAACGCCAGCGATGAGGACAAGCGCCACTTCCCGCAGACCGTTACCTTCAACACCGCTGCCGCGCCGCCGCCGGAAGCCGTGCTGTCAGGCATGGCCGATGCCGGCTTTGCCGTCACCCATCTCTACGGCCTGACCGAGACCTATGGCCCGGCGGTCGTCAACGAATGGCACACCGCCTGGGACGGTCTCGACAAGGGCGAACGCAGCGCCAGAAAGGCCAGGCAGGGCGTGCGCTATGCCGCACTCGAAGGCCTGACGGTGATGGACGCGGAGACGATGCAGAAGACGCCGGCCGACGGCGAGACCATCGGCGAGGTCATGTTCCGCGGCAACATTGTCATGAAGGGCTATCTGAAGAACAGGAAGGCGACCGACGAGGCTTTCGCCGGCGGCTGGTTCCACTCCGGCGACCTCGGCGTCATGCATCCCGACGGCTACATCCAGCTCAAGGACCGCTCCAAGGACATCATCATCTCCGGCGGCGAGAACATTTCATCGATCGAGGTCGAGGAAGCCCTCTACAAACACCCGTCCGTGGCGTCCTGCGGCGTCGTCGCCAAGGCAGACGACAAATGGGGCGAGGTGCCGGTCGCCTATGTCGAGCTGAAGCCCGGCAAGGTGGCAAGCGAGGCCGAGATCATCGAACACTGCCGCGCGCTGCTCGCCCGCTTCAAGGTGCCGAAGGCGGTGATTTTTGCCGAGATCCCGAAGACATCGACGGGGAAGATCCAGAAGTTTCAGCTGCGGGAAATGGCGAAGGGATCTTAGTTCCAGAGCGCAACGGCACGCGCAAGGTCGAGTTCGCGCACACCCTCTGTCACCAAATTATACGCGTACGTCGAATTCGCATTGACAATTCCCTCTTTTCGATTTACGACTGACGAAAGTTGAAATTCGTCACTCATAAATCGACAGAGAGCCATGTCCGAAGCCGCCAGCATAATGGCCGACTCCACCCGCCAGGAGAATGTCACCCGCATTCTCGACTGTGCCGAACGCCTGTTCCGGCACTATGGTTACGGCAAGACCAATGTCGCCGACATCGCCCGCGAACTCGGCATGTCGCCGGCCAATATCTACCGTTTCTTCGCCTCCAAGGTCGAAATCCACCAGGCCGTCTGCGGCCGCATGCTCCTCGCCAGCTACAACATGGCCTACGAGATTTCCCGGTTGCCGATCAGCGCCGAGGAGCGGCTGCGCCGCTACGTGCATGCGCAGTACAAGATGACGCTGGAAGTCATGCTCGACGACCAGAAGGTCCACGAAATGGTCATCGTCGCGCTCGAGCGCGACTGGGGCGTCATCGACAAGCATATCGACAGCATTCACGACCTGTTTGCCGAGGTCATCCGCGAGGGCATCGAGGCCGGCGAGTTTGCCGACCAGGATCCGGTCATCGCATCGCGCTGCTTCGGCGCCGCCACCGTCATTCTGTGCCACCCGCAAATGGTGGCGCAGTGCCTTGCCAAGACCAATCGGGCGATGCCCGACGATCTCATCGATTACGCGATCAAGGCTCTGAAGTAATAGCCGCCGCCCGCCGGGCGCCGGTGTCGACCGTTCATCTCCAGTCGGGAGTACGAAAGTGTCTTTGTCCAGTTCCATCATCCGCAAGCTGCCGGTCGCCGGCCTGATCGTCGCCACGCTCGGGCTCGCCGCCTGCAGCCAGGAGAAGACCGAGGTCCAGGACATCATCCGTCCGGTCAAGGTGGTCGAGATCGGCCAGGCCGAAAAGAGTCGCGAACTCACCTATTCCGGCTCGGTGCGAGCCCGTACCGAAATGAACCTCGGCTTTCGCATCTCGGGCAAGGTCACTGAGCGCCTGGTCGACATCGGCCAGCATGTGACGACAGGCGATGTGCTAGCCCGTATCGATCCCACGGACTATGAGTTGTCGGTCAAGAGCGCCAAGGCCAGCCTCGACGCCGCCGAGCGGCAGGTCGAGACGGTCGATCTGTCCCGCAAGCGCGCTGAACAGCTTTTTGCCAAGAACTTCACCTCCAAGTCGCAGCTCGAACAGGCGACGCTGAGCTACAACCAGGCGGTAGCGACGCGCGATGCTGCCCGCTCTACCCTTGCCCAGGCGCAGAACCAGGTCGTCTACACCGATCTCAAGGCGAGCGAGAACGGCATCGTCACGGCGGTCTCGGCCGATGTCGGCCAGGTGGTCGGCGCCGGAACGCCTGTGATGACCGTTGCCGTCGACGGCGAAAAGGAAGTGCTGATCGCGGTTCCCGAAATGGACATCGCCGCCTTCAAGCCGGGAAAGGACGTCAAGGCCAGCTTCTGGTCCGATGACGCGCTGGCGCTCTCCGGCAAAGTGCGTGAAGTCGCCGGCAGCGCCGACCAGCAGTCTCGCACCTTTGCCGTCCGCGTCTCGCTGCCCGACGACCCGCGCGTGCTGCTCGGCATGACCGCCAACATCGAGGCCTCGGTGGCCAAGAAGCAGGAGATGGTGTCGATCCCGCTCAGCGCGCTTGCGGAAAAGGATGGTCGCAAGATTGTCTGGACCGTCGACCGCGCCGGCGAGACGGTGCACGAGCGCCTGGTCAAGGTTGCGGAGTTCACCGCCGACGGCGTCAGCGTCGCCGACGGGCTCAAGCCGGGGGATGTCGTCGTTGCCGCCGGCACCCAGTTCATGACCGAGAATCTCAAGGTCAAGCTGACCGGCGATGCGGTCCAGGCCGCCTCTGCGGAAGGCGATGCCGCAAAGGCCCTGCGCTGACCGCAGGCATGAAGCCGGCTTGATCGTCGCTTCGGCGAAAGGGCTGGGCAAGCGAATTCAGGGTTTCCGGGCGGCGAGCGCCCGATGGTCGAGACGCCAAGATCGAGTTCCCCCGCATCGATCCGCGCGTCCCACCGCGATGAGTGTCTCTCCGCTCGGAAAGCCTCGCCGCCCGGAAGCCAGCATCGGAATATTTTAGCTGCATGCAAAGCGCATGCGCGCACGATCAACGAATTGGACTGACGCCGATGACCACCACCGACAGCACTGAAAAGCAGCCTTTCAATCTTTCGCGCTGGGCCATCGGCCATCCCTCGATCGCGCGCTTCCTGTTCGGTCTGATCATCATTGCCGGCGCGCTCGGCCTGATGCGCATGGGCCAGAAGGAAGACCCCGATTTCACTTTCCGCGTCATGGTCGTCCAGGCGATCTGGCCGGGCTCCTCGATCCAGGAGATGGAAGACCAGGTCGTCAACAAGATCGAGCGCAAGCTGCAGGAAACGCCGCACCTCGACTTCGTCCGTTCCTATACCCGCGCCGGCAGCGCCATCATCACCGTCCAGATCAAGGGCGACACCAATGCAGAGGAGGTGAAGGACGCCTTCTACCAGGTGCGCAAGAAGGTTGGCGACATCTCCGGCGACCTGCCGCAAGGCCTGCTCGGGCCCTATTTCAACGACGAGTTCGGCGACACCTTCATCACCCTGCACTCGATCGGCGGCGATGGCTACAGCTATCCGGAGCTGAAGAAATTCGCCACCCAGGCTCGCGACATGCTGCTGACGACGCCGGGCGTCGAGAAGGCCGTCATCATCGGCGACCAGCCGGAGAAGCTTTATATCGACGTCTCGTCCAAGGCCCTGGCCGAACGCGGCCTGACGCTGACCGACCTGCAGAACGCCATCAAGGGCCAGAACAATGTCGATCCGGCGGGCTCCGTCGACACCGGCCTGCGCTCGGTGCGCATCTCGGTCGAGGGCGATGTCACCAGGGCTGCCGACATCAGGGAATTGCGCCTGCGCGCCGGTGGTCAGGTGACACGTCTTGGCGACATCGCCACCGTGAGTTCCGGTCTCGAAGATCCCTATCAGCGCAAGTACCGCTTCAACGGCCACGAAAGCGTCCAGGTCGGCGTCGTCATGGCCAAGGGTTTTAACGTCAGGGACGTCGGCACGGATGTCGAGGCGACCTACAAGCGCTTTGAGGAAGCGCTGCCCTACGGCGTTGCGGTTGACCAGATCTCCAACCAGCCCGAGGTTGTCAAGGACGCCGTCAACGAGTTCATGGAGGCGCTCGGCGAGGCGCTGCTGATCGTGCTTGCTGTCTCGCTGCTGTCGATCGGCTGGCGTTCCGGCCTGGTCATCGCCATTGCCATTCCGCTGGTGCTGGCCGCCACCTTCGCCATCATGTACGAGCTCGGCATCGATCTGCAGCGCATTTCGCTCGGCGCCCTGATCATCGCGCTCGGGCTGTTGGTCGACGACGCCATGATCGTCGTCGAGATGATGGAGCGCAAGCTGGAGGAGGGGCTGGTCAAGATCGAGGCGGCGAGCTTCGCCTATTCCTCGACCGCCTTCCCGATGCTGAGCGGCACGCTGATCACTATCGCCGGCTTCATCCCGGTTGGCTTCGCCGCCTCGACCGCAGGCGAATATGTGCGCACGCTGTTCTATGTCGTCGGCATCGCGCTCGTCGTGTCGTGGTTCGTCGCCGTCTATTTCACGCCGTGGCTGGGCTACATGATCCTCAAGCAGCGCAAGCATGCCGGCAACCATCATGACGCCTTCGACACCGGCTTCTACCGGCGGCTGCGCGCCACGGTCGGCTGGGCGGTGCGCCACCGCATCATCGTTCTGGTGATGACGCTGGTCACCTTCGCCACCAGCCTGTGGGCGTTCCAGTTCATCCCACAAAACTTCTTCCCGCAATCCTCGCGGCCGGAAATCCTCGTCGATCTCTGGTTGCCTGAGGGAACCTCGATCAAGGAAGTCGAGACGCAGGCCAAGGCGCTGGAAGCCCGGATGATGGACAACAAGGACAAGCGCTTCATCGCCACCTATATCGGCGAAGGCGCGCCGCGCTTCTTCCTGCCGCTCGACCAGCAATTGCGCAATCCGAACTATGCGCAGCTTCTGGTGATGGCCAATGACGAGCCGGCGCGTGAGCGGCTGATCCTCAAGCTGCGCTCAGTCCTGGCGCAGGATTTCCCTTCGATCCGCTCCAAGGTCGACCGTCTGTTCCTCGGCCCGCCGACCGGCTGGCCGGTGCAGATGCGCATCATGGGTCCGGACCGCCAGGAGGTGCGCCGCATCGCCGACCAGGTGAAGGCGAAATTCGCCGAAAATCCGCTGCTCGGCGCCCTCCATGACGACTGGCTGGAGCCGGTACCGGCGATGAAGCTGGTCATCGACCAGGACCGCGCCCGTGCGCTTGGCGTCACCTCGCAGCGCATCCGCCAGATGCTGCAGGCAGCGATGTCCGGCGCGCCGCTCGATGACTTCCGTGATGGCGAGGAGACGGTTTCCATCGTCGCCCGCGAACCGGACGCCAGCCGCAGCCTGCTGTCCTCGGTCGACTCGGTCTATATCCCGACCGATTTCGGCGGCTTCGTGCCGCTGTCGCAGGTGGCCAAGGTGGTGCCGGTGCTCGAGCAGGGCGTCGAATGGCGGCGCGATCGCCTGCCGACCATCTCGGTGCGCGCCACGCTGCCGGATGGCGTGCAGTCGAACGACGTCGTCACCAAGCTCTACAATGACATGCAGGGCATGCGCGCCGGCCTGGCGCCCGGCTACAAGATCGAGATCCAGGGCGGTGCGGAAGATTCCGCCGAAAGCCAGGCCTCGATTGCCGCCAAGGCGCCGATCATGCTGGCCGTCATCGTCGTGCTCCTGATGATCCAGCTGCAGCATTTCGGCAAGGCGATGCTCGTGCTGGCCACCGGTCCGCTCGGCATCATCGGTGCGGCGGCGGCTCTGTTGATCAGCGGCGCGCCGTTCGGCTTCGTCGCCATCCTCGGTGTCATCGCGCTGCTCGGCATCATCATGCGCAACTCGATCATCCTGGTCGACCAGATCGATCAGGACATCGCCAGGGGGATGGACCGATCGGAGGCCATCATCGGCTCGGCCGTGCGCCGTTTCCGGCCGATCGTGCTGACGGCGATGACGGCGGTGCTGGCGCTGATCCCGATCTCGCGTGCGGTGTTCTGGGGACCGCTCGCCTACGCCATGATGGGCGGCATCCTCGTCGCCACCGTACTCACCATCCTGGTGCTGCCGGCAGGCTACGCGCTGTTCTTCGGCCGCGAGCCGAAGAAAGGCAGGAAGCCGGCTGATGAGGCCGTGCAGGACAATGACAGGCCGCCACTGGCCCTGGCCGCCGAGTAGGCGCTGCCGGCGCACAGGATGCACCTTGGAAAAGGCTGGAACGCCGTACGCTTGACGTGCGGCGTTCTGGCTTTCTCCTTGCCGGTGGCACCGAGCACCCAGGCAAGTATCTCAACACCAGGCGGGTTCATCAAAATAGGTTGAACGGCCACCTGTATGAAAATGCTTCGCGGCGCCGGTTTTCCAAAACAGAATTCCTTTCCAGGACGGCAAAGCCGTCCGATCCTGCTTACATATCGGAGCGGCAACGCTCATTCGCATCAGGTGATCATCCCATGGTAGACAATAAGCAATTGCGGCTCGGCGCCTTCATGCGTCCGGTCAGTCTTCACACCGGGGCCTGGCGCTATCCCGGCTCATATCCCGATGCCAACTTCAACTTCGCCCATCTGAAGCGCTTCGCGCAGACGCTTGAGGCGGCGAAGTTCGACGCCTTCTTCATGGCCGACCATCTGGCCGTTCTCAACATGCCGATCGAGGCGCTACGGCGCAGCCACACGGTGACCTCGTTCGAGCCGTTCACGCTGCTGTCGGCGCTCGCCGCCGTCACTGATCATATCGGCCTTGTCGCCACCGCATCGACGACCTTCGACGCGCCCTATCACATTGCCCGTCGCTTCGCCTCGCTCGACCATATCAGCGGCGGCCGCGCCGGCTGGAACATCGTCACCACATCCAATCCCGACGCCGCGCTGAACTTCGGCCTCGACGAGCATGTCGAGCACGACGAGCGCTATCACAATGCGCGGGAATTCTACGATGTGGTGACCGGCCTCTGGGACAGCTTTGCCGACGACGCCTTCATCCGCGACGCCGAGAGCGGGCTCTATTTCGATCCCGCGAAGCTGCATGTGCTCGACCATAAGGGTGAGCATCTCTCGGTGCGCGGCCCGCTCAACATTGCGCGGCCGGTGCAGGGCTGGCCGGTCATCGTCCAGGCCGGCGCATCTGAGGCCGGGCGGCAGCTGGCAGCCGAAACGGCGGAGGTGATCTTCGCCGCCCATTCCGATCTGGCGGCCGGGCAGCGCTTCTTTGCCGATGTCAAAAGCCGGGCCGAGAAGCTCGGCCGTTCGCGCGACGACATCAAGATCCTGCCCGGCGCCTTCGTCATCGTCGGCGACAGTGTCGAGGAAGCACAGGCCAAACGCGCCAAGCTCGACAGCCTGGTCTATTACGAGAGCGGCATTGCCTCGCTGTCGATCGCGCTGGGGCACGACGCATCCGGCTTCGATCCCGACGCGCCCTTGCCCGAAATCCCCGAGACCAATGCCTCCAAGAGCGGCCGTGAGCGCGTCATCGAGCTGGCGCGCCGGGAAACTTTGACCGTCCGCCAGCTGGCGCAGCGGCTCGGCGGCTATTCCGGCCTTGCTTTCGTCGGCACGCCGAAAACCATCGCCGATTCGATGGAGGAATGGCTGTTTGCCGAAGGGTCAGACGGCTTCAACGTCATGTTCCCCTATCTGCCAGCCGGGCTCGACGACTTCGCCGAGAAGGTGGTGCCCGAGCTGCAGCGGCGAAAGCTCTTCCGGCGCGAGTATGAGGGCACCACCTTGCGCGAGAATCTCGGCCTGAAGCGTCCGCCGAACCGGTTCTTCGAAGGCTCCGAAGCGGTCATCCGCAAGGCCGGCTGACGTCTGCCACAAAAAGAAACGGGCGCGCCGAAGCGCGCCCATTCTTTTCAAGCCATCACTTTCAGATGACGAAGTACCAGTTGGCGAGCAGCATCACCACCAGGCCGGCGACCAGCGTCAGGTAGGGCAGCATGCCTGCCTTTTTGACCGAGAGGTCTGCGCCCGCCATGCCGAGGTCGGCCAGCATGTGGTCGGGGAACTTGCCCTTGTCTTGGACGTAGTGCCGGTAGCAGAACACCGGGATGATCAAGGCGGCTGTGATCAGGCCGGCCCAGAGCGCCATCGGGTTCCACACCTTGGCGCCGGCGCCCATGAAGATGGCGTTTACATAGGCGAAGATGGCGCCGAGGCCGAGCAGCCAGCTCGGCGCCTTCCAAGGCCGGTTGATGTGGCCGTTGTCGATGCGGTGGATCCAGCCGGCATTGAGGTTGAGGAAGTTGAAGATGATGTAGCCGCAGTTCGACACGGCGAGGATGAAGAAGAAGCTCGTCGCGTCGGCCGAGGCGATGGCCAGCACGATCAGGTTGAAGACGAGATCGGTCCACATGGCGCGCGTCGGCGCGCCATGCTCGTTGACGTGGCTGAGATAGCGCGGCAGCCAGCCATCGACCGAGCCCTGGTAGAGCGTGCGCGACGAGCCGGCCATTGCCGTCATGATGCACAGCACCAGCGCCAGGATCATCAGCATCACCAAGAGGCTGTGGATCAATGCGCCACCCCCGACCATGCCGGCCAGTGCATCGGCAACACCGGAGCCGTCGACGATCGGCGTCGCCAGCATGCCGTTGAGGCCCAACACGCCCTGGAAGGTGAAGGGCACCAGGATGAACAGAAGCATGCAGAGCAGGCCGGAATAGAAGATCGCCTTGAACGTGTCGGTGCCGGGGTTCTTGAACTCCGATGTGTAGCAGACGGCGGTCTCGAAGCCGTAGGTCGACCACGCCGCGATGAACATGCCGCCCAGCACCAGCGTCCAGCCGGCAATGTTCCACGAGCCGGGCTCCGGCGCGTAAGCCGCCGCCAGCGGCACCAGCGGCGAAAAGTTCGCCCAGTTGATCTGGCCGGTGACGATCGGCACGACACCGACGATCAGCATCGGGATGATGACCAGGAGGCCGATATACTTCTGCACATTGGCGGTGCCGAGAATGCCGCGATGCTGGATCGAGAAGATGATCAGCATCAGCACCGCGCCGATGAAGAAAGTGGCATTGAGGGTGAAGGAGACAGGACCTAGCGTGTGGCTGAACAGCGTCCAGTTGCGGATCGCCGGCGTGGCCGCCGCGGTCACCGCGGCGATGGCGTCGGCAGGCACCGTTCCGGCATGCGCCGCGATATAGGCGACGACGTCCGGCGACGCCTCGGTGAACAGCGGCACCGGCGCCAGCGCGTTGAGAATATAGGCGGCGGCGATCGAGCAGCCCAGCGACAGCACCGGCGACCAGGCGAACCAGTTGCACCACACCGACAGCGGCGCGATGAACTTGGAATAACGCAGCCAGGCGGTGGCGCCGTAGATCGAGGCGCCGCCCGACTTGTTCGGGAACAGGCCGGCGATCTCGGCATAGGTGAAGGATTGCAGGAAGCCCATGATCATGGAAGCGATCCAGATCCCGAAGGCCAGCGTTCCCGTCGTTCCGGCAATGCCGCCGATCGAAAACAGGACAAGGGCAGGAACGCCGCTCGCCACCCAGAAGGCGCCGCGCCAGTCGATGTTGCGGAGCAGCTTGCCTTCAGCGGGCTGCTCCAGGGCAGTGGTAATCGTGCTCATCTGTCTGAATTCCCCATTTTGTGTTCCCGGCCGGTGATGCCTCGGCTTCGCGAAGCTTGTTCCCCGGTACATGACCGCACGACTCCAGTGTTTCCACTCAGTCGTATTTTTTTCTTAACAGTGAAGATTGATCCGGCGCGCTTTCACGTCAAGTGATTTGTGGCGTCGTGCACATCACGGTTGCGAAACGCTCGCTTTGTCCTTCTCCCCTTGTGGGGTGAGAAGCGGTCCGCGGTAGCGGACGGAAAGCCAATTGCTTTCGAGCTTCGAACGCCCTGAGCCTGCGAAGGGCCGGGGGTGCAACCCTCAGGATCGCGGCCTGGTCTTTTGCGGATCGTAGTGGGCGAAGGCCACGACGCGCGCCGGCAGCCGCTTGGCATGACCGTCGAGCTTGCCGATCTCCACCTCTGTGCCGATTGCCGCGTGGGTGACGTCAAGCCTCGCCAGAGCGATGTTTTTGTTCAGCACCGGCGAGCGCATGCCCGAGGTGACGACACCGATCTGGGCGCGGCCCATATGGACGCAATCCCCATGGCCGACGGCGACATTGCTGTCGATGTCGAGGCCAACGAGCTTGTGCTGCGGATGTTCCTTGCGCCTTATCAGAGCCTCGCGGCCGATGAAATCGTCGGTCTTGGCCTTCAACGGTACGGTGAAGCCAATGCCCGCCTCGAACGGGTCGGTCTGGTCGGAGAATTCGTAACCGGCGAAGATCAGCCCGGCTTCGATGCGCACCATGTCGAGTGCCTGCAGGCCCATCGGCTTCAGCCCGTGCGGCTGGCCGGCCTCCCAGATGGCATCGAACACTTTTTCGGCGTCGCGTGGGTGGCACCAGATTTCGTAGCCGAGCTCGCCGGTATAACCGGTGCGCGACACCACGACCGGAATGCCATTGCCGCCGCCGATGCGCGCGACAGCGAAGCGGAACCATTCGAGTTCGTCGATCGACGGTTGCAGCGGCGAGGTCCAGACCACCTCTCGCAAAATGTCACGGCTCTTCGGCCCTTGGACAGCGACATTGTGCATCTGGTCGGTGGACGAGCGCACCAGCACGTTGAGGCCAAGCTTCTTTGCCGTCTCGCGCAGCCATTCGCCGGACAGGTCGTCGCCGCCGACCCAACGGAAATTGTCCTTGCCGAGCCGCAGCAGCGTGCCGTCGTCGATCATGCCGCCATGCTCGTAGCACATGGCGGAATAGACGACCTGGCCGACGCCGAGCTTCTTGACGTCGCGGGTCAGCGTGTATTGCAGCAGCGCCTCGGAATCCGGGCCGGTGACGTCGAACTTGCGCAACGGCGACAGGTCCATGATCACGGCATCCTGCCGGCAGGCCCAGTATTCGGCGATGGCGCCTTCCTTGGCGAAGGAATTGGCCAGCCAATAACCCCGGTATTCCACGAAGTTGCGGGTGTGCTTGGCGAAGCTTGAATGGAAGGCGGTCTCGCGGGTCATTTTCGGTTCCGAATCGGGCGTCATGCGTCTGGCGATCGCTCGCGAGAATTTGTGTTGGCCGGAATAGGTTCGCACATGGATGTCGGTCGGGTTCCAGCCATTGGCCGGTGTCGTGTCGTCGGGACAGGCGGAGGAGACGCAGACGATGTCGGTGAGCGCCCTGAGCAGGACATAGTCGCCGGCGCGCGACCACGGCTCATCCGACACCATGACGCCATGGGCGTCGATCGCCGTGTTGAAGAAGAAGTTGATCGCCATCCAGCCGGCACGTGGGGTGACACCCTTGTCGGCCAGCGTGCGGTTGAAATTCTCCGAGCAGTTGGTGTGGCCGGGATAGCCGATGTCATCGTAATATTTGGCGGCACACGCCAGCGCGAATGCGTCGTGTCGCCCGCATGTGTCCTGGATAACCTCGACCAGCGGCTCCATGTCCTGGTCGTAATATTTCGAATGCAGGCCCGGCATCGGGTAGCTCGACCCCATCAGCGTGCGCGTGGTCGTTACGTCGAGCGGATGGTCCAGCCCCTTGTCCAGCTTGCGCGCCGAGAAGCACTGGAAATCGGTGCACTGGCGGCCGTCGACATCGATGATCTGCAGGTAGTCGCCCGCCTTGACGAAATAGGATTCGGCTGTCGCCGAATGGACGCGCAGATCGAGCACCGGATCGGCAAGCGGATCGGCCAGCTGCGACTTTGTCTTCAGGCGCACGGTGGCGCGGCGCACCATGACGGTGAGCGGCGTTGCCGTATCATGGCTGTCGACGAGCATCGGCCCGCCGGGTGCGGCAATCAGCATCGCGCCGTCGCGCCTGACCGTGAATGCCTGCTCGGTGCCGGCAGGCGTTGCGCCGCCGAACACACGCACCGCCTTGGGCTCGTCGAGCTGCACCTGGCGGCGCTCAAGGCCACGACGGACGGAAGCCAGGCTGTCATCGCCCTCGGCCAGAAGCGCCTTGATCCCGGCGGCATTGCTGTTGGACTTTTCGCCGAGGATGGAAGGATCGGTGGCGCCGGTCCTGTCCCAGGCCAGCAACTCGCAAGCCTGCCCGCCCTCGACATTGCGCACGGTGAACGTATCGCCGGCCTCGACCTCGATCAGCACCGCGCCATTCCCCAGGATAGTATGGCGCTCCATGCCCGGCGGCAGCGCGATCTGGCCGGGCCTCAGGATGAGGCTCGGCCGCGGCGGTCCGGCTGCGACAGAGGGGTAGGGCGACTGGCTCATCTCAGCCTTGCGGTTCGAGAAACAAGTTTGCCTGTGTGTAAAATTATTTTAGCAGCAAGAATAGCAGCGCGGTTGGGTTTGGCAAGGTGGAGGGTGGCGTTCTCGCCGCGGTCGCTAAGGCCGAACCTTGCCGATCAGCCCTATCTTCCGAACGTCAGCGCTGCCCCTCATCTGGCTGCCGCCATCTTCTCCCCGTAAACGGGCGAAGCTGTCGTCGCCGGTTTCGCCAATCGCCAACGTTGCAGGACGAGCGCCGAGGCTGCGACCAGCTTCTTTCTCCCCGTCACTATACGGGGAGAAATGCCCGGCAGGGCGATGAGGGGCGGCGCCAACATCTGAAACTATCGAGCTAAAGCTCCTCGGAATGCCCGATAGCCACACCATACTCCGCAGCCGAATCCAACATCGTGTGCCACAGACTTTCGGCAAACGTCGCAAACATCAGGAGGTTGAACACCGCCTGCCCATCCGCCTTGTCACCACCACGCCAGAGCGTGACGCTGGTGTGATCCATCGAGGTCGCGGCAGCAGCGCCAACCGGAAACGCATCGGGATGCAAATCAATCGACGACAGTTTCGCCAGCATGGCGCGCGCCTTGGGGCCGCAGATGCTGATCAGCACGCGTGCATGCGATTGGTCGGATAGCGAAGCGGAAGATGCAAAGGTCTGAGCGAGCACCTCAGTCCTGCCACCCTTCGACAGGACAAAAAACTGATCCGGTCCCGACCAGATCAGCGTCGCATCCGCGGTGCCAACCGCCTTCGGCGTTTCCGGAGCCGCGACGCCGAAACGAGCGTTCGCGGCCTTGGCCAAATCACCCGCCTTGCCGCGCCGTGCCATCACCTGGACGAGGTCGAAATTGCGGATCTCGGTCAGCGACACACCGGCATCGCCTTGCGGGCCGTAAGCGCCAGGAGCGAGCGCGCGCTCGAGCGGGCTACGAACATCCCAGGAAAAATCAGCCACGCTGGCGCCCTCCATCGGGATCGTAGAAGACGGGATTGCAGAGCTCGACATCATAGTCTTCACCGCGCAGCGGATCATGCGCGTGGACGATCTCGCCGATGCGTTCGCGGCCGCGCTCGACAAGGCCGAGACCGATCCACTGGTCGAGCGTCGGCGAGAAGCAGACCGAGGTGACGTAGCCTTGGTCGTTATCAGGCCCGGGCGTCTGGCCCTTCGGGATGATGTGCGCGCCGGAGCGCAGGCGGCGCGCCTTGTCGATCGGCTTGATGCCGACCACGACCTGCCGGTCCGGCGCCACCAGCGCCTCGCGGCCGGCCATGACGCGACCGATGAAATCCTTCTTGGTCGACATCATCTTGCCGAGGCCGAGATCGGCGGCGGTCGTCGTGCCGCTCAGTTCCGGTCCGGCGACATGGCCCTTTTCAACGCGCATGACGCCGAGGGCTTCTGTGCCATACGGCGTCACGCCGAACGGTTTTCCCGCCAGCATCAAATTGCGTGCCATCGCTTCACCGTAACGCGCCGGCACCGAAATCTCGAACGCCATCTCGCCGGAGAAGGAGATGCGGAACAGCCGCGCCTTGATGCCGCCGCGCAAAGCGACTTCGCGCACGCCCATGAATGGAAAACCTTCGTTCGAAAGGTCCTCGGCAGGGTCGACGATTTCCTTCAACAGGTCTCGCGTCCTTGGCCCGGCAATCGAGAATTGCGCCCACTGGTCGGAGACCGAGGTGAGTTGCACGTCGAGTTCGGGGAATAGCACCTGCCGGCAGAATTCGAGATGCTGCATCACCAGCCCGGCCTTCGCCGTGGTCGTGGTGAGGAAATAATGGTCATCGGCCAGCCGCGAGGTCGTGCCGTCATCATAGACGAGGCCGTCCTCGCGCAGCATCAGCCCGTAGCGGGCTTTTCCCACGGCAAGGTTTGAGAAGGTGTTGATGTAGACGCGGTCGAGGAAGGCGCCGGCATCGGGGCCGTGCACATCGATCTTGCCCAGCGTCGACACATCGCAGAAGCCGACGCCGCCGCGCACCGCCTTGACCTCGCGGGTGACCGATTCCAGCCAGTCTTTCTCGCCGGCGCGCGGATACCATTGCGCGCGCTTCCACAGGCCGGTGTCGACAAAGATCGCGCCTTGTTCGGCCGCCCAGTGATGCGACGGCGTCAGCCGCGTCGCATGGAAATTTTCGTCGCGATGGTGGCCGGCAAAAGCGCCGATGGCGACCGGCACGTAGGGCGGGCGATAGATGGTCGTGCCCGTCTCGGGAATGGATTTGCCCGTCACCGCCGCCATGATGGCGAGGCCGGCGACGTTGGATGTCTTGCCCTGGTCGGTCGCCATGCCGAGCGTGGTGTAGCGCTTCAGATGCTCGACCGATTCAAAACCCTCGCGCTGCGCCAACTCGATGTCGGACGCGGTGACGTCATGCTGCTGGTCTACAAAGGCCTTGCCTTTGCCGGCGACGTGCCAGAGCGGGGTCAGTGAGAAGGACTCGTCGCCGGCAACAGCTGCAGAGCCCGGATTGCCATTGCGTCCCGCGTCCCGCGCCGCTGCGGCGCCGGCCTCGAAACCTGCGCGCAGGCAGGCGCCTAGCCCGAAGTCGCCGTTAGCCGCACCTGCGGCGACCATACCGGGCGGCGCGCCGTCCGGCACGAAGGCGGCGATGTCGTCTCGCCATTTCGGCCGGCCGCGATGGTAAGAGGTGAGCCCGACCGCCGGATTCCAGCCGCCGGAAACGGCAAGCCCGTCGGCCTCGACCTCGGCGCGCGCGCCGCCGGTCAGCGACACCGCTATTTTTCTTACGCCGTCCTTGCCGCCGTCGACGCCGCTGACCGAACCATGCAGCACGGTGAAGCCGTTCCTGGAAGCGAGAGAACGATGGGCAGGCGAGACGTCAGGCCGCGCATCGATCACCGCCGCGATCTGCAGCCCGGCGCCGAGTCCCGTCTCGACCGTGCGCCAGCCATCCTCATTGTTGGTGAACAGCGCGATCCGCTTTGCCGGCGTCGCCGCATAACGTGTGACGTAGGTGCGGATGGCGGACGCCATCATCACGCCGGGCGTGTCATTGCCGGCAAAGACGATGGGACGCTCAATCGCGCCGGCGGCGACGACGCAGCGCTTGGCCACGATGCGCCACAGGCGCTGCCGCACCTGATGCTCGGGCGGCACCGGCAGATGATCGTTGACCCGCTCGATCGCGCCATAGGTACCGCCGTCATAGACGCCGAACAGGGTCGTGCGGGTCATGATGCGGACATCCGGCATCGAGCTGAGCTCGGCCAGTGTGCGCGACAGCCACTCCGCGGCCGGCAGACCGTCGATCGTGCCGCCATCCGACAACAGACGGCCCCCGGTCGCAAAATCTTCTTCGCACAGGATGACGCGCGCACCGCTGCGGCCTGCAGCGAGTGCGGCGGCGAGACCGGCCGGACCGGAGCCGGCGATCACCACATCGCAATGCGCCCAGGCCTTGTCGTAGTGATCCGGATCGGGGGTGACCGCCGCGCGACCCAGACCCGCGGCGCGTCGGATCGCCGGCTCGTAGACCATTTCCCAGAATTTTGCCGGCCACATGAAGGTTTTGTAGTAGAAGCCGGCGACGAAGATCGGTGCGAACAGCTGGTTCACCGACATCACATCGTGGCGCAGCGACGGCCAGCGGTTCTGGCTGGCCGCTTCGAGGCCTTCATAGAGTTCGGCCGTCGTGGCCTTGGTGTTGGCCTCGCGCCGTGCACCGGTGCGCAGTTCGACCAGCGCGTTGGGTTCTTCCGAGCCCGCAGTCAGAATGCCGCGCGGACGATGGTATTTGAACGAGCGGCCGACCAGCTTGACGCCATTGGCGACCAGCGCCGACGCCAGCGTGTCGCCCTGGAAGCCGGAAAATGTCGTGCCGTCGAAGCGGAAGGTGAGGGGGGTGGAACGGTCGATGAGACCGCCGGATGAGAGACGATGAGAGGTCACGATGTCCAGCCTCTGATCCATATGGTGTCATGGCGAAGGATGGCGCCGCCCCTTACCCTCCCCCTTGTGGGGAGGGTCGCTGCGCAGCAGCGGGGTGGGGGTGCGGCACCGGCCCCCCCCCCCCCGGGGGGGGCGGCCGCACCCCAACGGGGGGGGGGGGGGGGGGGGGGGGTTGTGGGGGCGGGGGGGGGGGTGGAGTAGGGGTTGGT